>JBPCOE010000012.1:0-32826 GCA_051000605.1 Jatrophihabitans sp.
CGGTCGCGGCCGCGAGCAGGGCGCGGGTCGGCGCGCCCGGCTCGAGCAGCGACGACGGGCCCGCAGCCCGGACGACACCGAGCGCGGCGGCCCACCCGGCGACGCAGCCGAGCGCGAGGGCCGGCAGCAGTTCGAGTGCGGCCTTGAACCCGAGGGCGATCCACCCCACCCCACGCGAGGAGAGCAGCCGGATCTCGCGCTCGCGCCGCAGCCCCCAGAACAGGCCGCTGGCCGCGACCAGCAGGGCGGCGACGATCACCGACGCCAGCACGATCGGCAACACCGGCCCACGCACACCGGTCGCGATGCGCGACGTTCTCGTCAGCTGGCCGGGCAGGTCGGCGGTGAAATGGAACGCCTTCGCGTCGAGGTGCGCGGCGGCCGAACGGGTGGCCGCGAGCGCCGAGCTCGCCTGGGCCACCGTCCGGTCCTGGGCCGGGGTCGGGTCGTACCAGGTCGAGACGATGTCGGCGCCGGCCGCGACGAGGGTCGAATCGTCGACCAGGAACATCGGCGGCGGCCGGTTGAACGGCGTCGGGACGATCGAGTCCGTCCACGTGCACCAGTAGCGCGGCAGCTGGAACAGCGGGACGAAGGCGGACGGCGCCAGATCGCGGTAGACGCCGGTGACACGTCGCTCAACGGCGCCGATTCGCAGCGTGGCGCCGACCCCGACCTTGGTCGCGGCGGCGTAGCTCGCCGGCACCACGATGCCGGCCGCACGCCGACCGGCGACGACCGTGACGTGTGCGGTGCTGCCGGGCCGCGAGTAGAGGAACACGGCGGCGGGCACCGCGGGAGCGCCGACCGGCACCGTGGCGGTCGAGACCCGGTACGGCGCCCGAGCGCCGGCGCGGCGGTCGGCGGCCCGCACGCTCGCGTCGCTGCCCTGCAAGCGATTCGGGGATTCGGCGGCCGCCGGGTATGACGCCGCACCGGCGTCGTCGGTGATACCTGGGCGGGACGCCTCGGGGCAGGCCTGTGCGGCCTGGTCGTGGAAGGCCGCCGTCGCGGTCGACGCGAGGAACAGAGGGCCGGACGCCGCCGCCGCCGACAGCACCGTGCCGGCAAGCACACAGGCGAGGAACGACCCCGGGCTGTGGCGCAGGGTCAGCAGGGGTGCCCGGGTCCAGGGGGCGGCGCGCAGCACGGGTCGATCTTGACGGTGGTCTGCTGTCGCTGCAATACGCTGGCCGCTCCTGGCCGACGCAGCGGAGGTGCCCGAGCATGGCGTTCGACTTCACCGTCCGTCCCGAGGTCGAGGACTGGCGCGCCCGCATCGAGACGTTCGTCGACGAGCGGGTCGTGCCTGTCGAGCAGCAGGCGTTCGAGAACGGCGTGGACGACGAGTTGCGCCGCTCGCTGCAGGCGACGGCGAAGCAGGCGGGGGTCTGGGCGCCGCAGGCGTCGGCCGAGTACGGCGGCGGCGGCTTCCGGTTCGACGAGGTCGCGATCCTGCTCGAAGAGGCCGGCCGAAGCCTGCTCGGACCGCTGGCGCTGAACTGCGCCGCGCCGGACGAAGGCAATATCCACCTGCTGGCGACTGTCGCGAGCGAGGCGCAGCACGACCGCTTCCTGCGTCCGTTGGTCGACGGCGATGTGCGCTCGTGTTTCGCCATGACCGAGCCGGCACCGGGGGCGGGTTCGGACCCGTCCGCGCTGCGTACCCACGCCAGGCGCGTCGACGGTGGCTGGGTGGTCAACGGCGAGAAGCACCTGATCACCGGCGCCGACGGCGCGGCCTTCTGCATCCTGATGGCACGCGGCGGGGGCGCGGGCGACGACGGCGCCACCCTGTTCCTCGTCGACACCGATGCCGACGGCTTCACGGTGGCCGAGCACGCCCGCACGCTCGACGCGGCGACCGTGGGCGGGCACTGCCGGATCCTGATCGACGAGCTGTTCGTGCCCGACGATCAGGTGCTGGGCGAGCCGGGCCGCGGATTCGCCTACGCGCAGGTCCGCCTGGCGCCCGCGCGCATGACGCACTGCATGCGCTGGCTCGGCGCCGCGCGCCGCGCGCACGAGATCTCCCTCGATCGCGCCGTGAACCGGTCGCTGTTCGGCTCGCCGCTCGCCGAGCTCGGGCAGGCGCAGGCCATGATCGCCGACAACGAGATCGACCTCGCCGCCTCGCGAGCGCTGCTGTGGCAGACGTGCTGGCAGCTCACGTCGGGGATCAAGGGCACCGAGGAATCGTCGCGGGCCAAGGTGTTCATCAGCGAGGCGGTGGGCCGGATCGTCGACCGTTCCGTGCAGCTGGCCGGCGGCCTCGGGACGTCCGAGGAGCTCGTGATCGGACGCATCTACGGCGACATCCGCGCGTTCCGTATCTACGACGGCTCGTCCGAGACACATCGGATGTCGATCGCCAAGCGGGCGGCCCGGCGCGCTCAGCAGCGCCGGGCCTGAGCCGCCGGCCGTGGCGGTCTAGCGCGGCGACATGCGGATCGCGCCGTCGAGGCGGATCGTCTCGCCGTTGAGCATCGGGTTCGCCACGATCGAGCTGGCGAGCAGGCCGTACTCGGACGGCTGACCGAGCCGAGCCGGGTGCGGAACCTGCGCGCCGAGGGCAACCTTGACGTCGTCGGGCAGCGAGCCCAGCAGCGGCGTCTCGAACAGGCCGGGGGCGATCGTCACGACCCGGATCTTGATGTTCGCGAGGTCGCGGGCGATCGGCAGGGTCATGCCCACGATCCCGCCCTTGGACGCCGAGTAGGCCGCCTGACCGATCTGGCCCTCGAACGCCGCCACCGACGCGGTGTTGATGATGACGCCGCGCTCGCCGTCCACCTCGTCGGCGCGGGACATGCGTTCGGCCGCGAGCCGGATGACGTTGAACGTGCCGATCAGGTTCACCGTGACGACCTTGGTGAACTGCTCCAGCGGGAACGCGCCCTGCTTGCCGACGGTCTTGACCGCGTTGCCGATGCCGGCGCAGTTCACCGCGACCCGCAGCGTCCCCAGCCCGGCGGCCTGGTCGAGTGCGGCGCTGACATCGGCTTCGGACGTCACGTCACCCGGGCTGAAGACCACCTTGTCGCCCAGCTCAGCCGCCACGTTCTCGCCGTCGGACGTCGGCAGGTCGATGATCACGACGGCCGCGCCGTCCGAGTGCAACTTGCGGACGGTGGCCAGGCCGAGGCCGGACGCGCCCCCGGTGACGACAGCTACTGCTCCATCGAGCTTCACGGTATGTCTTCTCCTTCGTCGGCTGGATTGTTCCGGTTCTATCAGGTGGCGGACGTGTCGATGATCTCGCGGTCTCGGGATCCGTCGAACTCGTCCTGTGGACAACCTGTTTGGCGCGTCTCGGCACGCCCGCAGCGAGCGTCGTCAGCGGCACGCAGAACCTGCTGAACGCCACGTATCACCTCGGTGTGCTGCTCGGGCAGACCGGTCTCAACCACGAACGCGCGGAGGCCGCATCGCGCCGCCGACGCCTGGGACGCGACGGCGGCAGCGCTGAAGGGATCCGCAACGGTGCTGTTCGGCGTCGACGGCTCGATCATCCGCGTCAAGAGCCCTGAGATCGGCGACGCGCTGACCGCCTCGACGGGTTGCGGGGGCACTTCGTAGACCTCGCTCACGCACACAGATCCCTGGCTTGCGCCTGCCGCAGGCTGGCACATCTTCATCGACCGGGCGCACGCCGACATCAAGAGCGAACTGGGCGACATGCTCGAGGTCATCGGTGGCGCCGAAGTCGTCGGCGCGGTCGCAGTCTTCTTCACCGCCGGTCTCGCAGAAGGCCTGACCCAGGCCTTGATGATCGAGCACTGCCCATTCTGTGGGGCGACGCTTCCGCCGTCGCTTCGGGACGAATGGTTCGAGAAGGTTTGGGCCATGGGTCTGGAACCAGACGATCCGCGGGTGCCCGCCCGTTACGGTGCGCGGGTGCGTCTGATCCTCATCCGGCATGCCTTGCCCGAGCGAGTCGAGATCGTGTCGGATGCGCCTGACCCGGCCTTGAGCGAGACGGGCCTGCGGCAGGCCGGGGCGCTGGTGGCCGCGCTCGCCGGCGAGCAGATCGACGCGGTGTGGTCGAGCCCGTTGCTGCGCGCGAGGCAGACCGCCGAGCCGCTGGCCGTCCCGCGGTCGCTGACGGTGCGCGAGCATCCGGGCCTCGCCGAGTTCGACTTCGGCAATGGTGTCTACATCCCGGCCGAGGACGTGCAGCATCCCGCTGTCGCGGAGATGAAAAAGCGGATCGACAATCAGAGCGGCTACCAGGCGGTCATCGATTTCCAGCGCACGGTTGTCGCGGCGGTGCAGGATGTAGTGGCCGCGACGGCGCGCGATTCGACGGCCGCGGTCGTCTGTCACGGTGGCGTGGTCAACGCCTACGCGTCCTCGGTGATCGGCGCCCGCGACGTTCTGTTCGCGAAGACGCACTACACCGGCTTCAGCCAGTTCACGGTCTCGCGCACCGGCCGGGCCCGCCTGGTGTCCCTCAACGAGCATCAGCACCTGCGCGTTACAGCTTCCCGGCGGCCTTGAGGTCGAGGTAGGCGTCGGCAACGAGCGAGGCGAAGACGTCGGTCGGCGCGTCGACCACATGCACGCCGAACGCCGTCAACTGCTCGACGACGGCGCCCCGGCGCGCGACGGCGAGTTCGGCCGCAGCAGCTGCGTAGACGTCGGCCACGTCCGCGCGTCCTGCGGCGAGTCGCGCCAATGCGGGATCGGTGGGTGACGCGACGATGACCATGTGCCGCTTCGCCAGCAGGCGTGCGGCCGTTAGCAGCCCGGTGTCGGCGGCGGTGTCGAGCGCGCCGAACAGCACCACCAGCGAACGCTTCGAAACCTGCCGGAGCACCTCGGCGGCCAGCAGTTGCGGATCGGTCTCGACGAGTGCGGGCTGGAGCGGCGCCAATGCACCCACCAGGCGCGGCAGCACGTCCCGGCCCCCGGTGAGCCCGAGCCGCCCCCGGACCGCGACGTCTGCGGCGACCAGCGCGACGCGGTCACCGGCACGCGCCGCGAGTGCACCGAGCAGTAGACAGGCGTCCAGGGCGGCGTCGAGGCGCGGCTCGTCGTCGAGCCGCGCGGCCGACGACCGTCCGGTGTCGACGGCGAGCACGATGTGCCGGTCGCGTTCGGGGCGCCAGGTCCGAACGACGAGATCCCGGGAACGCGCGGTAGCCCGCCAGTCGATGGCGCGCACGTCGTCGCCGATGACGTAGGAGCGCAGGCTGTCGAACTCGCTACCCTGCCCGCGCTGCCGGACGAGGACCGCGCCGTCGATCTGGCGCAGCCGGGACAACTTCTCGGGCAGGTACCGGCGCGAGGCGAAGGCCGGCAGCACCTGCAGCGTGCCCGGCACGACCACCTGACGCTGCCGGGCCGCGAGCCCGAGCGGTCCGTAGGAGCGGATCGTCAGGCGTCCGGCCGGGCGCTCGCCGCGCCGGATGGGGACGAGCGAGGTGACGATGCGACGGCGCTCGCCGACCGGAACGACCGATTTCTGGCTACGGGGGAACGCGCCGGCCGACGGCACCCACGCATCCCGGACGAGCGCCCGCATCGTCCGCCGCCCGGCGTTCGTACAGGTCAGCACCGTCTCCCCGCGTTCGCCGAGGCGGACGGGGGCGCTGATCTCGCGCGCCAGACGAAGGCCGGCGATACGGCCGCCCAGCGAGAGGTCGAGCGCGACCGCGACAACGAGCACGAGCGCATAGGTCCAGAGCGCGGCCGCCGACCACGCAGCGAGCAGGACGCCGAGCGCCGCGAGTGCGACGAGGCGCCCAGTAACGATCACCAGCGCACGTCCATCAGCGCGGGACGGGGACGGACGCGAGGACGTTCTCGAGCACTCCGTCCACCGACACGCCTTCGATCTCGGCCTCGGCGCGAAGCTCGATGCGGTGCCGGAACGTCGGACGCGCCAGGTTCTGCACGTCGTCGGGGGTCACGAACTCGCGACCCGACAACCACGCCCACGCCCGCGACGTCGCGAGCAGCGCGGTGGCGCCGCGAGGCGAGACCCCGAGTGCCGCCGACGGAGCAGCCCGCGTCGCCCGGGCGAGCTCGACGATGTAGGACAGGATCGCCGGGTCGACGCGCACCCGCCGCACCGAGGCGGACGCCGCGGCCAGGTCGGCGCCCGAGGCAACGGCCCGCACGCCGGCGGCCGCCAGATCGCGCGGGTCGAAACCGCCTGCGTGCGCGGCGAGCACGCGCGTCTCGGTCTCGCGGTCGGGCAGCGGCATCATGACCTTGATCAGGAAGCGGTCGAGCTGGGCCTCGGGCAACGGGTACGTGCCCTCGTACTCGACCGGGTTCTGGGTCGCGATCACGCAGAACGGGTCCGGCAGGGGGCGGGGCCGTCCGTCCACCGATACCTGCCGTTCCTCCATCGCCTCGAGCAACGCCGACTGCGTCTTCGGCGGCGTGCGGTTGATCTCGTCGGCGAGCAGCAGGTTCGTGAAGACCGGGCCCTCGCGGAAGACGAACTGGCTCGTGCTCGTGTCGTAGATCAGCGAGCCGGTGACGTCGCCGGGCATGAGGTCCGCGGTGAACTGGATACGGGTGGTAGTGAGGTCGAGACCGGCGGCCAGCGTGCGTACGAGCAAGGTCTTGGCCGTGCCGGGGACGCCCTCGATGAGCACATGCCCGCGGCACAGCAGCCCGATGAGCAGGCCGGTGACTGCGGCGTCCTGGCCCACGACCGCCTTGCCCACCTCGGCGCGCAACCGCACCAGCGCGTCCCGGGCGTCGGCGCTATGACTCGACTCGATGGTCATTCTTCCTCCCCAGCAGAGCCGGCCGGGTCGCCGACGGCCGCCTCCAGTCGGTCGAGTTCGGTGGCCAGCCGCAACAAGGCCGCGTCGTCGGCCGGTGCGCCGCCGCACAGCAACGCCGACACCTCGCCCGGGGAGCGCGTTGCCCCCGGCGCCACGGCGGCGGCCACCCTGGTCGCTCCGGTGCCGCGCGGCAGTCCCAGCCGGCGCGCCAGTCGTGCGGTGGTCGCCTGTCTCAGCGCAGCCGCCGCGCGGTCGGCCGCGCCCGCCCGCAGGTACAGCCGACCGTGCCCCTCGACCACTTCGGCCGACCGCACAATCACCGGCAACGGCTCGCTCACCACACCACCGAGCCGACGAGCCCGCCACAGCACGAGCAGCGCCGAGACCGCGAGCAGCCACCAGAAGGCCCGGTATGCACCGGTGGGAAACAGGTCCCAGATGGACACCGGCCCGGTGCCGGCGGCGTCCGCTCCGGGCAGCAACCAGACGACGTCGCCGACGGTGCGGTCGGCGCTGATCGCGTTGACGTCGAACGCCGCGACGCCGCGGTGGTCGAGCGTGTCGTTGCGCAGCATGTCGGTCGAGCCGAGGACGACGATGTCCGGCGCCAGCAGCAGTGCGCCGCCATAGCAGCGGGTGCCGGCACCGTCGTACGGCACAGCATCGGCGGGTAGGTCGACGTCGCCGGCCGCGCCCGCGCCCGGGTCCGCGCAGCCCGGCGAGTTGGAGACGGTGCTGTCGCTGACGGGCTCGACGCCGGGCGCGATCGCCCGCAGGGCCCGGACCCCGGGCTGGACGAGGACGAGCCGGGCCCCCGTTCGGTGCAGGTCTCGCAGCTGGCGTTCTGAGTAGTCGTCCGGCGAGGTGACGACGACCGTCGCGGACGTCGCGCCGACGACCGCTCTGTCGATGCTCGTGGTCCGGGTGACCCTCGTGCCGTCGGACGAAAGCATGCGGGCGATCGCCAGGCTGCCGTCCTGCCGGGCCGAGGCGGGGTCCAGCGGACGTCCCGGCGAATCGGACAAGGCGCCGATCAGCACGCCACCAAGGATCAGCACGACCACCGCCGCGATCCAGTACCGCAGCCGCCGCCACACCGGCCGCACGAGTTCCCCGGCGGTGATCGCGCGTGCCTGCGTGCGTCCGGCCGGCGTGGTTGCCGTCACCACGGCGCGGCCGTGGCGGATGCGTCCCGGACGATGCGCGCGGATGCGGCGTGTTCGGCGGCGGTTCGGCCGTGCGCGACATCGGCGTCCGTGGCTGAGCGGCCGCCGAACCACACCTCGTCGAAGGCCGTGGTGGCGGCTGCGAGGTCGACCGCCGCGGTCGGCAGCACCACCCCCGCTTCCCGCGCCGTGGCGGCACCGGTGCGACCGGGGCGGGCGGGCAGCACGCCGCGTTCCTCGATCGTGCGTACCGCCGCGCGCAGCCATTCCCGCAGCGCCTCGGCGCGGCGTCCCTCGGCGGCGAACTGCGCGGCCAACCGGCGATGATCGAGGCTGGCGATCGGGGCGAGCGGATCGAGCTCGATCTCGCCGGCGCCCCGCGCCCGGTGCGCCGGGACGCCCGCCCGGACCGCCAAGACGATGACAACGCCGAGGACGACCATGAGCAGGAGCAACAGGGCATGGCTGCCGCCGCCACCGGTGAACAGGGCGCCGAGCTTGTCACCGATCCAGTTCGCTGCGCGGGTCAGCAGGCTCGGCTCGTCGTGGTGATAAACGCCTCGCTTCAGCTCGGCCTCGGCCGCCTTCTGCGCGGCCGATCCACCGACCGGATCGGGGCCGACCACGACCGCAGGCAGGATCACCATGCCTGCGCCGCCGGCTGGGCAGCGACTGGCGGCAGTCCGAGGACGAGATCCAGGCCCTCGCGCCGCATCCGCAGATCGAGATAGAGCAGCGAGTCGACCGCGGCGCTGATGGGGGTGAGCACGGTCGTCGCCAGCAGGTTGCCGACAGCGACGATGGCGACGTAGACACCGGGATTCGAGATACCCGGGCCATCGGTCGCCAACAGGTCCGACCCGCTCACGGCGGCCGCGATCGCGGTGAACGGGATCGTCAGGAAGAGGCCGAGGGTCGTCGTCAGCAGCCAGCGCAGGGCGCGAATGCCCCAGGTGCGCCAGTAGTCGGTGCGGACGAGGTGAAACGAACGCGCCAATGCTCGCCCGGCACCGAGCCGTTCGATCACCAACGCCGGGGCGGCGACGGCCCAGATGCCCCACAACCAAGCGCCGCCGACGAAGAGGACGACCACGCCGACCTCCTGCGCGGCAGCCACGACCAGACTCATGGCCGCGAGCGCGAAAAGGCTCGTCCGCGCTGTCGCCATCGCTTGGGTCGCGTGCAGGCGACGGCCGAGCACCTCACCGATGAACACCGGGGCGAGCAGACCGGTCAGCATCGTGCCGAACAGCGCGGACACGAACAACTCGAGCAGCAGCTGGACGGTCGCGAAGTTCCTCGAATGCGCCGTCTGCAACAGCAGCAGGGCCACCAGTCCGGCGCGGACGACCGCGAACGGGAAGGACAGCGAGAAGGATGCCCGCGCGTTGCGCCGCACGAGCCGCACGGCGGTGTCGAGCAGTTCGGCCACCCCGAGCGGACGCACCGGCACCGGCGACGCCGCCACGGCCGGTGAGCGCAGGACGGACGCGGTCAGCTCAGCCATCAGGCGTCCGTCCTGTCCGACCACATCGGCCCATCTTCCACGACCCGACCCGCCCGGGGTGGCACCATGTGCAGGTGAAACCTCGCGTACTGGTAGTCGACGACGACGCGGCCCTGGCCGAAATGCTCGGCATCGTCCTACGCACCGACGGCTTCGACCCCGCCTTCGTGGCCGACGGGTCGCGGGCGCTGAAGGCCTTTCGGGACACCCGTCCGGACATCGTCCTGCTCGATCTGATGCTGCCCGGCATGTCAGGTATCGACGTGTGCCGGTTGATCCGGGCCGAGAGCGGGACCCCGATCATCATGTTGACGGCCAAGACCGACACGGTGGACGTCGTCCTCGGTCTCGAGTCCGGTGCGGACGACTACGTGATGAAGCCGTTCAAACCGAAGGAGCTGGTGGCCCGCATGCGGGCCCGGCTGCGTCATCACGACGACGTCGCCAGCGAGGCGCTCACGATCGGGCCACCGGAATCGCCGGTCGGCATCGACGTGCAGGCGCACCAGGTCACCCGCGACGGACGAGCCCTGGCCCTCACGCCTCTCGAGTTCGACCTGCTCGTCGCACTGGCCCGCAAGCCCCGGCAGGTGTTCACCCGTGAGGTGCTGCTGGAGCAGGTCTGGGGTTACCGCCACGCAGCCGATACCCGGCTCGTCAACGTGCACGTGCAGCGGCTGCGGGCCAAGGTCGAACGCGATCCCGAGCGCCCGGAGGTCGTCCTCACCGTGCGGGGTGTCGGGTACAAGGCCGGACCTCCGTAGATGACCACTTTCAGATGACCACCGTCCGGGTCCCGCCGGCCGCTGCGCGAGCGCTGACCGGTGCGGCCGACGCCGTCCGCGACCGGGTCCGCGGTGCGGGCGAGCGGATCGTCTTCACCTGGCGACGATCACTGCAGCTGCGGATCGGGCTGACGACGGTGCTCGTCACCGGCGTGGTCGTCCTCGTCGTCGGGCTGTTCCTGGTCGACAAGGTCGCCGGCGGCGTGCTGCAGGCGAAACGCGACGCCGCGATCAAGCAGTCCGAGGTCGGCCGGCCGATTGCTCAGGCGTTCTTCGACGATGTGGACCCGGCGCTGCCCGCCGATGTCGTCGAGGCCGAACAGCAGGTCCACGCGGCTCTGGACGCAGGCGGGAGCGGGGCCAGCATCTACCGCATCGACATCCAGTACCAGGGCAACGACGACAGCGCGGGAGTCACCATTCCGGCCGCGCTGGGCCGGGCCGTCCGGCTCGGCAACCGCGCGATCCAGTACACGCCGGTGCGCACGAGTGACCAGAACCCGGACGCGACCGTCGCCGGCCTGATCGTCGGCCAACCGCTGACGACCAGGTCGGGCGCAGTGTTCGAGCTCTACTACCTCTTCCCACTCACCGCCGAGCAGCAGACGGTCGGTCTCATCCAGCGCACCGTGCTCGTCGCCGCGCTCGCGCTCGTCATCCTGGTGCTGGGCATCGCGCTCCTGGTCACCCGGCAGGTCGTTCGGCCGGTGCGGGTGGCCGGCGCGACCGCAGGCCGGCTGGCCGCCGGTGACCTCTCCAAACGCATCGCGGTGAGCGGTACGGACGACATCGCCCGGCTCGGGCGTTCGTTCAACGACATGGCGGACAGCCTGCAGCGTCAGATCCGTCGGCTGGAGGACTTGTCCCGTCTGCAGCGTCGCTTCACCAGCGACGTGTCGCACGAGCTGCGCACCCCGCTCACGACGATCCGGATGGCGTCGGAGTTCCTGTACGCCAGCCGTGACGACTTCGCCCCGGAGCTGTCCCGTGCGTCGGAGCTGCTGCACGACGAATTGGACCGCTTCGAGTCGCTGCTCGGTGACCTGCTCGAGATCTCCCGCCATGACGCGGGCGCGGCCAACCTGGAATCCGCCCCCGCCGACATCCGCTCGGTGGTCATGACGACCGTCGAGGGGTCCCGGGTCCTGGCGCAGGCCCACGGCAGCGAGGTGGTGGTGGAGGAGCCGGACGTCCCGGTCGCGGTGGACATGGATGTGCGGCGCGTCGAGCGAATCCTGCGCAACCTGCTCGGCAACGCGCTGGACCATGGCGAGGGCAAGCCCGTCGTCGTCACCGTCGGCTACGACGAGGACGCCGTGGCCATCACGGTGCGCGATCACGGTGTCGGGCTGCGTCCGGGCGAGGCCGGTCTCGTGTTCAACCGCTTCTGGCGTGGCGATCCGTCTCGCAGCCGGCTCACCGGCGGCACCGGCCTGGGGCTCGCGATCTCGCTCGAGGACGCCCGCCTGCACGACGGCTGGCTGCAGGCCTGGGGCGAACGCGGTCGCGGCGCGCAGTTCCGGCTCACCCTTCCCCGTCGGGCCGGTCACACGCTCATGCACTCGCCGCTGACGCTGGGCCCCGACGAAACCGAAGAGGAGGACGAATGACGAAGCGCGCCGTGCTCGGACTGATGGCTCTCGTCGCTCTCGCGCTGGCCGGCTGCACGGGCGTGCCGACCTCGTCGGCGCCCCAGACGGTCGGGCGCGTGGACCTCGACTCCGGGACGAGCAGCCCCCCGATCGTGCCGGCCGTCAACGCCGACCCCCGAGCGATCGTGAGCGGGTTCCTCGGCAGCAACTCCATCGATCCGAAGAACCACACCTCCGCGCGGGCGTTCTTGTCGCCGCCGACCCAACGCGGTTGGAATGATCAGTCGGCGACGATTCTCGATACCGTGGACATCGGCACGTACCCGGTCGGCCGGACGAGCGTGACCATCGTCGTCCGCGGTCGGATCATCGGCAGCCTCAACGCCGCCGGGATCTATACGCCTTCGCTGCGGGGAAACGGTCAGAACGGCGGCGGCGAGACCGAGACCGTCAGCTACCCGTTCTCCCTGCAGAAGGTAGCCGGCAACTGGCGGATCACCGGACTACGGCCCGGTCTTTTGCTCAGTTTTGCGCAATTCAGAGCGGCGTACAAACAGCGCCCGGTGTACTTCTTCGATCTCGCGGCGCGCAGCCTCGTCCCCGACGCCCGCTACTCCGCTCTGGCCGGCGCCGACCTGGACAGCTGGCTGGTGAACCAACTCGCTGCCGGTCCTCGACCCGAACTGCGCAACGCCGTGCTGTCCGACACGACGCCGGCCCGCGCCACCGCACGAACCGTGCGCGTCAGCGCCCAGCACTCGGCGAACGTCGAGATCCCAGGGTCGTCCCAACTCAACGCCCAGGACAAGCGCCAACTCGCGGCGCAGGTGTCGAAGACGTTGGACGCAGCCACGCCGGACGAACGAATTCAGATCACCGACGGCGGAACGGCGGTCGGCATCCCTGACCTCGGTGGCACGTCGTTCAGCACGGCAGACTTCGGCGAGTACGACGGTCCACCGTTGCCCGACAACGACGTCTACTACCTGCGCAACGGGCGAATTGTCAGCCAGACCGGCAAGTATCTGGGCGGCCCGCTGAACCGGGGCCGTTACCTGCTCAGGTCCGTCGCGCTGTCGCGGCAAGGACCGGACGCGACGCTCACGGTCGCGGCCGAGACCCCGGCCGGGCTGGTCGTCGGCAACGAGAACACCGGCTTCGGTTCGGTCGTGCTCGGTGGTGTCTCGTCGTCGCGGCCGGCGTGGGCGCCGGGGCTCGACGAAGTCTGGATCAGCAAGGGCAGCAAGATCTTTCGGCTCACGGTCACGGACAAGACAGCCGCGGCCGCGCAGGTCTCGATCCCGTCCCTGACCGGCGGGGGTGAGATCACCGCCCTCCGGCTGAGCCCCGAAGGATCGCGTATCGCGATCGTGATCCGGGCGGGGAACGGAGCGCAGCTGTTCATCGGTTCGATCGTCCGAACAGCCGGTCAGGTGCGTATCGACGCTCTGCAGGCCATCAGCCCCGACGGTGTGGCGGTCGACGACGTCGCCTGGATCGGTGAGCTGAAACTCTTCGCCATCGGCACGAACAGCGTCGACGGCATCGGTGAGACCTTCGAGACGAACGCCGACGGATCGCTCTGGACGCCCAACCCGCTCGGGCCGTTGCCGCACACGCCCGACAGCGTGACTGGCGCCCCTCAGCAGATCGCCTGGGTGTCGGTCGACAGCACTGTCTGGGTGCAGTACGGGCGCAGCTGGCGCCTGGCGGGCAATTCACCCGGGCAGACCGACGGTGACAAGCCGGTCTATCTCGAGTAGCCACCATCGGCACCATCGCAACGGACGGTATCCACATCCCCAGCCGATAATCGACCAGTTGTCCACAACGAGGGATCGCCGGCGCCCCGACCCGGTCCCGCCCGGCACGCTGGGTGCCGTGCTCGCTCTGGGTGACCTGGTGGACCTGCTCCTGCCTCGGCGATGTGTCGTCTGCGGTCGGGACGGATCGGCGGTGTGCCCCGGGTGCGTCACGTCCGCGACCCCGCACGTCGTGCCGAGCCTCGGCGGGTTTGAGGTGCTCGCAGCCGGCCCGTACGCCGATGCGCTGCGCCGGGCCCTGATCGTCTACAAGGAGCGCGGGCGGCGCGATCTGGCCGGCGTCCTCGGTGGCCTGCTGGCCGCCAGTGTCGACGCGGCGCTCGACCGCTTCACCCTGTCGGCGCGCGCCGTGGTCCTTGTGCCGATCCCGTCGTCGCGCGCCACCGCGGCGCTGCGTGGCGGCGATCACCTCGCTCGGCTGGCGCGCCGGGCCGCCTCGGCCGCCGGCGTCCGGGTGGCGTACCGCGCCCTGGAGCAGACGCGTCCGATGCTCGATTCGGCCGGGCTCGGCATCGAGGCGCGCGCCGCCAATCTGAGTGGTGCGTTGCGTGCGCGTCCACCGATGGGTCGCACGGCGTTGCTGGTCGACGACATCGTGACGACGGGGGCGACGCTTCGCGAAGCGGAACGCGCGCTGGTCGCGGCCGGCTGGTCGGTGTGCGGGGCGGCCGTCGTCGCGGCGACCCCGCGGCGAGTCCAGGCTGATCCATTGGCAGCGCCCACGTGATCGGTCTAGCGTTGGCCAGACCTTGACGATCAGGTGTATCTCGGCCGCACAACGGTTGACGAGTACCCACCGTGCTGCCGGGTTGCGCCACGAGCAGGTGGAGGTCGGATGGAAACTGTCGTGGGAAACATGGAAATCGTCGTTCGAGGCCGCAACGTCGCGATACCGGATCACTATCGCCAGCATGTCGAAGAGAAGCTCGGCAAGCTCGAACGGTACGACCACAAGATCCACCGGACCGACGTGGAACTCCAGCACGAGAAGAACCCGCGACAGAACGGGAGTTGCCAGCACGTCGAGATCACCTGCCGCACCCGTGGCCCGGTGGTGCGCAGCGAGGCGTGCGCGGAGGACTTCTACAAGGCCCTGGACATCGCCGCCGACCGGCTCGAGCGCCGGTTCCGGCAGGCCGCCGACCGTCGGCGCATCCATCATGGCCGCCGCACGCCGCCCTCGCTCGCCGAGGTGACCGCAGAGCTGCCCGACGTGATCCTCACCGAGCCCGAGACCGACGAGACCGAGGACGGTCCGGGGCGCATCGTGCGCGAGAAGGAGCACCCCGCCGAGCCCATGTCGGTCGACCAGGCCCTGTTCGAGATGGAGCTCGTCGGGCACGACTTCTTCCTGTTCAAGTGCGCCGAAACCGGCCGGGCCTCCGTGGTCTATCGGCGGCACGCCTACGACTACGGGCTGATCCGCCTGGGCACCTGAGGTTCGCTCGACCCACCCGGGCCGGTCAGATGTCGATGATGTTGATCTGGCGGAGGCCCGCGAGGTTGACGAGGTGGCTGCGATCGCCGGTGACGCAAGGGCATGCGAGGCGCAGGGCGCACTCAACGACACTGGCGGCTACGACGCCATGCGCCGCAACGGATAGCAGCACACCCGCGGCCCGGGCTGACTCTTCACTGAAGCCTTCGACGTCGCAGCTGTGGACGAACTGGCCCAGGCGGTGCTGCCGACTACCGTCGCGCCAGACCTCCGCGAGCACCGTCGCCGGGATTACTGGGGCAACTCCTCGCTCCAGGACCCGCTTGTGGATTGCCCATACGCGTTCCGAGCCGTTCTCGGCGGCGATGAGTGCCCCGGCGTCGTAGACGATCGAGCTCAACCGAGCCCGGCCTCGTCGAGCAGACGGTCGGCCTGGGTCAATGCGTCCTGGCTGATCTGCCCGCGTTCCGCCTCATACATCGCGATGGCGCGCGCTCCGGCGCGTTGGCGCAACAGCAGCCGGGCGCCTTCGGAGAAGAGTGTGGACAACGACTCGCTATCGGTCACTTCTGCCTCGACCGCGGCGAACACGTCTGTGGGCACTGAGATCGTGCGCTTCACGACTCCGCTCATCTCGCTACGGTACAACCGATGGTACTACCGCGGCTACCATTCGGGTATGAACTTCGAGGCGGCGCTCGACTCGTTCTGCCAGGCCGCAGATGACCGTCGGCTGGGGATCGAAGGCTTGCACGTCGTCCTCGATGACGGCCGTTGCGCCGAGCGGCGCTGGATCGCCGACATACGTCGCGACGCATTTTCGGTGTCGAAGACGGTGACGTCGTTGGCGATGGGGGTGGCGGCGGACGAGGGGCTGCTCACGCTGGACGACCCGGTACTGATGCATCTGCCCGCGCTGGCCGGTACCGCGGCCGCCGGGAGTGAAGCGATGACTGTGCGACATCTGCTGAGCATGACCGCCGGGAACGGGTACCGCTGGCTCGATCCCGACGCCGATCACCCGGGCGATCCGGGGCGTGATTTCCTGGCCACGCCGCTGGTCGCCGAGCCGGGCACCACGTATCACTACGCGGGCGCGAACTCCTACGTCCTCGGCCGGATCGTCCACTCGGTCTCGGGACTGGACCTACGCGAGTTCTTGCTGCCACGCCTGTTCGGGCCCCTCGGCATCCGCAACCCGCAGTGGTTGCGCTGCCCGCTCGGCTTCCCGCTCGGGGCGATCGGCTTGCAGCTGCGGACGTCGGAGATCGCGCGCATCGCGCAGCTGCTCCTGCACGGTGGGACTCATGAGGACCGGCGCCTCGTCCCTGAGGACTACATCGCGCGGATGACGACCGAGACCACCGAGACCGGACGGGCCGAGCCGGACAACCGGAGCTACGGCTTGCACGTGTGGCTGTGCAGCCGCGACCGGGCATGGCGCATGGACGGCATCTACGGTCAGTTCGGGATCATGCTGCCCGACCAGGAGGCCTGTGTGAGCGTCACGGCCCACTATCTCGGACCCACCATCGACATCCTCGACGCGGTCTGGGAGCACATCGTGCCGGCGCTGATGTGAGAGGAACGTGGAGCTTCCCCTCCGAGAATGCCAATTCGACGTGCCGAGGATGGCGTTCTGAGAGGGGAAGCTGTCCGGCGGACGAACGCGTCAGGCATAGTCGGGCTTGACCAGGGCGTAGCGGGCCTCGTCGGCGAAGGTGCCGTCAACATTGCGCAGCCGACAGCGGCGGATGCCGTCGGCCTCGAAACCGGCCCGCTCTGCTGCACGCCGTGACGCGACGTTGGTGATCTTGGCGCCCAGCTCGAGGCGGGCGAAACCGGCCGTCTCGAACGCCCACGGCAGGAGCAGGCGCAGGGCCAGAGTCGTGTAGCCGCGGCCGCGGAACGCCGGATGGACGACGTAGCCGATGCCGCCGACCTGCGGCGGCCCGGCCGGCCGCAGGGTCACCGAGCCGGCAAACGAACCGGTCTCGACGTCGGTGATCGCGAACATTGCTCGCGTTCCCACGAGCCAGTCGAGAGCGGCCCGCGCCGCCGCCCGCTCGTAGTCGCGAGCGGTGGACGTGGGCCCACCGAAGCCAACCCGCAGGGTGAGGTCGTCGTCGGTCTCGGCGAAGGCCGCGGCATCGGACGCAGCGAGCGCGCGCAGCCCGATCACGCCGTCGGTGAGCCCGCCCGGTGGCAAGGTGGCGAATGCGTACGCGACTGGCGCGTCCGGACTTTCTGGCAGCCGGGCAAACCAGGCGAGGTCGGCCGGCTTCGGAATCGGGGAGGTGGTTCGTCCGGCGTCGCGGGCCACGCCTTCGAAGCCGAAACCGGCGGCGAGCGCCGTTCGTGCGGACGCGACGTTGCGTACGTCGCACACCAGCTGGACACGGGGAAGCCCGAGGCCGAACCCGAACGACGCGAGAAGCCGGCATACCTCGCGTGCGTACCCGTGACCGCGGGCGTCCGGCGCGATCCAGTATCCGACGTCGGCCTGGCCCGTCAGCCGCAATGCTGCGGAGCCGACGACGCGGCCGGTGACCCGGTCGACCACCGCGGCGCCCATGCCGGTGCCCTCGCCGCGGCCCTCGTGCCCCGCGCCGGTGACGAACTCGCGCGCGGCCGCCACGGTGTACGGGCGGGGCAGCGCCATGAACTCGTACATCGAGGCGTCCTGCATGACCTCGTACACCCGTGTGGCGTCCTCCGGACGCCAACGTCGCAGGAGCAGCCGGTCGCCGGTCAGTTCCAGGTCGGCGAGTTCGACGTCACGGAACCGGCCCACCCGACTAGCCTGCCAGAGCCGTGTGCCGCTCCGGCGCAGCCTCGTGCGGAACAGTCCGGGCCGGGTCGAGCGGTAGTGGCGTGTGCGCCGGACCAGGCTCGTGGCGCCAGCCCGTACGATGGTCAGCGTGGTTCTAGCCAAGATTTTGCGCGCCGGTGAACAGAAACAGGTTCGTTACCTGTCCCGTATCGCCGAGGAGATCGAGACCCTCGAGGACGACTACGTCGGCCTCACAGACGCCGAACTGCGCAAGTGCACGGACAAGTTCCGTGAACAACTCGCCGACGGCGCGGCGCTTGACGACATCCTCACCGAGGCGTTCGCCGTTGTGCGCGAGGCCGCGCGGCGCACGCTCGGACAGTTCCACTACAAGGTGCAGCTCATGGGTGGCGCCGCGCTGCACCTCGGCAACATCGGCGAGATGAAGACGGGTGAGGGTAAGACGCTCGTGTCCACGCTGCCGGCGTATCTCAATGCGTTGCCCGGCGACGGCGTCCACCTCGTCACCACCAACGACTACCTCGCCGCGCGTGACGCCGACTGGATGGGCCGCGTCCACCGCTTCCTCGGCCTCACCGTCGGCAAGATCACCAACAACCTGCCGTCCGACCAGCGCCGTGCCGCCTACGCCTGCGACATCACCTACGGCACGAACAACGAGTTCGGCTTCGACTATCTGCGCGACAACATGGCCTGGTCGCTGGAGGACCTCGTGCAGCGCGGGCACAACTACGCGATCGTCGACGAGGCGGACTCGATCCTGATCGACGAGGCTCGAACCCCGCTCATCATCAGCGGCCCGGCGGAGGAGAATCAGCGCTGGTATCTGGAGTTCGCACGCATCGCGCCGCGGATGAAGAAGGACACCCACTACGAGGTCGAAGAGGGCAAGCGCACCGTCGCCGTCACCGAAGAGGGCGTGGCCTTCGTCGAGGACCAGCTCGGCATCGAGAACCTCTACGAGGCCGCGAACACCCCGCTCGTCGGGTACCTGAACAATTCGCTGAAGGCCAAGGAGCTCTTCAAGCGCGACCGGGACTACATCGTGACCGACGAAGAAGTCATGATCGTCGACGAGTTCACCGGCCGCGTGCTGCAGGGCCGGCGCTACAACGAGGGCATGCACCAGGCCATCGAGGCCAAGGAGAATGTCAAGATCCAGCAGGAGAACCAGACGCTGGCGACTATCACGTTGCAGAACTACTTCCGTCTCTACACCAAGCTCTCGGGCATGACCGGTACGGCGCAGACCGAGGCCGCCGAGCTGAACCAGACGTACAAGCTCGGCGTCGTCCCGATCCCGACCAACATGCCGATGATCCGCGCAGACGAGACCGACTACATCTACAAGACCGAGGACGCCAAGTTCGCGTCGGTGATCGACGACATCGCCGAGCGGCACGAGGTCGGCCAACCGGTGCTCGTCGGTACTGCCAGCGTCTCGAAGTCCGAGCGGCTGTCGTCGTTGCTGCTGCGCAAGGGCATTCCGCACGAGGTCCTGAACGCCAAGCAGCACGCGCGGGAGGCCGCGATCATCGCGAACGCCGGCCGCAAGGCCGCCGTCACGATCGCCACGAACATGGCCGGTCGTGGCACCGACATCCAGCTCGGTGGCAACCCCGAGTTCGCCGCCGACCTCACGCTGCGCGAGCGCGGCATCAACCCGGACGACAGTCTCGAGGAGTACGAGGCGCTCTGGGGTGAAACACTCGACCAGGCCAAGGCCGACGCCGAGAAGGAGCACGACGAGGTCGTCGAACTCGGCGGGTTGTACGTGCTCGGCACCGAACGACATGAGTCACGTCGCATCGACAACCAGCTGCGCGGTCGCTCCGGGCGCCAGGGCGACCCGGGCGAATCCCGGTTCTACCTCTCACTCGGCGACGACCTGATGGTGCGGTTCAACGGTGATCGCGTCGCGGCGATGATGAACATGTTGCGGCTGCCCGAGGACGTCCCGATCGAGGCCAAGATGGTGTCCAAGGCGATCCAGTCGGCGCAGACGCAGATGGAGCAGCAGAACTTCGAGATCCGCAAGAACGTCCTCAAGTACGACGAGGTCATGAACAAGCAGCGCACCGTCGTATACGACGAGCGGCGCCAGGTGCTCCATGGCGCTGATCTCAGCGACCAGATCCGGCCGATGATCGACGACACCGTCACCGAGTACGTCAATGGCGCCACCGCCTCGGGCTATCCCGAGGAGTGGGACCTCGACCAGCTCTGGACGGCGCTGAAGACGCTGTACCCGATCTCGTTGGCCGTGGACGAAGCCATCGAGCAGGCCGGCGGCGAGAAGTCCGACCTGACCCGCGACTACCTCGTCGAGGAGCTCGTGGCCGACGCGCAGGCCGCGTACGACCAGCGCGAGGAGGAACTCGGCCCCGAGGTAGTGCGCGAGCTCGAGCGGCGAGTGCTGATGTCCGTCCTGGACCGTAAGTGGCGCGAACATCTTTACGAGATGGACTACTTGCAGGAGGGCATCGGGCTGCGGGCGATGGCCCAGCGCGACCCGCTCGTGGAGTACAAGCGCGAAGGTTTCGACATGTTCCGCGCGATGATGGACGCGGTGAAGGAGGAATCCGTCGGCTTCCTGTTCAACCTCGACGTCGAGGTGGACGAGCAGGGTGCGACGACCGCGACCATGGCCGGCGGATCCGGCGTTGCCGTGGCCAGTGAGGACGCGCTCGGCGGCGCGGTCGACGACGATGTGGAGGTCGACGGCAGGGACGTGGGAGCGCTCGATCCCGACGAACCTCGCATCGACGTCTCGATGCTCAAGGCCGCTCAAGAGGCTCATGAAGGCTCGGTCGCCGGTGCGTCTGCTGACGGTAGGTCGTCCAACGGCAAGTCGCCGCACGTCAAGGCGAAGGGGCTCGAGCGGTCCGAGAGCAAGGCGCCACTCACCTACAGCGCGCCGGAACTCGGCTCGGACGACCCGTCGGTCACGACTGGCGACGGAGATAAGCCGGAGAGCGCCAAGTCCGCCAGCGCCCGCAAACATGCCGCCCGCGGTAACCCCAACCGGGGTAATCGTGGCAACAAGGGCGGGGTGCGCAACAAGCGCAAGCGCTGAATTCCAGTTCTGGTTGCCGCCGAGTCCAGGATCCGGTCCACTCGCACCCAGTCTTTCGCTTCATGCCTCGCGAAGACGCCAAACCATCCACGCTCGCGGACCTGACGCTGGACCCGACGGCGTGCGACCCGTTCCACCGCTTGTTCGTGCCCGAGCAGGGTGGTCTCAGCCGAGCTGGAGGCGGGTGCAGCGCCAGCGGTCGTGGTGTTCCTCGAGCCGCATGGCGACGGCGCGCACACGACGTCCGGTGTCAACGGTCGCGCAGACTTCCGCGACTCCTGCCGCCGGCTCGCAGCCACGCAGGTTCAGCACGATTGCCCGGTGCAGCCAGTGCGGCCGGCCAAGCGATGCGTCCCGGTCGAAGTCGGCGCACAGGCCACGACCCACTGACTGGCTCAGCATGGAGGCGAGCTGGGACAGCGGGCGATGCCCGTCGGCCGTCTCGATCAAGCCGATGAGAAGTCGGCGCCCCCAGATCGTCGGGTCGGGCAGTCCGTAGGGACGCAACGTCGGTGGGATCGGAACGGCCTGCGTGGCCGGCCGCTCGAAGGGCAGGCGCCGGTCGTATGGACGGGCCGGGGACGGCTCGACGATCTCGTCGTCGAAGGGCGGCTCGCGGCGGGGAGCCGGTCGGACGACGACCCGCAGCGCCGGGCGCGCGGCCGGTGTGGCCGAATCCATGGTCGGAGCGGCGAGTACGGAGGTCACCGCAACGTCCTGCGGTCGCGGTGCTGTGGTTCAGTCTGGGCCGTCATGGCGACTCCTGCGGGTTCGGGGCCGGGAGGTGCAACACCTGGCCGGGCGTGATCAGGCCCGGGTCGTCGCCGATGGCGACCCGGTTCGCCGCATAGATCTGCGGCCAGTACGAAGCGATGTCGGCGTCGGTTCGGTCGGCAGCGGGGCCATCGATCCGCAGCCGCTGAGCGGCGAGCAGCCACAGGGAGTCGCCGGCGCGTACGTGCACCTGGTCGGAAGTCGGGTGGGATCCGGGCGGCGGAGTAGCCGGGCGCCGGCTCGGGGGCGGCTCGGACGGTCGCTGGGACGGCGGCTGTGAGGGCGGCTGTGACGGCGGCAGGGACGATGCGGACGGCACCGTGACCGTCTTGCGCGGAGACATCCGCGGCGACGCCGAATGGGGCTGACCCGGCTCGCTCGTCCCGCCCGGCCAGCTCGGCCAGCTCGGCCCCGGTATCGGTCGAGCCGGCCCGGCGTCGGTGGGCCAGACCGGCCCGGGCAACGGTGCCGCCGACCTCGGAGGCTGCGCGCCGGTCTGGGGGGCGCTTGGCCAGGCGGGGCCTGGAAGGGGAGTCGACGTAGTGCCGACGGGCCGGTGCGGCGGTGCGGCCTGCGCACCGGCGGCGACAGGTCCGAGCAGTATGCCGAGCCCAACCGTCCCGGCGACGACCCGCTGCACAACCGTCGGCAGCACGGCGGCTGAGAGCCGGGCTGCGGCCGGCCCACAGCTACCGGGCAGGCGACTCGCCATCGCCGCGAGCAGCCCGAGCGCCACCCAAGCAGCGGCGAGCCAGATCACGGCAGCGGCGGCGGTCGCGACGACGTGATCCGCCCCGTCGGTGGCCAACCAGCTCCGCGGCACGGCCAGCTGACGGACGAGACGGGAGAAGTCCGGGCAGAGGCACGTCAAGACGCCTGCGTCGGCGGCGACGAGCACCCAGCCAGCATGATCTTTCACGACGAAACGCCTCCGTTTGCTTATGTTTGCCTTTATAGACGTTAGTTTGACTGCAGTCAATTGGGGAGGCCCATGCTGGTTCCATGGATAGGGCCGATCCGTAGTGAGGGACATCGATGCGCTGGAACGATTTGTTCGCCGATCTCGAGGCGCAGGCGGCTGCGCTCGAGACCGCGGAACGAGCAGGAGAAATCGACGAGCGCACCCGGGCCGAGATCGGGTCCCTCGGTCTGCTCGAACGCCTGCGTGGCGCCGTGGGGCTACCGCTTCGACTGCGCGGAGCCGGTTCGCTTGCCGTTACAGGCAGGCTCGACCGGGTCGGGCCGGACTGGGTGCTCGTCGAGGAGGGGGCCGGCCGGGAGGTGTTACTGGCGACGGCAGCGCTGGTGAGCGTGCGCGGGCTGGTGCGCTACTCAGCGACGCCGGACTCGCTGTCCGTCCTCGAATCGCGGCTCGGACTGCGACACGCGTTGCGGGGGATCGCCCGCGACAGGTCCGCCGTGCGGTTGCACCTGGTCGACGGCAGCACCGTCGATGCCACCATCGACCGAATCGGCGCGGACTTCCTGGAGGTCGCGACGCACGCGGCCGGCGAGGCGCGGCGACGCCAGGACGTGCGGGACTGCGAACTGCTGCCAGTAACGGCACTGGTCGCCGTGCGCCGCGCCGGATGATCGCCCGGCGCTGGTTGTGTCAGCGGTGGGTCAGTCCGATTCGGACTCGACGAACGGGTGGCCGGCGATGAATTCGCTCGTCTGCTTGTACATGCGCGAGATGTACTCCTCGAGCTGGTCGCGCTCGACCCGCCACTGGCCACGTCCGCCGATCTTGATCGCCTTCAGGTCCTCATTGCGCACGAGCGCGTAGACCTGCGATGACGAAATGTTCAGAACCTCGGCGACGTCGGTGAGCGTGAGGAAGCGTGATTCGGCGGCCATGACGGGCAACGGGTCCTCTCCGTACGGCGGATTCGCTGGCCGTCCGGCGGCATCGGATCGGCGCTCGGCGCGGCTCGACGTCGAGTGTGGCAGGTCGAGCGCACAGCACCCGGACTCATCCACAGGGCGTTTCGATCTGTGCGGTTCGCGAGCCGACCTGTCCACAGGTCGGACGGACGCGATTCGCTAGTTATGACGGAGTCCGGCACTATGTCCGGCGTGACCGCTCCGTCGCCGGAACCCCGGCGCATCGCCACTCCGAGTTGGCTCGACCTCCGACTCGTGCTCGGGATCGTCCTCGTGCTCGCCTCGGTCCTCATCGGTGCCACGGTGGTGTCGCGGGCCAGCGATACGCATGCGTCGGTGACGGCCACGCGCGATCTGGAGGCCGGCACGATCCTCACTGCCGCCGATGTCCGGGTCACTCAGGTCCAGCTGCCTGACAACGGCAAGGGTGTGTACCTCGACCGCATCGAGGGCGCGATCGGCAAGTCCCTTGACCGGCGCGTATCCAAGGGCGAACTCGTGCCCTCCGCCGCGGTCGACGAGGTCGCGGCGCGGACGACGGTGACGCTGCCCCTGACGTCCGGCGCGGCACCCCGACTGCATGACGGCCAGCGGATCGAGGTGTGGGTATCGACGAAGTCGTGTGCGGCCGTGGTCCTGCTGCCCGACGTCACCGTCCAGGATGTGCGCTCCGATTCCGAGGGATCCTTCGGCGCCGGATCGGGCGGGCAGGACGTCGTGATCAGTGTCGCGCCCGCACTGTCCGACCGGGTCGTGGCCGCACTCGCGATCGAGGGCGCGCAGATCCGCGCGGGCGTCCTGGTCGGCGGACGCCCGATCGAAACGCCCAGCCTGGGAGCGCCGTCGCCGACACCGTCCGTGACGCCGCCGCCGACAGGGGCCCCGTCCGACCCCCCGGTGCCGAGCAATAGTGCCGGCCGGCTCCCGGCTGACCTCGCGGCCTGCGCTTCGCCCACGGCGGGCCGATGAAGCTGCCGGTCCTGTCGGTCGCCGACGGTGCCTCCTGGGAGGAACGGCTCGTCACGTCGCTCGAGCGCGGTCCGGCCGCCGTCGAGATCGTTCGCAGATGCGTCGACGTCGTCGACCTGCTCGCCGTTGCGGCGTCGGGCCAGGGGCGGGCGGCCCTCGTCTCTGCCTCCGTGCGTCGCTTCGATGCCGATGCGGTGGATCGACTGCTCGCTGCCGCTGTGGTTCCGGTCGGTGTCGTTCCGCGGGGCGACATCGACGCCGAGGACCGGATGCGTGCCCTTGGTGTCGTCCACGTCGTCCCCGACGATGCCGATGCCGCGGTGGTCGCGTCAGTGGTCGTCGAAGCGGTCCGGACAGGTGGCGCCGACCCGGCGACGACGGCCTCGACGACCGCGCAGCGACCGATGCGTTCCTTCGCCGACCCGTCGACGTCGATGGCCATTCCGCCGGGTGCCGGCGAGCCGGTGCCGGTCGGCGAACCGTCGCGTCGTGGGACGGTCGTAGCCGTCTGGGGGCCGACGGGCGCGCCCGGCCGCACGACGGTGGCGGTCACGCTCGCCGACGAACTGAGCCGGCTCGGTGCCGTGGGCCTGCTCCTCGACGCCGACGTGTACGGCGGCACGGTCGCCGCGGTCCTCGGGCTGCTGGACGAGTCGCCTGGCTTGGCCGCGGCCTGCCGGCAGGCATCCGGTCAGCGCCTCGACGCCGCCGCCCTGGCCGCGCTGTGCTGGCGCCTCGGACCCCAGCTGCGGGTTCTGACCGGCATACCGCTCGCGTCGCGCTGGCCGGAGCTCCGCCCGAGCGCCGTCGCGTCGGTGCTGTCCGCCGCACGGGCGCTCGCCGACTTCACGGTCGTCGATTGCGGGTTCTGTCTCGAGACCGACGAGGAGCTGTCCTTCGACACGCTGGCGCCTCGCCGTAACGGTGCCACCCTGGCCGTGCTCGACGACGCCGATCTGGTCGTGGCGGTCGGTGGTGCCGATCCGATCGGGATGCAGCGACTGGTCCGTGGGCTCGCGGATCTTCGCGAGGCCGAGATCGCAGCCCCGGTACGGGTCGTCCTGAACCGAGTTCGGCCGGGCGCGGTTCCCGGTAACACCGAGATCGAACTGCGCTCCGCACTCGAACGATTCGCCGGGCGACCCCCGACCGCGCTGCTGCCCGCGGACGTGCGCGCCGTCGACGCCGCAGTCGCCACCGGCCGGCTGCTGAGCGAGTCCAGCCCGGCAAGCCCGCTGCGGCACGCAATAGTCGAGTTGGCGGCGAAGCTGGCGGGTGTGCCGGTGCCGTCGGCTCGCCGGCGGCACCGACGCTGAGTTTCTGTCCGCCCGGCGATGGCCGAGCTCACTGCCGCGCTCGTCCAGGCCGCCGCTTGTTCTTCTCGGGCGTCGGCCTGGCGTTCGCGCGGCGCGTGCCGTGCACGAGGTCGAGTCTGTGAGAATGGCGGCAGGCGGCGCCTGTGCGGTCCGGCGGGATTGGGGTGCGATGACCGAGCGAATGTCGAGCGCGGACGTCGCCTTCCTGCACCGCGAGACGCGCACGACGCCACAGCACGTCGGCGGCCTGGCCGTGTTCACCGCGCCGCCCGCGGGCTTCGACTACGACCGGCTCGTGCGTCTGCTCGAGGAGCGGATCTCGCTCGCGCCGAGGTACCGGCAGAAGGTGCGGAGCGTGCCGGGGCGGCTGGCGAACCCGATGTGGGTGGACGACCCAAGTTTCGACATCACGTATCACGTCCGGCGCTCGGCGCTGCCGCGGCCGGGCAGCGATCGGCAGCTGTTGGATTTCTGCGCGCGGATCCAGTCGCGACTGCTGGATCGCACGCATCCGCTGTGGGAGATGTATCTGGTCGCGGGCCTGTCCGAGGGTCGCGTCGCGATCGTGACGAAGACACACGAGGCGATGATCGGGGATCCCGACGGCATCGACCTGGCCCAGGTGATACTCGACGCCGCGCCTGCGCCGCGCCGGACCGTCGAGGCGATCTGGATGCCGGGTCCCGAACCCACGTCCATGGGTCTGCTGCGTGACGCGGTCACCGGCGTCGTCCGGCGTCCGTGGCTGTTGACCGACGCCGTGCATTTCGCCGGCCGCGACGTCGGGGCGACGCTCTTGCGGGCGGTGTCGCTCGCGGGCGCTGCCGCCTCGGCTGGTACGGCACTACTGCACCCCCCCACGCCGTCACCACTGAACGTCGAGCTCAGCGAGCAGCGACGTCTGGCGATCGCCCGCACGGGTCTGGCGGACTACCGCAGCGTGCGAGACGCCTTCGGCGGCACCGTGAACGACGTCGCCCTGGCCGTGGTCGCCGGGGCGCTGCGCGGCTGGCTGCTCTCGCGGGCCGAGCCGTTGCGGCCGGCCACGTCCGTGCGTGCCCTCGTGCCGGTGAGTGTCATCGACGTCGCGCCGGTCGACGCCTACCCGTCGCTCGGTCCGCCGACGAACGTGGTGCAGCCGCTGCTCGTCGACCTGCCGGTCGGGGAGCCTGATCCTGTACTGCGGCTGGCTCAACTGCGGTACGCGATGGCCTCGCACCAGGCATCCGGACGCGCCGTCGGCGCGGCATCGCTGATGGCGTTGCGTGGATTCGCGCCGCCGACGTTGCATGCGCTCGGGGCTCGAGCGGCCGGCGGTCTCACTCGACGCATGTTCAGCCTCGTGGTGACGAACGTACCGGGTCCGCAGTTGCCGCTCTACGCGGCCGGAGCGCGGATGATCGAGACGTTTCCGGTCCTGCCGCTGGCGCAGGGTCACGCGGTCTCGATCGCGTTGTCGTCCTACGACAGTGGCGTCTACTACGGGGTCAACGGCGACCGCGACGCGATGCCTGACGTCGCGCTGCTCGCCGAGCTGATCGAGGAATCGCTTGCTGAACTCGTCCGGTTGGCCGATTCGGCTGCGCCCGGGCGTCGGAAGGGCGGGGGCGGGCGCGCACGCCGGGCGACCGAGCGGCGCCGCAATGCCGCCCGTCGTAAGGACACCTCATGGTGAGGGTCTATGTGCCGGCGACCACCACGATGTTGCGCGATCTGCTGGATGCCGGCGTACTCGGACCGGCGCCGCTCACCGCGTTCGCCGTCACCGCGGGTCTGCGGGAGTGGTACGTGGACGACGGCGCCGAGGAACTCGAGTACGCCGCGCTGAGCGAGGCCGCGCGCGGCTCGCTTCGGCTCGTCGATGCGGACCCGGCCGCGGCGCGGCGCCGAGTGGTGGTCGCGGTCGATGTCGCCGACGCCGGCGTGACCGTGCGCGACGATCTGGACCGCGGTGTCGTGCAGCTGGCGTCGCCGGTGCCGCTGGCGACAATCGCATCCGTTCATGTCGACGACGCCGACGCCGCCCCCACGATCGCTGCGGCCGCGGAGGCGATCATCGCGGCCGACCTCGGCGACACGGGCTCGCAGGAACGTGTCGACGACGCCGAGGGCTTCGACCTGTCGTGGTACGCGAATCAGGAGATCGGGCTCATCGTCGAGGACAGCTGACCGCGGCTGCGCCTGGCCGACGTCGCATTGGCCCGAGCGTGGCACGATCGAGTCATGGACGCAGTCACCCACCCGCCTGCCCCGTGGAACGAGGCCGTGCGCACCTATGTCCCTGGCAGCGCGGAGCAGAGTGCCCTCGCCGGCGCGCTCGACGCGATGGCCGGCGAACAGGCCGAGCTGACCATGACCATCGGGGGCCGGCGCCGGATGGGTGGTGGCGATCAGATCGAGGTGCGAGCGCCGCACCGACACGATCTCGTGCTCGGCGAGAGTGCGCAGGCCACGACCGGTGACGTCAAGGCAGCGATCGACGCCGCGCTCACTGCGGCGCCGGCGTGGCGCGAGCTCAGCTTCGACGACCGGGCCGCGGTGTTCCTGCGGGGCGCGGACCTCATCTCGACCACGTGGCGCGACCGGCTCAACGCGGCGACGATGCTCGGCCAGTCGAAAAGCGTGCAACAGGCCGAGATCGACGCGGCGTGCGAGCTGGCGGACTTCCTGCGCTTCAACGTCCACTTCGCCCGGCAGATCCTCGAACAGCAACCGGACAGCGCACCGAACACCTGGAACCGGATGGAGTACCGCCCGCTCGAGGGCTTCGTACTCGCGATCACGCCGTTCAACTTCACCGCGATCGCGGGAAACCTGCCCACGGCACCAGCTCTGCTCGGCAATGTGGTCGTGTGGAAGCCGTCGCCGACCCAGCAGCTTGCCGCTCACCAGACAATGGCGCTGCTGGAGGCAGCGGGACTGCCGCCGGGAGTGATCAACATGGTGACCGGCGACGGCGTGGCCGTCAGCGAGGTTGCCGTTTCGCACCCGGCCCTGGCCGGGGTCCATTTCACCGGCTCGACGGCGACGTTTCAGCACCTGTGGCGCGAGGTCGGCAAGGGCATCGGCTCGTACGCCGCGTACCCGCGGCTGGTGGGGGAGACCGGCGGCAAGGACTTCGTCATCGCGCACCCGAGCGCCGATCCGGCCGCGCTAGTGACGGGGCTCGTACGCGGAGCGTTCGAGTACCAGGGCCAGAAGTGTTCCGCGGCGTCGCGGGCGTACATCCCGCGCTCGTTGTGGACGGCTGGCGTGCGAGACGAGCTCGTGTCGGTCACCGAATCACTGTCCTACGGAGACGTCACGAACTTCGCCAACTTCGGCGGCGCCGTGATCGACCGGCGCTCGTTCGACCGGCTCACCGGCGTTCTCGAGCAGTTGCACGCCGAGCCGTCGGCAACCGTGCTCGCCGGCGGCAAGTCCGACGACAGCGTGGGCTACTTCGTCCGGCCGACCGTCGTCGAGTCGACCGATCCCACCCATTCGATGTTCCGTCAGGAGTACTTCGGGCCGATTCTCGCCGTGCACGTCTACGCCGACGACGCCTGGGCCGACACCGTGAATCAGCTCGAATCTGCTGCGCCCTACGCGTTGACCGGCGCGGTGTTCGCGCAGGATCGCGCCGCGATCGCAGACGCCCAGCACGCGCTGAGGTTCGCCGCGGGCAACTTCTACGTCAACGACAAGCCGACCGGCGCCGTGGTCGGGCAGCAGCCATTCGGGGGCGCCCGCGCATCGGGGACGAACGACAAGGCCGGGTCGGTCTGGAACCTGTTGCGCTGGACGTCCCCGCGTGCTTTGAAGGAAACGTTCGTACCCGCGACGGAGCATCGCTACCCCCACATGGATGAGCCGACGGACGGGACGATTCACGGCTGAGCCACCTGGATCGGTACCGGCTCGCCCGAGTCGAACAACGGCCCCCAGCGTGGGTCGCCGACGATCAGTCCCCGCCCGGGCGGCCCATCGTCGGCGCGACGGCCGACGCGGATGCCGAGCAGCTCGCCGTCGATCGGACCGGGTCGCAGCAACAGTCCGCAGCGGTCGCGGCGCACCTGTGCTGCGACGCCTCGATAGGTCGCGGCGAGGTCGTCGTATCGGCCCGCCACGGCGGTCGCGAGGGGCGCGTCCGGATTCTGCAACCACGTCACGAGGCGGTCGGCGCCTGCGCCGTCGACAAAGGCATCGCTGTCGTCGACCAACAGCATCGTGGGGCGAGTAGGTGCCGGGCCGGCAGCTGCCTGGGAATCACCCGGCAGGATCACCCGTACGCCCGCTGCCCGTGCCGCCACCGTCAACGGTGACCGGTTGGTAGCGGCTACGACGACGTCGACGCCCAGCCGGAGTGACTCGGCGAGCAGTACGCACAGGGTCACCGACTTGCCCGCCCGGGGCGGCCCCGCGATGAGAAACCTGGCGCGGTGGGCGACGAGATCGACCGAGCACGGTGCGGCCGCGTCTCCGGCCAACCCCAGTACGAGCGGTGCGCTGCCAGCGGCTGCGACACTGAGCGACACCTGGGAAGGCAGTGGCCGCAACCGCACTGCGGTGGGGCTAGCGTTGGAGCGACCGCCGGCCGCTGCCCAACGAGCGACCACCTCCTGCGCCCTCGATCGGGCCGATCCGGGTCGGAGGGTGCGACCCGGATGTGCGAGCTGGAACGTGACGCCGTCGCCCGCCCGCACGCCGCGCCCCGGCGGCAGCTCGGTCGGTACGTCCCGGAGCCGCACGCCGCCCAGCGCGTAGTCGTTGCGGTCGGACAGGGCCAACAGCAGCCGGGTGCCGAATCCCCCGGCGAAGCGGGGCAACAGCAGCGAACGGTCCCCCGACACCGCCACGGTCATTGCGCCGGACCGGATCAGCGTGGTCAGCAAGTCGATGCAGCGAGCGGCCTCGACCTCGTCCAAGCCGGACAGCACCGCGTCCCAGGCGTCGAGCAGCAGCAACCGGAGCGGCAGCACGCCGCCGGGGCGACGCCGGGTGCGCGCGTCGGAGTGCAAGCGCTGCAGCAACCTCGCGGTCGAGTCGATATGGTCAGGGCCGATCGCCGTCGCCACGTGCGGTAGTCCGATGAGCGTGCTGAGTAGGTCTCCGCGGCCGTCGACGACGTAGATCTCCAGCTGGAGTGGGTCCGATACCGCGGCGGCGCCGAGCGCGATCGTGGCGAGCGCGGTGGATCGCCCCGAGCCGGATCGGCCGACGACGAGTGTCGACTCGCATGCGCGGAGATCGAGATCGAGCAGCGGTTGTTCTTGGTGCTCGGGCCGGTCGACCCGGCCGAGGGCGATCGTTGCATCGTCCGACGGCAGGTCGAGCTGGCACACCGCCTCGGGCAGCACGTCCCGCCACGGGCTGCGGGCGGCGGGCTGTCCCGAGCGCATCGCGCAGTCGCTGAGGGCGGCGACCAGGCGCCCGGCCTCGTCGCAACCCGACGGCCGCGGGTGGACGGGTCGCCGGCGCCAGTGGTCCAGGATCTCGACCACCGGCTCGCCGGCCGCTTCACCGCACGCTGCCGCGGTCTGGAACGGCACCGGCGACGAACCGGCCCGCAAGAAGGCCCTGCCCGGAACCGCCGAATCGAGCAGGGCGGCGCCCGGGCCGTCGATCACGTCGGTGGACTCGGCGGCATCGGTCATCCGCAGCGCGATGCGCAGGCTGGTGTTGGCCCGGATCTCGGGTGAGAGGGCCGTCCCCGGCCGTTGGGTTGCGAGCACGAGGTGCACCCCGAGCGACCGGCCTCGTTGCGCAACGCCGACCAGGCCGCTCACGAAATCAGGCAGTTCGACGGCGAGCGCGGCGAACTCGTCGACGACGATGACGAGCCGCGCGACCGGAGCTTTCGGGCCGAGCGCGCGGTAAACAGTGAGGTCCGCGGCCGATACGTCCGCAAAGAGCTGTTCGCGACGGCGCAGCTCGGCGTGCAGGGAAGTCAGCGCGCGTCGGGTCAGGTGTTGATCGAGGTCGGTCACCAACCCCGCTGTGTGCGGCAACGCTGCGCACTCATCGAAGGCGGCGCCCCCCTTGTAATCGATGAGCAGGAAGGTCAACTCGCTGGGAGGGTGTGTGGCCGCTAGCCCGATCACCAGCGTGCGCAGCAGCTCGGACTTGCCTGAGCCGGTCGTGCCGGCGATGAGCGCATGCGGACCGTCCCGGCCGAGATCGACCGTCAGCGGACCGTCGGGCGCGACACCGACGACGGTGTGCGCGCCGCCGTCGCTCGCCCCCCAGCGTGCTGTCACGGCGTCGATGTCGAGCGCCATGAGATCACCGAGCGAGCAGCGGGTCGGCAGCGCAGCCGCACCGCTGTTGCCCGCGTCGACGAGCGGAGCGAGAGCTCGGGCGACGTCCTCGGCCCACGCAGCCGGCACGCGATCGCCGACGACGTCGACGGTGTCGACCCGGACTGTGCCGGCCTGTGTACGGACACCGATGCGGCTACCGCCTGCGTGCTCTGAACGCACGAGCGACGTGCACGCGGCGGGCAGCCCGCGCGCGGCCGGATCGATGCACACCACGGTGACGCCCACCCCCGGACCGTCGCCCAGCAACTCGGGCAGCCCGGCCACGGCGGCCAGCGACGACGCGCGGTCCAGCACGACCACCGTCCACGGGCCTGACCACGCGGACGGCCCGGCGGGCCGGCTGCTGCGCCTCGTCGCAACTACGGCAGACAACCGCGCGATCGTTGTGCCCAAATCGTCGGGATCGATCGCCGCGTCGCGGGTATGCGGCAGCCAGCGGGCCCAGTCCCAACGTCCGGCTGCGCCCGGATCCAGCAGGAATACGAATTCCAGATCCAACGGTGAGTGCAACACCGCGAGCTGGGCGACGATCCAACGAGCGATGCCGGCGGCGGGGGTGAACGGGGGGACGAAAACAAAAGGGACCTCCCCCAAAGTCAAACGGAGAGGGGAACCTCCCCCCCCCCCCCTACGGATGGTACACTAAACGGGCGT
>JBPCOE010000080.1:0-22443 GCA_051000605.1 Jatrophihabitans sp.
TGTCGAAGCGCATGCCCTCGGTGAGCTCGAGCTCGAGGCCGAAGGTGTTGCTCTCCTCGACGGTGATGACGCCTTCCTTGCCGACCTTGTCCATGGCCTCGGCGATGATCTCGCCGACCGTGGTGTCAGCGGCGGAGATGGACGCCGTCGCGGCGATCTGCTCCTTCGTCTCGACGTCCTTGGCCTGCTTGCCCAGAACCTCGGAGACGGACGCGACGGCCGTCTCGATGCCGCGCTTGAGCGCCATCGGGTTGGCGCCGGCCGCGACGTTGCGCAGGCCTTCCTTCACAAGTGCCTGAGCCAGAACGGTGGCGGTGGTGGTGCCGTCACCTGCGACGTCGTCGGTCTTCTTGGCGACCTCCTTGACGAGCTCGGCGCCGATCTTCTCGTACGGCTCCTCCAGCTCGATCTCCTTGGCGATGGAGACGCCGTCGTTCGTGATCGTGGGAGCGCCCCACTTCTTCTCCAGCACGACGTTGCGGCCCTTCGGGCCGAGCGTCACCTTCACTGCGTCGGCGAGCTGGTTCATGCCGCGCTCGAGGCCGCGTCGAGCCTCTTCGTCGAACGCGATCAACTTGGCCATTCGGTGGTCCTCACTCTGAGATGAAACACGTGGTCGTGCCGGCAGCGGTGCCCGCGACGGACGGCCCACGCATGCGGGACCTCACTGCTCGACCGGCTGGCACTCACACTAGTCGAGTGCCAACTCAAGTTTGGCACTCGCCCCCCGAGAGTGCAAGGTCGAGGCGACGCCGTCCCGCGAGCATGGCCCGGTACCGTCAAACTCGTGCTTGCCATCTCGGAACTGCACAAGTCCTACGGGACCACCCAGGCTCTCGCCGGAGTCTCGTTGCGCGTCGGCCCCGGTGAGATGGTCGGGTTCGTCGGCGCGAACGGTGCCGGCAAATCGACGACCATGCGCATCGCGATGGGGCTGCTCGCGGCCGACTCGGGCACCGTGCGCTGGCATGACCGTCCCTTGACGTTCGCGACCCGGCAGCGCTTCGGCTACATGCCCGAGGAACGCGGGTTGTACCCGAAGATGCGCGTGGTCGAGCAGGTCGCGTATTTCGGCAAGCTTCGCGGCATGCGGGGGGCCGACGCAGATGCGGCGGCGCAGCGGCTCGTCGAGCAGATGGATGTCGTCGCCGAACCGCACGACTTCGTCCAGTCGCTGTCGCTTGGCAACCAGCAGCGCGTCCAACTCGCGGCGGCGATGGTGCACGATCCCGAACTGCTGATCCTCGATGAGCCGTTCTCCGGGCTCGACCCCGTCGGCGTGGACACGATGGCCGACGTGTTGTCGCACCGGCGCGCGCAGGGAACGGGCGTGCTGTTCTCCAGCCATCAGCTCGAGCTGGTCGAGCGGTTGTGCGATCGCGTCGTCATCGTGCGCAGCGGGACGATCGCCGACGGCACGCTGGCCGAGTTGCGCAGCCAGGGCGCGCGCGACGAACTCGAGATCACAGTCGAGGCCGATCCGTCCTGGGTCGCTGCGATCGGCGGGGTGCGCGTGCTCGAGCGCGCCGGCAACCGCATCGTCCTGGCCCTCGACGATCCCGGCGACGACCAATCGGTGCTCGCCGCCGCCAGTGCCGCGGGCCGGGTCGAGCAGTTCGGTCGGCGACAGCCCTCGCTCGCTGAGATCTACCGCGAGGCGATCAGCGAGACGCCGGGGGTCGAACGATGAGCGATGCTTGCGGAGCGATCAAGTGTCGATGAGCGATGCTTGCGGAGCGATCAAGTGTCGATGAGCAACGCGATCACTCTCATCGCCCGGCGCGAGATCACCAGCCGGTTGCAGCAGCGCGGCTACCGCATCGGCTTCGGCGTCGCCCTGCTGATCGCCGTCATCGCGTGCATCGTCCCGGCGTTCTTCTCCGGCAGCGCCAAGGCCACCACCTACGACGTCGGGATCGCCACCAGCGCACCGGGTCTCCCCGCCGCCTTGACGGCGGTCGGCACCGCCCAGCACATCAAGATCAGGATCCACAACGCCGCCGCCGACGATGCCCGCAAGCAGGTCAAGGACGGCAAGTGGGACGCCGCAATCGTCCCCGGCGACAAGCTCTATGCCCAGAAGACGGGCGACGCTGTCGTCGGCATCGTCCAGAACGCCTTTCGCCTCAGTCAGACGGTGCGGCGGCTCGACGCGGCCGGCCTGTCCGCGGCGCAGACCCAACGAGCGCTGAACGTCCGCGCGCTCGCGGTGAGCAGCACGGAGTCCGGCGACAGTGCCCAGCGCACGGTCATCGCGATCGTCACCATCGTCGTGCTCTTCACCCAGCTCGCGACGTTCTGCACCTGGGTTGCGATGGGGGTGGTGGAGGAGAAGGCCAGCCGGGTCGTCGAGCTGATCCTGTCGTCCGTGCGGCCGCTGCAACTGCTCACCGGCAAGCTCGCCGGCATCGGCGCCCTGGCGGCCGGGCAGGTGTTGCTGCTCGGCGCGGTCGCCATCGCAGCGGCCACTGCGGCCGGCACGATCACGATCCCGGCGTCCGGCCTGCTCACCGTCCTCGTCGCCTTCGTGGGCTTCGTCCTCGGCTTCGCGTTCTTCGCCGCCGTCGCTGCCGCACTCGGATCCACAGTGTCACGGCAGGAGGAGGTCTCCGGCGTTCTGGCGCCGGTGACGCTGACGCTCACCGTCTGTTACGCGGCCGGTTTCGCGGCCGCCGTCCACCCCGATTCGACGCTGTCGCGCGTGCTGTCCGTGGTCCCGCCGATCTCGTCGATCGCCATGCCCGCACGCATTGCGCGCGGCGACGTGCCGGTGCTCGACGTCGTGCTCGCGGTGGTGTTGCTCGTCCTGGCTACGGCGGCAATCATCGTGGTCGCGGCGCGGATCTACCGGGCGTCCGTCCTGCACAGCGGCACCCGCGTGTCACTGAAGCGAGCCTGGCGTGGCGAAGCCGTCGGCGGCCTGGCATGACCGTCCTCCGCTTCGCTCCGGCCGCCGAAGGCCATGCCCATGCGCCACGCGCTCACGGTGTTCGCGCATGACCCCGACGCTGCGCCAGGCCGGGCAGGCCGCGTCGTTCGGGAGCCGCCTGCACCGCGAGCGGGCGGTGAGGGCATATCACGGTTACGTCCGTCGCGATCCGATGGCGCTGCTGATGCTTGGACCGGCCTGTGAGGACCCGTACCCGATCTACGAGCGACTCCGCGCCGACGGGCCGCTGACCCGCACCCGACTGGGCAACTGGGTGAGCACCAGCCATCCCGTGTGCGCCCGGGTGTTGCGCGACCGGCACTTCGGCGTGCGCCCGGACGGCCGGAGCACCCCAGGGGAATTCGACCTGTCATTCCTCGAGCTCAACCCGCCCGATCACGAGCGGCTGCGGCGGATCGTGGCGCCGGCGTTCAGCCCGCGGCAGACCGCCAGCTGGGCCGCCCTCGTCGACCGGACCGTCCACCGCCTCATCGACGACCTGCCTCGGACCCGGCGTTTCGATCTGGTCCCGACGTTCGCGTCCGCGGTGCCGATCGCGGTGATCAGCGAACTGCTGGGCGTGCCCACTACGCACGCCGACGACTTCGCCCGCTACGGCGCCACCATTGGCAGCGCGCTGGACGGGGTGAAGTCGCTGCGCCACGCCCGCGACCTGATGCGCGCCCACGAAGCGCTCACGCAGCTGTTCGACGACCTGTTCGCGCGGCGACGTCGCGAGCCCGCCGACGACGTCCTCAGCACGATCGTCGCGGCGCAGGGCCAGCGGGTCACCGGCGCCGAGATGGTCCCGTTGTGCATCCTGTTGCTGATCGCCGGATTCGAGACCACCGTCAACCTGATCTCGAACGGCGTGCTCGCGCTGCTCGGCCATCCGGAGCAGTGGGCGGCGCTCGTCGCCGATCCGTCGCTGGCGGCACAGGCGACGGAGGAGGTGCTGCGGTACGACGCCCCGGTGCAGCGCACCGGCCGGTTCGCGCTCGCCGACGTCGATCTCGAGGGCACTGCGGTTCGCAAGGGGCAATTCGTGTTCACCCTGCTCGGTGCCGCCAACCGTGATCCCGAGGTGTACGCCGGCCCTGCGGTCTTCGACATCAGGCGGACGCTGCCGGTCGAGCACCTATCGTTCTCCAGCGGGATCCACTACTGCCTCGGGGCGCCGCTCGCGCGCCTCGAGGCGACCAGCGCGTTCGCCGCGCTGGCGCAGCGTGTGCCCGATCTCCGGCGCTCCGGACGGGTGGTGCGCCGCAACGCGGCCACGATCCGCGGGCCGCTGCACCTGCCGGTGACGCAGGGATAGACGCGGCCGACCCGCGCCGCTTTGTCGGCCCGGTCCGCTACTGCAACTGCGGGTCAGGCGAGACGCGGACGGCGTCTGCTTGGGGGCCTTTCTGCCCCTGCGTGACCTCGAACTCCACCCGCTGACCTTCGTCGAGAGACTTGTAACCCTCGCTCTGGATGGCCGAGTAATGGACGAAGACGTCCTCGCCGCCGTCCACGGCGATGAAGCCGAAGCCCTTCTCGTTGTTGAACCACTTCACGGTGCCCTGTGCCACGTGCTTCTCCTTGTTGCAAGACCTGACCGACGTTCCCGCGCCGCGCGGGTTTCGGGGTCGCGACGCGGTACGTCACTCAACCGTCGCGGACGCTACACGGGTCGTCGCGCGCCGTTCAAGAACCGGCTCACGTGCGGCTCATGCTCACGCCAGCGGGTCGAGGTGCTGACCGTGGCGATTCGACCAGCGAGCTTCAGAGCAGCCCGGCCGCGCGCATGCCCTTGAGCGTCGGCGGGATGACCGCGGTCGGCCGAGCGCCCGCGCTGACAGCGTCGACCGTCTTCAGACCGTCACCGGTGTTGAAGAGCACCGTCTCGACGGACGTGTCAATGGCGCCCTGCTGCACCAGCTTGCGCAGGACCGCGACGGTCACGCCGCCGGCGGTCTCGGCGAACACGCCGGTGGTGCGGGCGAGCAGCCGGATGCCCTCGCGGATCTCGTCGTCGTCGACCGAGGCCATGGCGCCGCCGGTGCTGCGGACGGCGTCGAGGGCGTACGGGCCGTCGGCCGGGTTGCCGATGTTCAACGACTTCGCGATGCCGGTTGGCTTGACGGGGGTCACGACGTCTCGGCCGTCGGCGAACGCCGTCGCGATCGGTGCGCACCCGGCGGACTGCGCGCCGAACACCGTCCACGACGAGGACGGGACGAGTTCGGCGACCACCAGCTCCTTGAACGCCTTGTGGATCTTCGTCAGCATGGACCCGGACGCCATCGGCGCCACGTACTGACCCGGCACCCGCCAGCCGAGCTGCTCGGCGACCTCGTAGCCGAGCGTCTTGGAACCCTCGGCGTAATAGGGACGCACGTTGACGTTGACGAAGCCGGTGTCCTCGAACTCGTCGGTCTCCGCGAGCTCGGAGCACAGCCGGTTGACGTCGTCGTACGAGCCTTCGATCCCGACCAGTGTGCCGCCGTAGACCGCCGTCTGGGTGATCTTGGCCGACTCGAGATCGGACGGGATGAACACGATCGACGGCATGCCGATCCGGGCGGCGTGGGCCGCGACCGAGTTGGCCAGGTTGCCGGTCGAGGCGCACGCGATGCGGGAGAAGCCGAGTTCGCGTGCGGCGGTGATGGCCACCGAAACGACGCGGTCCTTGAACGAGTGCGTGGGATTCGCCGAGTCGTCCTTGATCCAGACCGGCGCGGAGAAGCCGAGTTCGTCGGCGAGAAGGTCGGCCCGGATCAGCGGGGTCATGCCGGTGCCGGACTCGACGCGGGTGGCGGGGTTCTGGCCCACCGGCAGCAGGCCGGCGTAGCGCCACAGGGAGTGCGGACCGGCCTCGATCTCATCCTGCGTCACCCGCGCGAGAGCGGCGGCGTCGTAGTCGATCTCGAGGGGACCCCAGCAGTCGGCACAGGCGTGCTGCGCGCCGAGGGGGAACTGCGCGCCGCAGTTGCGACAGACGAGCCCGGAGGCGGGGGAGGGCACAGTGTGCCGGTCGATCAGAGCAGTCATGAACGAGGCCTTTCTCCTCATCTTCCCCGCGACGTCGATCACGTGCGGGCCGGAGTTGGCACCTGCGGCGGCGGCCTCGCAGCACGGGACTAACCGTGACGGAGATACATCGCGCGTGGTTGCCGGGGCTTCACCGGGCCGGTCCCTCTGCCCCTCTGGATGAGCTAGCTATTCGATTGTCGAGCCAGTCCATCATGACACAACGGAGGCAACGAGCTAGTTGGACGAGTAGTCCGGCGTGAGCACGACCACCACGGCGCCGCTCGGAAGTCCCGGGAACTTCTGCTCGACCCGCTTGATGGTCGGGAACTCGCGTTGCAGGGCCTCTGCTGCCTTCTGTGCACCGGTGCTCGAAGGGTCGTAGTAGGCGCAGGTGGAGACGATGTCGTTGGTCAGGTTGCCGGTATCGCTGACCGTCCAACCAGCCGCCCGGAACCGGTCCGCCGCCTGCATCGCCAGGCTGCCGCGGGTCGTGTTGTTCAGTACGACGATCGGTGTCTTCCTCGCGGCGGCATCGACGGAGCCGCTCTGGCTGCCGAGGCTCCGCGACGCACCGCTGCTGGTCGGGCCCGAGCTCTTGCTCGGTTGGGCCGGACGCGCGGAGGTCGTGGTCCGCGTCGGTGTGCTGCTCGGCGTCGGCGTGGTGCTGGACCGGGACGTCGGGGAGGCGGCGGCGCTGTTCGTGTTGTCCTTCGGTTCGGCGATCGCCACGATCGCCACGACGAGCACCACGGCGCCGAGGACGGCCAGTACGGCGCCCGCCAGCCGCTCGCGATGCTGCCGGCGCGCCTGTTGCCGAGCCATGCGGCCGAGCTTGGCGTTCAGTTCTAGACCTCGATACCCAGACGACGTGCCGACCGCTGCCGCTGCCGGCTCGCCCGCAATCGCCGCAGACGCTTGACCAGCATCGGGTCGGCGGCCAGGGCGGCGGGGGTATCGATGAGCGCGTTCAGCACCTGGTAGTACCGGGTCGCCGACATGTCGAACAGCTCACGAACAGCCTGCTCCTTCGCGCCGGCGTACTTCCACCACTGCCGTTCGAAGGCCAGGATCTCGCGGTTTCGACGACTCATGCCGTCGTCCGGATTCCCGGCGCCAGCGGATTCCGAGGCGGCGTGCGCGGACTGCATACTGGCTGACTCCTCGCCGTGCGATGTTTCGAATCCCACTCGTGTAATTCTCTGGCTCATTGAACCATGCGCGGCACTTGTCAACCCGCCGCGGCACGCTGTGGACAACCCGCTGTTCGTCCACAGATCTCGCAATCCCGCCGCGCCGCGTCGTCCGCTCCAGGACTGTCTTTCTCATGTCGACGCTGCCGGATCCGGGCGAGATGCTGGCCATCGCCGACCGCATCGCCGCGCACGCGCGCACCAGTCATGCCCGAGCCGACACGTTGCACCGCGCCATCAACGCAGCCCAATGGCACGGGCCGGCCGCCGCGGCGTTCGTCGGCGCCGCGCTCGCGGTGGTGGATGCACTGCGCCGTAGCGCAGGGCGCCTCGGTGACGCCGCGGACGCCCTGCGCCGGCATGCCCGCGCCGTCCAGCACGAACTCGACCTGCTCCAGCGCCTGAGCTCGGTGCTGCTCGACGTCGGCATCGACGTCGACGAACTGATCACCGGCGGCCTGGTCACACCCATCGATCTCATCGAGCACGCAGGCACCCTGCTCGACGGCTTGGACGGCCTCGCCGCCAGCGCCGGCGGACTCTTGCACGACACGGGCAGCCTGCTCGGCGACGCCGGCGACCTCGTCGGCAGCGCACTGGGGCTCGGGTGAGCGATCAGCCGCAGCCCGTCGACGTGCACGGCGGCAGCGGCGGGATCCAGGCGCAGACCGACCGGCTCCACACGCTCGCGGGCCAGTTCGGCGCCGCGGCGAGCGAGAGCCTGCACTCCGCGTTCACGCTGCACGGCTACCTGCTGCATCCGGGTCTGGCGACGTCGGGTTTGATCGACCCGATCGGGTGGGCCGTCTTCGAAGGCGACTTGCTCGATGCGCTCGACGGTCCACGCGGACTGACCTGGATCGGTACGGGCTGCGGCCTCATCGACGGCGAACTTCGCAGCGCCGCCTGGGTCTACGAGGCCACCGACGAGATCAGCAACGCCGTCCACGACGAACTCGCCGGCGTGCTCGGCGCGCCGTTGGCTCTGGCCGGAGCGACGAGTGTGTTGATCAACACCGGGAGTCCGATGTTGGCCCTGCAGACGGTCGTCACCCGCGACCCGGAGCTCGCCGACACCATCGCCGACGAGCTCGGGCTCCCGGCCCTGCTCGAGGTCGGTGCCGGTCTGCTGCCCGACGGCCACGGGGTCGCGCGCGGGCTCGGGACGGACAGCTCGCTCGTCGCGGCCCGCCCGCCGCGGCAGCTCACCGACGTGATCGGCGAACTCGCGCACCGAAACTACGACGCCCACCACGGCGCGGTCGACGTCCGCATCCTCACCCTGGCCGACGGCACCCGTCGCGCGATCGTCGACATCACCGGCACGAAGTCGTGGTCCATCACGGCGACGCCCGACATCACGAGCCTGACGACGAACGGTCGAGCGATTGTCGGCCGGCGCACGTCCTACGAGCAGGGCGTGCTGTCGGCCATGCACCGCGCCGGGGTCCGACCAACCGACAAAGTCATGCTTGTCGGGCACAGCGAGGGCGGCATGGTGGCGGTCAACACAGCCCGCGACGCCGTCAACAGCGGCCAGTTCGACGTCACCCACGTCGTCACCGCGGGCTCACCCATCGGCCTGGTCGCCGGCGCGGTGCCGGGCCGAGTCAAGGTGCTGGCCCTGGAGAACAGCCGCGACGTCGTGCCCCATCTCGACGGGCGCGCCAACCCCGACGAGCCCAACGTCACGACGGCGTCGTCCGGGCACGGGGACGGGACGATCGGCGACGACCACAGCCTCGAGCACGGCTACGTCCCGGTCGCCCGCGACGTGCAGGCGAGCAAGGACGCGTCGATCCGCGACTTCTTGACGAGCGCCGACGGCTACCTGCGCGGCACGAAGGTCACGACGCACGCCTTCCAGATCGGACGGGAGTACTGATCATGACGATTCGTGCCCGGCTCAGGGCCGCTATCGCGATGTGCGTAGGTACTGATTGGCTCGCACCGCTTGCCCGACCGTCCGCCGTGGGCAACGATTCAGACCATGCTCGGACTGATGAACGACCTGCCGCTGACCACCAACTGGATCTTCAGTCGCGCCGAGCAGTACTACGGCGACAAATCGATCGTGACCCGGACCGCCAGCGGGATCGATCGTGGCACCATCAACGACGTCCTCGCCGACGCGCGCCGGATCGCGGGCTACCTCGACAGCGTCGGGGTTTCCCCCGACGGCCGGGTGGGCACGTTCGCCTGGAACACCGCTCGCCATCTGTCCCTCTACTTCGCCATCCCCGGCAGCGGCCGGGTCATGCACACGCTGAACATCCGGTACTTCGCCGACCAGCTCATCTACACCGTCGATCACGCTCAGGACGAAGCGGTCTTCGTCGACCGCTCCCTGCTGCCGCTGTTCAGCAAGTACCTGCCGCAACTGGGATCCGTGAAGCACGTGATCGTGATGGACGATGGGGCCGACGCCGAGATCCCCGACGACCCCCGCATCGTGCAGTGGTCCGAGGTGATCGCCGGCGCGGACCAACTCGACTTCACCGACCGCGTGACCGACGAGCGGCAGGCGGCTGCGCTCTGCTACACGACGGGTACGACGGGCAATCCGAAGGGCGTGCTGTACTCGCACCGCTCGACCTGGTTGCACTCCAACGCGACCACGACCACGAGCGTCTTCGGTCTCAGCGAACGCGACCGCGTGTTGCCCGTCGTCCCGATGTTCCACGCGAACGCGTGGGGGCTGGGCTACGCGGCCGGGCTCGCCGGCGCGTCCTTGGTCATGCCCGGCCCCGATCTCTCCCCGAAGGCCATCATGGACCTGCTGGAGTCGGAAAAGGTCACCGTGACCGCGGGCGTTCCCACGATCTGGATGGGCATGCTGCCGCTCACCGAGGGCCGCGACCTGTCTGCCCTGCGCATGGTGGTCTGCGGGGGCTCGGCCGTCCCGCGCGCGCTGTCCGAAGCATGGCGCGAGAAGGTCGAGCTGCCCATCACCCAGGCCTGGGGCATGACCGAGACCTCGCCGCTCGGATCGGTGTGCGTCGAGCGCTCGGAACTTGCCGGCGCAAACGAGGACGAGAAGGCCGACATCCGCGCGACCGCCGGCGTCGCCCCGCCCGGGGTCGAGGTGCGGATCGTCGACTCCGAGACCCGCGAACCCCAGCCGTGGGACGACGAGGCCTCGGGCGAACTCGAGGCCCGCGGCCCGTGGGTCGCGCGGCAGTACTACCGAACCGACGAGCCGGGCGAGCAGTTCTCCCCCGACGGCTGGCTGCGCACCGGCGACGTCGCGTCGATCTCGAAACTCGGCTACATCCGCTTGGTCGACCGCACGAAGGACCTGGTCAAGTCCGGCGGCGAGTGGATCAGTTCCGTAGACCTCGAGAACACGATCATGGGCCACCCGAAGGTCGCCGAGGCCGCCGTCATCGCCGTGCCGCACCCGAAATGGTCCGAGCGACCGCTGGCCTGCGTCGTGGTCAAGGACGGCGAGGAGCTGACCCGCGAGGAGGTTCTCGAGTTCCTGGCCCAGACGCTGAGCAAGTGGCAGGTGCCCGACGACGTCGTGTTCATCGACGAAGTGCCCAAGACGAGCGTCGGCAAGTTCTCGAAGAAGACGCTGCGCGACAAATTCGCCGAGTACGAGCTCCCGTCCGCCTGATCTAACTGCGCCGCCGGCGCGTCGTACCACTGGTAACACTTGTCACACAGGTACCATGAGTGGTTTATTTGTCTCGCCTTCACGTCCGCTGAGGGTGGGCGCGCTGCGGAGCAATACCAATACTCAGCGCCTCGGACGACTCGCGGCTCGATCTGCCGCCAGCCTGACGGGAACACAGATGCCGCCAGCACGCCCACCACGGCTGCGACGTGTGCGCACCATCGTCCCGACCATCGCGCTCGCCGTACTGAGCGTGGCGGTCGCCGTCACGGCGAACTCCGGCACGCAGCCGGCTCCCCGCAGCAGGGCCGCCGACTACACCAACCGAGCACCCCTCGGCCACCTGGACACGCTCGTCCCGAGCCAGGGCGGCGTGCGTACTACCGGTTGGGCGTTCGATCCGGACGAGTTCCATTCCGCCGTCCAGATGTCGATCAGCGTCGACGGCCACGCCCCGACGGTCACGACAGCGTCCGCGTCGCGCAGCGATGTCGCCCGCGCCTACCCGGACGCGGGAGCCCTGCACGGTTTCTCGACGTTCGTGCCGGTGGGCGGCGGCTCCCACACCATCTGCCTCACGGCCAAGAACCTCGGCCCGGGTAGCGATCACGCCCTCGGCTGCGGCATCCGCACGATCGACTACGGCCCGTTCGGCTATCTCGATACCGTCAGCGCCGGGCACGGGCAGCTTCGAGTCGCGGGGTGGGCGATCGACTCCGACGCCATGACGGCGCCTGTGACGACGACGATCACGGTGGACGGCATCGCCCACACCGTCCTCGCCAACACGTCGCGTCCGGACGTCGGGACGGTGTACCCGCACACCGGGACGATGCACGGCTACGACGCCAGCCTCAGCGTGGCGCAGGGTACGCACACCGCCTGCGTTACCGCCGGCAATGTCGGGCCGGGCGCCGACAAGAGCTTCGGGTGCCGCAGCGTCACCCTCAACGACAGCCCCCTCGGCTACCTCGACGTCGCCGCGCAGCAGGCCGGCACGCTGCGCGTGCGCGGTTGGACCTTCGACCCCGAGCAGCCCACGTCCGCGCTCACCGTATCGATCACGGTCGACTCTGCAGCGCCGCGCAATTACACCGCAAACGCCGTCCGAACCGACGTCGCCAAGGTGTATCCCAGCGCCGGCCCCAACCACGGCTATGACCAATTGATCACCCTGGCCGAGGGCACCCACCGGGTGTGCGTCACCGCGCACAACGTCGGCTACGGAACCGACCGAGTACTGCCCAGCTGTCGAACCGCAGCCCTGCACTTCACACCGACCGCGTCCCTGACGTCGTTGACGGCGACCTCGACAGGTGTCTCGTTCGGCGGCTGGGCGACCGACCCCGACACCTCCGCCGCGATCTCGGTGAAGGTGACGCTCGACGGCGCGACCGCGACGACCATAACCGCCCGGGGGCCGGGCAGCACGTACAGCGGCCACAACTTCAGCGGCGCGCTGGCGAGCAGGTCCGGGCCGCACACCGTGTGCGCGATCGCCCTCAACGCGCTGTACGGGACCTCGAACTCTGCGCCGTCCTGCCGCAGCATCAGCCTCGCCCTCAGCCCCCTCGGCTACCTCGACAGCCTGGCGCGATCGAGCGGCACTCTCGTCGCCACCGGCTGGGCCGCCGATCCCGACTCAGCCTCGCCGACGGCCGTGACGGTCACCCTGGACGGTCACCAGGTTGGCACCTACCAGGCTGCCGCCGCCCGCCCCGACGTCGGGCGGGTTTATCCGTCCCTCGGCGCGGCGCGTGGCTATTCGATCCCGATCTCGGCCGGCGACGGCGAGCACACCGTCTGCGTCACCGCGAAGAACGTGTCGGGCGGCACGGATCTCGCCCGCTGCAAGCTGATCATCGCCGTGCACCCGACGCCGCCGAGCGCTCCGCTCAAGGTCAGCGCCACCTCCGGTTACAACGCGTCGGTCGTCTCGTGGACCCGGCCGGCGTCCGACGGCGGGGCGCCCTGGACGAGCTACGTGGTCGTCGCGAGCCCGGGCGGCAAGACCGTCACCACCGGCCCCACATCCACGTCGGCCACCGTGACCGGGCTCGGGAGCAACACCAGCTACACGTTCACCGTCCGTGCGGTGAACGTCGCAGGCACGTCTGCGGCAGGGACCTCGCCGCGGATCACGACGCAGGCAGGGCCGCCCGCGCAGACGACGCCGGCCCCGATTTCGACGAGCCGCTACATCCGCAACGTCCGGGGGTCTTCCACCGCCGAGCTCGCGCTCATGCGTCGCGAGGGCGCCGCGGACGCCGCGGCAAACCCGTCCAATCACAAGTACCTGATCCTGCTCGACATCGGCGGCCAGAACCAGGCGTATAGCGGCGTTGTGCTCAGTGCCACGACGCGCTTCGTCGCGTACGGCGACCTCGTCAAGGACATCCAGGCTTACCTGGATGGATATCACAGCGCGCAGAAGGCGATCGCGCCTGCGACGATCGCGGTCGGCACCAATAACGACATGGACGTAAACGCGGCGACGGGCAAGGCTTGGGCGCTCAGCGTGGTCAACCCGCTCGCCAGCTACGTGCGCAAGTACCCGGCCCTGACGATCGCGGGCGCGAACGACATCGAGCCCGGCTTCAGCGCGACCTACAGCGCGTCCCGCAGCTGGCTCACCGGCTACCTCGCCGCGGCCAGTACACAATTCATCTTCAACGGCTCGGCCGACGGCTGCGCGTGGACGGTGACCAACCGCGGCTGCAACAACGGTTGGACGATGGCCGGGCTCTACACGCTCGCCGGGGGCGCGGCGCCGACCCGGACCGTCAACCTTCCTCAGGTTTACAACTACACGATGGCCGACCAGTGGAAGTTCATCTCGCTGACGGGCATCGGCAGCGGGCAGCCGCGCATCAATTTCGGCGGCCCGCTCACCGAATACACCGCCTGCGCCCAGGCCGGCAGCTGCGGCAGTCTCGGCGGCAACAGCGCGTGGGCGCGGCTGTGGTCCAACCTGCAGTCCCAGGCGAGCCTGCGGGTCAGCAGCCTGCCCTACTCGACGGACCTGCGGATCGACGGGTGACCCGCGCCCGGCTCGTCGCCCGACCAGCTCTGCTCGCGGGCTGCGCTGCCACGCTGACGGCCCTCTCTGCGTGCACGTCGTCGGGCACGACGGCGTCGACAGACTCGCCCCCGGCAACCTCCCTCGGGCCCCCGGTCACGACGTCCGCCGCCCCCAACACCTCGACCGCACCGAGCACGCCCGCCGCACCAAGCACGTCGGCCTCGCGGGCAGCGAAGACCGTCACTCCCGCGTCGTCCGCCCAACCCGCGTCGACACCCTCCTCGTCTACGCCCGCGCGCCCGTCCGACCCGGCGTTCACCACGACATGCATGCAACTGACGGTGCGGGTGCTGCCCGGCGGCGCCGAGCGCGGTGCGGAGATCGCCGCGGTGCAGTACGTCAACGCCGGCGCTGCTGCCTGCACGATCCGCGGTTTCCCGACCGCCGTCCTGCTGCGTGGCGGCAAGGCGATCGGCACGGTGTCCAGACCCAACACCAGCGCGGCGAGGTCGATGCGACTCGGCCCCGGTGACATCGCCGAGAGCCTGCTGACCGACTTCTCGAGCTGTCAGGCCCCGTTGTCGGACAACGTCCGGGTCACCCTCCCGGCACTCCGCGGGGTCGCCGGTGCGCCGGCGGTCGGCGCGGTTCGGCTGCGGGCGTGCACGTTGCGGGCGGCACCCGTCGGCCCGCCTGCCTGAGCCTGGTCGCGTTGGCAGGGGCTGGGGACGTCCGTCCAACAGCTTCGGGCCTGGGGACGTTCGTCCGACGGTTCGGATAACGTTTGCGGGGGTGTGGGACGCGGCGCCGGCGCCACAACGTCCCCCTTCCAGTGAACGTGATCCAACGGCGCTCACCCCGACGCCCTGCAAGTCTTCTCCCGCCGCACCGGCAAGATGGGCGGACGTGGGCTCAACCGGCGTCTCTGCTCCACAGCGAGCAGTGCTCGTTGCGGCCCTGCTCCTGACCGGGTTGTCGATGCGCACGGCGGTGACGAGCGTGGGAGCGGCGCTCGACGATCTGCAGCGCGGCCTGCATGCCTCGGGTACGTCGGCCGGCGTGATCACCACGCTGCCGGTGATCTGTTTCGCGGGGTTCGGCGTGATGACGCCGCAGCTGACCCATCGGTTCGGTGCCCACCGGTTGCTGACGGTGGCACTGGTCGTGACCACGATCGGGCTGGCGACGCGACCACTGGCCGGGGACGCGGCCGTGTTCGCGGTGCTGAGCGTGGTGGCGCTCGCGGGCGCGGCGGTGAGCAACGTGCTGATGCCGAGCCTGGTGAAGCTGCACTTCCCGGAGCGCATCGGCACGATGACCGCGCTCTACACGACCGCGCTCGCCGTCGGGGCGACCGCGGCGGCGGGGTTGACGGTCCCGATCGGCGATGTCGCCGGCGGCTGGCGGGCGGGCCTCGGCACCTGGGCGGTGGTGAGCGGCGTGGCCGTCCTGCCCTGGCTGCCGACGATCGCCCGGGACCGGTACGGGGATTCGGTGCAGCGGGCACGCGGGATCCCTATCGCGGCGCTGCTGCACAGCCGGACGGCCTGGCTGCTCGCGATCTTCTTCGGCACCCAGTCGATGCAGGCCTACATTGCCTTCGGCTGGTTCGCGCGATTTCTGACCGATCACGGCATCGCAAACGGCACCGCGGGGGTGATGCTTGCCCTGCTCTCGGCCATCGGCATTCCGGTCTCGCTGGTGGCTCCGCGGATCCCGGCGAGACACCATCGCCTGCTCGTCGCGGTGTTTGCGGGGTGCTACATCGCGTCGTACGTGCTGATGGCCGCCGCCCCGCGCAGCACTGCGTGGGTGTGGATGGTGCTGGCCGGCGTCGGGGGCGGGACGTTCCCATTCGTACTCTCGCTGCTGGGCATCCGGGCGCGGACACCCGCCACCACCGCGACGTTGTCGGCGTTCGTCCAGGTCATCGGGTACGTCATCGCCGGCACTGGGCCGCTGCTGTTCGGCGCGCTGTTCGGGTCCACTGGTTCCTGGGCGCCGTCACTGGTCGTGTTGTTCGTCGCCGTGACGGTGATGACCGCCGTCGCGATCCCGTCGACCGCGCCGCGCTACGTCGATGACGAACTGGGCGCAAGCGTCGATGACGACCTGGCAGCATCGGGCCGATGACAGAGCCACAGGACTTGCGCCGCACGGAGTTCGCTGTGCTGCGCGAGCTGCCGACCCGGTGGTCGGACGACGACACGTACGGCCATGTGAACAACGTCGTCCACTACCTGATGTTCGACACGGCGGTGAACGGCTGGCTGATCGAGGCGTCCGGCGTCGACATCCGCCGGCTGCCGGCCATCGGCCTCGTCGTCGAGACGTCGTGCCGATATTTCGCAGAATTGCGGTTTCCCGAGACGGTGAGCGTGGGCATCGCTCTCGAGCGGCTCGGCACGTCCAGCGTGGTCTACCGGCTGGCCCTGTTCGGCGCCGCGTCCGAGCAGCCCGCCGCGGTCGGCCGCTTCGTCCACGTCTACGTCGGCCGGGACGACCGCCGCCCGGTCCCGGTGCCGAGCGAGATCCGCACGGCGCTCGCCGCACTGGGCGCGCCCGGATCGGACATGCTGCGCCCGTGATCGGTGGCCGCGGTCACGTTAGGCGCAGCGCCCGGTCGCACGCAGCGTTGGGCCACCGTTGTCTAGCCGTCCCCTCTGCGCGCGACCTGCGTGTCCCCGTACCGGTCGACGGGGTACGGCTGTCCCTGTGGCAAGCCGTGGCGATCTTCCGGCTCGTCGCGCTGGCGATCTGCCTCGAGGTGCGAGGCCCGGGCGCACCGGCTGCCGCTCGTGTTCGTCGACGTCGTGTTGAACTGCCGGGCTCACGCTGCTGACCCTGGCCGCGCAGAGAGCTGCGGACGTCTCAGCCGCTCAGGCGGCGGCCGGTGGGGCGCGCTCGCCGAAGCTGCAGCCGAGCAGGAGGCCGCACTGCGTGGGCTCATCACGTCGCGTCCCGCGGTGTCCACGCCGCCGGCCACGCGACGTTCTCGCCCGGCCTGGCCGCGCGGGTGCTCGGTGAGTACCGGCGCATCGGGCGCGGCGAGCCGTCGCCGTCCGCCGTGCTGACCGATCGGGAGACCGAGATCCTGCGGCTGGTCTCGACCGGCCTGACGGCCAGGGCGATCGCTGCTCGGCTCGTCGTCTCGCACCGGACGGTGCAGAACCACATCCAGAACCCGGCGCGCAAACTGCAGCTGCACAACCGCGTGGAGCTCACCCGCTGGGCGATCGAGCAAGGATCTCACCGAGGAGCTCGTTCCCGCGCTGCTCGGAGCTCATGGGCCGCCGCGCCAGTGGTCGATGCGGTGACGGTCGGGGGAGAACCCGTTCTGCACGCCCCAGAGCACTGCTTGCGTACGACTGGCCACGTCGATCTTGCGGTAGATGGTGCGGATGTAGGACTTGACGGTGTTCGGGCTGAGGAACGTGAGGGCTGCGACCTCGGCGTTGTTCTTGCCCTGGGTGATCAGAGCGAGGATCTCGGCTTCGCGGTCGGTGAGGCCTTCGTGCCGCCCGGGCCAGTCCAGCCCGAGGGCGACACGCGTGCGGCCGGGCGGTTCGCTGATCATGGTGCGCCCGGCATGGACGGCTTCCAGCGCGTCGACGAGTTCGCGCGCGGGCAGCGTCTTGGACAGGTATCCGTGTGCCCCTTGCCGCCGAGCGCTGTCGACGAGCTGGGGGTGGAAATTCCAGGTGTACACGACGACACGCTGAGCATGCGGGCTACGGACCAGGACGTCGATCTCGTCGTGGTCGGACTCGGGCTGGGCGAACGAGTCGTAGAGCGCGATATCAACGGTCTGATTCAGCGGCTCGTTCGCGTCGATCTCGGCGACCAGGACCCGATCGCGGTAGGGGTCCAGCATCCGGGCTACGCCGGTGAGTACGACGTCGTAGTCGTCGATGAGCGCGATCAGGATCGGCGAGGTCGGCGGCGGCATGAGTCCACGCTAAACCTCCCTAGGGGTGTATTGCATCAGCCCTAGGGGTGGTTCAGTCGTGCTACTGCACCGGCCGACGGCCGGGTCGCACCCTCACCTCGCCGAAGCGGCGAGCTCGGAATGGAAGGTCCCCACCATGTTCGGTCTGATCATCAGTCTCATCGTCATCGGCCTGATCGCGGGCGCCGTTGCCCGCCTGCTGATCCCCGGCAAGCAGGACATCGGCATCCTCATGACGATCGTGCTCGGCATCGTCGGCTCGTTCGTCGGCGGTTTCCTCGGTTACCTGATCTTCCACAAGGACGCGCAGAACGGGTTCTTCCAACCCTCGGGCATCATCGGCTCGATCATCGGCGCCGTCATCGTCATCTTCATCTACACCCGCGTGGGTAGCCGGCACGCCGTACGACGCTGAACTCGGTGGTTGGGTCTGTCCCCGCAGACCCAACCACCGTCCACCGGTGCGACGCCTCGGAACGGGTAGGCCCCACCCACCGAACCGTGGATGGGCCGTGAGAGTTGGCACTCTGATTAGAAGAACTCTGATCCGAGTAATGCGTAGCGGAGCCCTTGCCGACGGCTCGTGGCCCGCATCGCTAAGGGCGATCCCGGAGAGTTGGCGCAAGGCACGCGCGTGCCCCGCAACCTTGGGATTTCGGGATTCTCCGCGGCGATCGATAACGAAGATGTCTGCCTTGTAAGCGATAGGTCGTCGGTTCGAACAGTCCGTAGACTGTGAGCAGCGTGCAACTCCGCGAACGGACGGCAACCGTCCGCCGCTACGCCAGGCCACGGCCTGTGTAAAACCTTGGTCGGGGCCGGACACGTGAGCATGCCATCGAGCCGCGCGTGGGCCGCCCTCGCTGCGTTGTTGTCGCTTTGGATCAGGTCGCCGGGGTGACTGTGCCCCAGAAGGTGCAGCCGTTGACGCCTAGCTCGCCGTGGACGTCGATCCGGTCGAAGGTTCCGCTGCTTCCTGGTCGTGCGATGACGTTCAGGTCGACCGGGTCGCTTGTGGACGATGCCTTGGCGACGGCGAGGCCGTTCACGTTTACAGGGAACACCGAGTTTCCGCTGCCAGTGCCCGAGGCTTGGATCGGCGAGGTTCCGTCCGGAGCGACGATCCGCACGTCAACGAAGTCGGCGTAGCAGTCGCCGACGACGATGAGCGAGTTCGGGGTGTTGCTCAGCAGGCCGCTGAAACTGGTGCCGGTTGTCTTGTCGAAGCTCACCGCTCCGGGTCCGGGCGGGCCGGCGGGCCCGGAAGGACCGGAAGGACCGGCGGGCCCGGGTGCACCCGGCTGGCCCTGCTGGTTCCAAGTGAGCTGCGTGAATCCGTGCGGGCAGGACTGACCCTTGTCCTTATCGATCAAGTAGAGCGTTTTGAGTGACGTCGAGCCGCTGACGTAACACCCGGTGATTGTTCCGTTCGCCGACGGTATCGCCGCGACCGCCGTCATGACACCCGCGCCGAGGGCAGCCCCGGCGGCGACGCCGATCATTGTGATGCCGGTACGTCGCAATCGCCCCATCGTTCCCCCAAGATCGTCCGGCGCTCAGAGTATACCCTCCAATGGCGACGCGAGCGACGCCCTGTCCTCATAGTTTCGCCAGCATGCCGTCCGGTAGCCGCGAAGCGGCTCTACCGGCTGCGCCGAAGTTCGGGTGCGAGTGTGCCGGGATCCGTCGAGTCCTCTCGACGTCAACGGCGTGAATCCGTGGGCCTACACGGGTGCCGGGTTGGGTCGGACCGGGGCGCTCTGCCGTGATTGCTCACGGTGAGTTTCCTGCCTGCCGCTATCCGTTCGACCGCCCGCTCGGAATTGCGGACGCGGAGGTAGCGGCCCAGGGCAAGGGCTGTCGACTGTCCGAAGGGGAGCGCGCGGGTACGGCGTCCTTTGCCGCTCACATGGCAGAGGCCCGCGTCGAAGTCGACGTCCCCCCCGGCGAGTTCGGCGACCTCAGTCAGCCGGCCTCCGGTGTCGACGAGCAGGCGGATGATGGCGTTGTCGCGGCGGGAGACGAAGTCGTTGGCCGCGCAGCCGTCGAGCAGGGCGCGGAGCTGTTCGATCTCGAGCAGGGGTACCGGTACCTCGGGGACGATCGGAGTCTTCGCGCCGTCCATGGGGTTCTTCTCGATCTCCTCCTCGTGCAGGAGCCATTTGAAGGATTGCTGCAGGGCACGGAAGTCTGCGGACACAGTGGCCGGCTTGACGGTGGATAGCCGGTGGCGCACGAACGCTTCGATGTCGCGGCGGGTGACGTCGGCCGGTGCGAGGGCACTGCCACCGATCGCGGCCTGTGCCGAGGTCAAGAAGTTGACGAAGACGAGGGCCGCGCCGGAGTAGACGCGTTGAGTGTCTTGGAGAGATTTCGGTACTTCATCCAGGCTGAGAAGTCCCGGATGAGGGGTTGCCAGTCGCTGTGCACGACCGAAACTCGCCTGGTCGTCGACCTCTACGCTGTTGCAACGCGCGGATCTTGACAACGTTCTTGCCCATGTTCATTGGCTTCGAGCCGCCTGTCGGATTCGAACCGACGACCTATCGCTTACAAGGCGATTGCTCTAACCACTGAGCTAAGGCGGCAGCGGCGTCGAGGTTACCGGTCGCTGGCGGGCGCCCGGCGCGTCGAGCACGATGACGACATGAACGTCTCGATGGACAACGACGACGGTGCCAACAGTGCCGACAGTGCCGACAGTGCCGCGCAGGACCTGCGACGGGCCAAGGAGTCCGTACGCGCGACGATTGCGGACGCGATCGGCACGACCCCGCCCCAGGTGCGCTCCCGCACACCGATCAAGCCGTTGCCGTCCGACGTCGCCGCCAAGACGGTGGCGCGAACGCGGGCCGGCTTGCACCCGCTCCCCAACGACCCAAGCGGCACCAACCCAAGCGGCGCCAACCCGCGCGGTTCGGAACCGTACGACTATGAACCGTTCGACTACAAACCGTTCGACTCCGATGCGCACGGCACTAATGCGCAAAGCAGCGCGACGATCAGGAAGACCGTGCTGCCGTCAGCGGTCCTCGCGTTACTTGACGCCGTGCTGCTGATTGTGGCGCTCGCGTCCGGCTCCACGGTGTTGGCCGTCGTGGCCGCGGCGCTGTTCGCCGTGTTCGCCGGCGCCGCGCTGGCCGCTCGCCGTTCGGGCGCCGGTAACGGCTTGCGGCTCTCGGGGCGCGATCGGCGGGCCATCGTCGAGGCCTGTCGTTGGACGTCGAGCCAGCAGTGGACGGGTCCGGTCGCGTCGACCCAGGAGCGCGCGCTCGTGGTCGCGGCCGCGCGGGCCGCGCAGCGGATCGTCAGGAGCCGCCCGTGGAGGTCCGGCGAGCTCAACCGCCACGGCGTGCCCCTCGCCGTCGCCGCCGAACTTGATCAGGTGGATACCTTCGCCTTCGAGCTGGCCACACGCCACGGCCAGAACTCATCCGACGTGCTGTCCGCCGAGCTCGCCGACGCGTGGGACAAGGCGCTGACCCGGGTCGCCGCGCTGACGGCCTACGCCGACACGTTGGCCGGATTCGCCGCGCACGAAACCGCCGTTCCGGGTCGACCCGAGCCGGACTACAGCGTGCTCGCGTTCTTCCTCTCGGCGGCCATCTACGACGTGCACTGACCTGGCTGGCAAACTCACTCACGGTGTCGTAACCGAGTCAGGAGTTCTGCGTGAGCCGCCTGTACAAGCCGAAGGCCGGATTCTGGATCCGCCTCTGCGTCGCGATCCTCTACCCGTTCGACGGGCTGTTCTTCCGCATCCGCTGGCACCACCTCGACCGCGTCCCCGGCCCGCTTGCCGGCGGCGTGCTCTTCGCGATCAACCATGTCTCGCAGATCGACACGGTGCTGATGGCCCGCTTCGTCTGGCAGTCCGGGCGCATCCCGCGCTTCATGATCAAAGCGGGGGTCTTCGATTGGCCGGTGGTCGGACGCATCATGCACGGCGCCGGGCAGATCCCGGTGTATCGCGGCACGGAGGACGCCGCGAAGTCGCTGCGTGATGTGGTGAGCGCGCTCGAGCGCGGCCAGGCCATCGTCATCTATCCCGAGGGCACCACCACGAAGGATCCCGCCAACTGGCCGATGCAGGCCAAGACCGGCATCGGCCGCCTCGTGCTGCTCTCGCCGGACACCCCGGTCGTCCCCGTCGGGCAGTGGGGGCCGCACAAGATGGGCCGCCCAAGCCTCGACCGCCTCGGACGGCGTCGTACCGCCGAGGCGTCCGTGGGCGAACCGCTCGACCTACGTCACTGGCGCGGCGCGGAACCGACCAAGGAGAACCTGCGCGCGATCACCGACGAGATCATGGGCGCCGTGCGCGCCCAGGTCGCGACCCTGCGCAACGAGTCCGCGCCGCTCACGTTCTTCGTCCCGGCCCGCAAATACGTCGACAAATCGTAGCGACGAAGCACGGGGGAGCATGTCGGTGCTAGCTGAAAGCTAGCGGCGACGCCGCCTCATAACCTGTGCTGCCCGACCGACTTACGCTGGCCGGTGGCCGCCGACGATGTCGCTGCGCCAGAGGGACCCGAGGCGCCCCCCACCCCGCTGACGGCCGTCGACATGCCGCTGGAGCCGGCATTACTCGCTCCGGTGTTACCGCCGGCCGCACTGTTGCTCGTGCCCGCCGCACCCGTATCACCCGACCCGACACCACCAGAGACCATCGACGTCGCCGCACCCGACGAACCGCCCCCACCCGTGCCCGTCACC
>JBPCOE010000124.1:0-20255 GCA_051000605.1 Jatrophihabitans sp.
CTACCCCACCTCCGACGAACTCAACGACCCCATCGGCAAACGAAGCAACTTCCAAGGCGGCTACATCACCTGGAACGCCACCACCAACACCGCCACCGCCTACCACACCAACGGCACCCCCATCTGATGCCCGCCATGCCGAATCGCGCTGGGCCCGTCCGCCGGATGCGGATGTCCCTCGCGGCCGCGTGTCTTCTCCTGCTCGGCCTGCAGGGTATGGCCGGCCAGACGGGCGCGGCCGATGCGTCAGCCCCGCTCGCGTCGGGCAGCGGCGTCGACACCAACGGCAAGGGCCCGATCGGCTGGGACACCTACCGTTCGCTGGACCGCCTCCCCACGCTGACCCATGGCGTTCGGACCGACCAGTTCGCGAGCACCGACCCGACCGGCGGCAACAACGACTTTCGCCACTGTCTGAGCGTCCGACCCGACGGGGGATGCACGCTCGCCCAGCGCAATGACGCCGGCGAGATCGACTCGATCTGGGCGACGGACATCTACAACGGGGACGCGGGGAACGAGACGGCGGCCGGGAACATTCACATCGTGCTGGATGGTCAGACCGTGCTCGACGCGCCACTGCAGAGCGTCGTGAACGGCAAGCTGGGCGCGCCCTTCGTCTTCCCCCTGGTGGCCGACCAGAACCAGAGCTCCGGCGGCGTCTACATCAAGGTGCCGATGCCGTATCGGACCTCGATGCTGGTCTACACCGACCATGATCCGAACTACTTCCACGTCACCTACCGCACCTTTGCCGACTCCGTCGGCGTGAGCACCTTCAATCCGGCCGACCAGGCTCTGGACGTCGTCGCGAAGCTCCAGGCCGCCGGCACCGCCGATCCGAAGCTGGCTCAGCCCGGAGCCACCACGGCTGCCAAATCGGTGCAGGCTGCGCCCGGGCAGACGGTTCTGCTCGGTTCGTCGATCGGCCCGGGCGCCATCTCGGCCATCAGACTCGACCTGCCTCAGCTGGTCCGCCCGCCGCTGCCCGTGACCGACGACGGACGCGCTTTCGGCCGCGACGCTGGGGCGTACAGCCAGTTCAGCGTGGCGCTCGACCCGAACAATCAAGGGGTTCAGCTGACCCGACGGCTGGATGCGTCGGTAGGCAATCAACGCGCGAACATCCTGATCGACGGTCAACTCGCCGCGCAGTGGAGTCCACTTCCCGTCCAGAACGGATGCCAGTGGGCTGACCAGAGCGTCCAGCTGCCGGCGTCGCTCACGGCCGGCAAGTCCCGGATCACGGTGCGCAACCAGTTCGTCTCGTCCGACAACGACTACAACGAGTTTCTCTACTCCGTCGACTCACGGGTGAACGGTGCGCTGGTGCGCACCGACACGGTCGACGTCGGTGCGCAGCACCTGGCCAGCGAGCAGGCGCACGGTTACGCGATCAGCAAGCAGACGTTCGCCGGCGCGCGGGCCTTCTGCTACCCCGCCACTGCCCAGCAGCAGGCAGCGGTCGCACCCTCGACCGACATCATGGCCCGTGCCCGGCTATGGATCAGTTTCGACGGTCAGCAGACGGTCGACGCACCGCTGGGTGAGTTCTTCGGCGCCGGACTCGGCCTGTACCAGGTCAAGGCGCTGATGTACGGCATCGACCCGGTGGCCAAGACCCTGACCTCGTGGTGGCCGATGCCCTACCGGTCCGGCGCCACGGTGTCGCTGTACAACGGCTCGGCCCAGACCATCAGCGGCGATGCGGCGATCACGTCCGCCGCGGGATCGGTGCCCGCAGCCAACGGATACTTTCGGGCCACGTCGAACGGCGGGCCGACCACCGCCGGCGCGGATCACGTCTTCCTGCAGGCCTACGGAGCGGGGAAGTTCGTGGGAGTCACGCACTCGATGGCCGGGCCCACGTCCCGCGAGTACCTGGAAGGCGACGAGCACGTCAGCGCCGACGGCGCAGGCTCGCCACAGATCTCCGGCACCGGAACGGAGGACTTCTACGAGGGCGGCTGGTACTTCGACCGCGGCCCGTTCTCCGACCCGCAGAACGGCAACCCCGTCCACCAGAGCGGCGTCTTCGGCTGCCCGACCAACACCGACTGCACCGGCACCTACCGCTCGATGATCGCAGACGCGGTCCCGTTCGAGTCGTCGCTGCGCTTCTCGATCGAACACGGACCCGTCGGCGACAACGTGCCGGCCACCTATTCCTCGACGGCGTACTGGTACGGCCCGTTGACCGACAGTGACGGCCCCACCGTCGGTGGTGCCATCCTGGCGAAGTACACCCAGCTCGGCGGTGCGGCGGGATTTCTCGGCGCGCCGGTCACCGACGAGTTGACCACCCCGAACTCGCCGTGGGGGGTGGGTAGGTACAACCACTTCCGAAACGACGGGTCGATCTACTGGACGCCGTCCACCGGCGCACACGAGGTCCACGGCGCGATCCGCGACGAATGGGCAGCGATCGGTTGGGAGCAACGGCTGGGCTTCCCCACGACGGACGAAACGACGACCCCTGACGGCGTCGGCCGGTACAACCACTTCCAGATCGGATCGATCTACTGGACGCCGACCACGGGCGCCCACGAGGTCCAAGGTTTGATACGCGACAAGTGGGCCGCACTGGGCTATGAACGCGGCGTGCTGGGCTACCCGACATCTGACGAGTTGAGCGTCCCGGTCGGGAAGCGGAGCAACTTCCAAGGCGGCTACGTCATTTTCACCGCGGCTACCGGCACTGTCACCGCCTATCGCACCGATGGCACACCGATCTGAGTTCTGCTGTGTGTGGTCGCCCTCGGCGCCTCATGTGCGGGAGCCTGCTCAGATGACACTGGTGGCCGGCGTCGACTCCTCGACCCAGTTCTGCAAAGTCGTCGTGCGGGACGCGGCCTCCGGCCACGTCGTCCGATTCGGCTCCGCCGCACACCCGAGCGGCACCGAGGTCGACCCCGAACACTGGTGGACGGCGCTGCAGACGGCTACCCGCGAGGCCGGCGGCCTGGACGATGTCGACGCCGTCGCTGTCAGCGCGCAACAGCACGGGATGATCTGCCTGGGCGACGACGGCGCGGTCGTGCGGGACGCCCTGCTGTGGAACGACACCCGCTCGGCCCAGGCCGCCGCCGACCTCGTGGCCGAACTGCCCGGCCGTGCCCCGGCGTGGGCCCGCGCCATCGGTTCGGTGCCACTGGCCGCGTTCACCGTCACCAAGCTTCGCTGGTTGGCCGCCCGCGAACCGGCGTCCGCCCGACGAACCGCGGCCGTATGCCTGCCCCACGACTGGCTCACGCTGCGCCTGCGGGGCGTCAGCGACGTCACCGCGCTCACGACCGACCGGGCAGATGCGAGTGGAACGGGCTACTGGTCGCCGGTCGACGGGCGGTACCGGCCGGAGCTCCTCGAGCTGGCGCTCGGGCAGGTACCGATCGTGCCCCGGGTGTTGGCGCCGTCCGGGTCACCCGGGACGACGACCGCCGGTGCTCTTCTGGGCGCGGGCACCGGTGACAACGCAGCTGCCGCACTCGGGCTCGGAGCTACCCGCGGGGACGTGATCGTCTCGATCGGCACCTCCGGCGTCGTCAGCACCATCAGCCCGGCCGCGACGGCGGACCCGACCGGGATCGTCGCCGGCTTCGCCGACGCCACCGGGAACTATCTGCCCTTGGTGTGCACGCTGAACGCGGCACGAGTATTGACCGCGACTGCGGCCATGCTCGACGTGAGCCTCGACGAGCTGTCCCGACTCGCGCTGTCGGCACCACCTGGCTGCGACGGGCTCGTGCTGGTTCCCTACCTCGAGGGGGAGCGGACCCCGAACAAGCCGGACTCGACCGGCGCCCTGCACGGGCTGCAGCTACGCAACTCGACCCCGGCCCATCTGGCGCGAGCTGCGGTCGAGGGGATGCTGTGCGGCCTCGCCGACGGGCTGGACGCCCTGCGAGAGCGGGGCATGCGCCTGGAGCGGATCTTTCTGGTTGGCGGTGGCGCTCGGTCGGAGGCAGTTCGCCGCATCGCCCCGATCGTGCTCGGCGCGCCGGTGCTCGTGCCCCCCGCGGACGAATACGTCGCCAGAGGTGCCGCCCGCCAGGCCGCCTGGGCCCTGGCCGGCACCGACGATCCGCCGCAGTGGGCCGCGGCGAACGCCGAACGGTTCAGCGCTCAGGACGTGCCTTCCATCCGGACGCGTTACGCCGACCTCCGTGACCTGACCGCGAGCCGTCCCTGAGGGGGTCGCCGTTCGGATCTGCTTGCACGGATACGCATCGTTACGGTCATTCGGCGCCGGCTACCGCGCCCTGTCGGTTACCTGCACCTTGAGTCCGCGGCGCTGCCGCGCAGCGTCGACCGCCTCGGCGAACTGCGCGAGCGCGAAGGTGTGGGTGACCATCGCGGTGTGTGCGATCGCCCCCGATGACATCAACCGCAGCGCTGGCTCGAAGGTGTCGAGCACCGCCATTGAGCCGAGCACGGTGATCTCGTCGTTGTAGACGCGGTACTGCGAGAGTTCCAATCGCGCTTCCTCGGGTGCGACGCCGAACACGAGCATGGTGCCGCCGCGACACAGGGCGTTCAGCGCCGTCTCGGCGGCCGCCGGCACCCCGGTGGCTTCGACCGCGTACTCAAAACCGAGCGGCCGATCCGCCGACAACTCCGCCGCGTGCGACGCGACCGCATCGGCGCCCATGCTGGCCGCAAGCGCACGCCGGGACTCGTCCGGGTCGACGACGCTGACCGACGTCGCGCCGCTGCGCCGGGCGGCCTGCAACAGCAACAGCCCGATCGTGCCGGCGCCGACGATCAGCAACTCCGACCCGGCGGGCATCGCCAGCCGGCGCAGTCCGTGCACCACGCACGACAAGGGCTCGACCAGCGCGCCGGCGTTCCAGGTGACGTCGTCCCCGATCGGATACGCGTTGCGCGCCGGCACCGAGACGTAGTCGGCGAACGCCCCGTTGACGGTGTCGCCGGTGGCGCCCCAGTGCTGGCAGAGATTGCCCCGGCCGCGGCGGCAGTACGCGCAGTGCCCGCAGAACAGGGACGGGTCGACGGCGACCCGCTGGCCGGTCTCGAGCTCGTCGACGTCAGGGCCTACCGCCACGATCTCACCGGCGAATTCGTGGCCCGGGACGAGTGGGTAGGGTGCCGGTGGAAAGTGACCGTCGATGATGTGCAGGTCGGTCCCGCAGATACCCACGGCCCGCGGTGCGACCACGATCTCGTCACGTCCTGGGGACGGGTCGTCGATCGTCTCGATGCCGAAGCTGCCGGGCTGGTCGATCACTACAGCACGCATGCGGGCTGGGGTCCTCTCGGTGAGCAGTCGTCAGGGCCGGGTGTCGTCAGATTCGGGTGTCGGCCGCGAGATCGTGTACGAGATCGGCGGTGGTCGAGTACAGCTCGCGGTACCTGCAATAGAGCCGCCCGTATGTCTCGGCCACCCCGTCGTCGGGTTCGACGACGCGCGCCACGGGATTCCAGTTGTGTTCGTCGCCGGCCAGCCCGACGGCCTGCGCCGCCAGCAGCGCGTCGCCGTAGCACGCGCCGATGGTGTACGTGGGGACGTCTTGCGGCTGCTGCAGCACATCCGACACAATCTGCGTCCAGAGCCGGCCCTGCGTGCCGCCGCCGACTGCGACCAGCCGGCGCAGCTGTCCGCCCGCATCGGCCATCGTCTCCAGGTTGTGCCGCACCCCGCATGCGATTCCTTCCAGTGCCGCGCGGTAGAGGTGACCGCGCGTGTGGCCGAGGGTGAGCCCCGCAATGACGCCGCGCGCATCGGGGTCGAACAGCGGGGTCCGCTCGCCGGCGAAGTACGGCAGTAGTACGAGCCCGTCGGCACCGCACGGGGTGGCGGCGGCGTCGTCGACGAGCGCGGCGTAGGAGGATTCGCCGGTGATCGCCCGCAACCAGTCGGTCACCGATCCGGACGTCGCCATGCCTGCGGCGAGTGTGTAGCTGCCGGGCCGCACCCCGACGGTGCCCCACAGCGTCGGCCACGTGCCGCGCTGCGCGAGCACCTGCACGAGAAACATGGTCGTGCCGTACATGACCATGACGTCGCCGGCGGCGTTCACGCCGACGCTGTACGCCTCGGCCCACGCGTCGACGGTCCCGGCGAGGACCGGCGTGCCGGACGGGAGGCCCAGGCGCCGCGCCGCCTCGGCGGTCACCGTGCCCGCGACCTCGCCGGGCCAGGCCAGTCGCGGGAGCGCGACCCCGGGCGCGATGTCCGCGGCCCACGCCTCGATCCAGGAGTTGTCCCGGGTGTCGTAGAGAGGTGTCCACTGGCTGGCGGTGTGATGGTCGAGCACGTACTCACCGGTAAGTTCGTGGACGAGGTACGAGCTCGCCGTGAAAAGCTGCCGGGTGCTCGCCCAGACCTCGGGCTCATGCGCGCGCACCCAGGCGATCTTGGGCCCTACGGCCTGGGTGGTGAGCACTGATCCGCACCGCCGCAGGATCTCCTCGCGCCCGTAGCGTTCGGTGAGCTCGTGGATCTCGGCGACCGCGCGGGTATCGACGCCGTAAAGGATGCCGGGCCGCAGAGGGCGCCCGGCCGCGTCGGCGACCAGTAGGCACGGCCCGATCCCGGACAACCCGATCGCCGCGACTCCGTCGCGCAGCTGCGGGGCGAGTTCGGCCACGAGCGCGGTGAGATCGCCCAGCCAGATCTGCTCGGCGTCGTGCTCGACAAAACCGGGGCGCGGCATGCTCGTCTCGTGCGCGCGCACCGCCTGTGCCACGAGGGTGCCGTCCGGACGGGTGAGCACCGCCTTCGAGCTCGACGTGCCAATGTCGAGCCCGAGCAGCAGGTCCGGCACCGCTCCCACCCCTTCCACGTCGTGCAGATCACGGCGCCGGCCCGGCCGGGGCACCACCAGGCCGGCCCGCGATCTTTGCTGCGGGCCTACTTCAACTTCGTCGGGTCGTACTGCGCGTACAGCTGCTCGGCGTTGGCCTTGGTGACGGGCGTGACGGACAGTACCTGCTTCTTCTGGACGCTCTTCCCGGTCAGGATCGCCTCGACGGTGTCCGCGGCCTCCTTGGCGCAGGTGGGGTAGATGAACGTGCCGGCGAGCTGACCCTGCTGCACGGCCCGGATGCCGCCGTCGGGGATGGCCAGGCCGTCGGTGCCGATGAACTTCATCGACGATGCCTTGTGCTGGCCGGCCGCTGCGAGGTAGGCCCCCAGCGCCATCGGGTCGTTCTCGGCGTACACGAGATCGACCTTCGGGAACTGCCCGAGCCATTGCTGCATGATCTGCGTCGCGTTGTCCTTGAGCCACTTGCCTTCACGGTGCGCGATGATCTTGATCCCGGAATTGGAGGCGATGCCCTCGCGGAATCCTTTGTCGCGGTCGATCTGCGGCTGGTCGGACAGGATGCCTTGCAGCTCGACGACGTTGCCCCCGTTGGGCAACAGCCTCGCGGCGAGCAGCCCCGCCTGCTTGCCGGCTGCGACGTTGTCGCCGCCGATGAAGGACGTGTAGCAGGTGCTGTTCACCGAGCGGTCCAGTACCACGACCGGGATCTTCGCCGCGCACGCCTGATTCACCGCCGCGGCCAGCGGCGCCGGCTCGTTCGGCGACACGATCAATGCGTCGACCTTCTGCGAGATGAAGTTCTGCACCTGGTTCACCTGTGTCGCGCTGTCCTGGTGCGCGTCGGTGATCGGCAGCAGCTTCAGGTTCTTGTACTTGTTCATGTAGTACCGCAGCTGGATGTTGAGCTGCGCGCGGTAGGGCTCGGCGTTGTTCGACTGCGAGTAGCCGACGACGAACTGTTTACCGCTGCCGCTGCCGCTACCGGTGTTGCCGGACTTCTTCGGCGCGCTCGCCGCGCAGCCGCTGACCGCCAGCGCGAACGCCAGGGCCGCGCCGGTCAAGGCCCAGCGTTGTTGTCGTGCGTCGATCATGTCTCCTCCTGATGGGTGCTGCTGAAAAGGTTGGGAATCATCGGTTTGTTCGCGGTTGCAACCTGCGCACGCCGCTGATCACGCTGCGGAAGAAATCGGGTCGCTGGATCATCACCGCGGCGATCACGATCAGGCCCTTGATGATCAGCTGCGCGTTGTCGCTGATCGCATTCAGGCCAAGGACGTTGTCGAGCAAGGTCAGGATCAGGGCACCGACGAGGGTGCCGACCACGGTGCCCTTGCCGCCGCTCAAGCTCGCACCGCCGATCACCACCGCGGCGATGGCGTCCAGTTCGTACGACGTGCCGGCGAGCGGATCGGCCGAGGCGCTGTATGCCGCGTCGATAGGGCCAGCGAATCCGGCCAGCAGGCCCGAGATCGTGAAGACGATGATGACGACCAGGGTGACGTTGACGCCGGACAGCCGCGCTGCGGTGGGGTTGCCGCCGACGGCGTAGATGTGCCGGCCGAGTTTCGTCTTGGACAAGATCAGCTGCACCACCACGACGACCACCACCAGGGCCAGCACCGGGTAGTAGATGCCGGCCCGTCCGAATATCGGCAGGCTGATGTTCGTGAGGATGTTGTGGCCCGGCGTCCCGAAGCCTTGGAATGCCTCGGAATGTGGGGTGAGCTTGCCGCCGGACGTGGCGACCTGGGTACCGACGCTGACGTTGTCCGACAACTGTCGGTCGACGCCGCGCACCACGGTCAGCATCGCCAACGTCATCACGAAGGACTGGACCTTGAACAGCGTCGTGCCGATGCCGTTGCAGAAGCCGAAGAACGCGCCGACGAGCATCGTGATCGGCAGGATTTCGATCGGGCTCAGGTTGTGCCGGGTCAACATCAGCGCGGACACCATCGAGGCGATGCCGAGCAACGAGCCGACCGACAGGTCGATGCCGGCGGTCAGGATCACCAGGGTCTCGCCGACGGCGAGGATGCCGCGGGAGGAGAACGCGCCGATGGCGTTGGTCAGATTCTGTTGGTTCCAGAACACCAGGCCCTTGGTGACGATGCCGATCACGACGATGGCAATGAGCCCGATGTAGCCCTGCAGCGAGCCCAGCAGGCTCAGCGTCTGGCGCACCCGCTCGCTGCGGCGCGACGTCGCGTCGTCGGCCTCGGCGCCGGCTGCGTGCTTGTGGGTCGTCACAGGATCGGTGTCAGTGCTCATGCGCCGGTCCTTCCGCTTGTTCGATCTCTTCGAGTACGTCGGGTGCGAGCGCGCTCGATCGATCCATCGCCGCGTCGAGGATGCGCTCCTGGGTCGCCTCGGCCCGGCTAAACTCGCCGGTGATCCGGCCCTCGCAGAGCACAACGATCCGATCGCAGGTCGCGAGCAGTTCGGGCAGCTCGGAGGACACCATCACGAGCGCGCTGCCGTCGGCGGCGAGCTGGTTCATCAGCTCGTAGACCTCGGCCTTCGCGCCTACGTCGACGCCTCGGGTCGGTTCGTCGAGCAGCACCACCTGCGGGGAGGTCAGCAGGCATTTCGCGAGCACGACCTTCTGCTGGTTTCCGCCGGACAGGTTGGCCACGGTCGTCTCGACGCTCGGCGCCTTGATCTGTAACTGTTTGGCCTGCGCGGCGACGAGCGCGCGTTCCTTGCGCTTGCTGACGGCACCGAGGCGGGTGACCCGTGGCAGCGCAGCCAGGCTCGCGTTGAACCGAATCGTGTTGTCCAGGATGAGGCTCTGCTCCTTGCGATCTTCGGCGACGAGGGCGAACCCGCGCGAGATGGCGTACTTCGGGGTGCGCGGACGGTACCGCCGTCCGCCGATCTCGAACCGGCCGCGAACCGCGTGCGGGGCGAACGAACCGTAGATGCTCTGCAGCACCTCCGAGCGCCCCGAGCCCATGAGCCCGGCGATCCCGACGATCTCACCCGCCCGAACCGTGAGGTCGATCCCGTGCAGTGACGCCCGGTTGACCGAGCGGTCACCGACGAGCTCGAGCCCGCTCACTCGCAGCTGGACGTCCTTTTCGACGGTGTCCTCGGGACGTGGGTAGAGCTCACCGAGCGGTCGACCGACCATCATCGCGATCAGCTCGTCGCGGCCGGTGGACTTCAGGTCGCGCCGTCCGACGTAACTGCCGTCGCGCAGCACGGTCACCGAGTCGGCGATCGCCTCGAGCTCCTCGAGGCGATGCGAGATGTAGATGACGGCGACGCCGCGCGCAGTCAGCGTCCGGATGACGCCGAATAGGCGCTGCACCTCGGCGTCGGCCAGCGCCGAGGTCGGTTCGTCCATCACCAGCACGCGCACGTTGACCGACAGCGCCTTCGCGACCTCGATGAGTTGCTGCTCGGCGATGCGGCACTGCCGGATGAGCCGGCGCGGTTCGACGTCGAGGCCCACCTCAGCGAGGAGCTCACGGGCCCGGGCCCGCATGCCCTTGCGATCGACGGTGCCCCGGGCGGTGCGCGGCTCGCGCCCGAGCAGGATGTTGTCGGCGATCGACATCTCCGGCACGAGGTTGAGTTCCTGGTGGATCATGGCGATGCCGAGTGCGGCGGCCTGCTTGGGCGAATGCAGCGTGACCGCTGTGCCGTCCAGCTCAATTCCGCCGCCGTAGTTACCGAACACGCCGGCCAGGATGTTCATCAGCGTCGATTTGCCGGCACCGTTCTCACCGAGCAGGGCGGCCACCTCGCCGTCGTGGACATCCAGCTGCACACCCTTGAGCGCATGCACGCCGCCGAAGGACTTGCTGATGTCGCGCATGCGCAGCACGACCCGGGCACCGTCGCCGGGCCCGGCGTGCTGCTGCTCGTCATTCGGCGTCATGCCACCAGCTGCAGGTCGAGGTAGTCGAGGCCGGCCAGGTAACCCGCAGCGGCGGGGTTCTTGCCGGGGACGGTCAATGTCAACGTGTGGCGTCCGGCGGACAGGATGTGCGACCCGTCGTCGGCCGGAGCGGTGAGGACGACCCCGCCGGCGTGGTACAGGTCGACCGGGTGACCGATCGTGGCGCCGTCGAGGGCAAGGGTGCTGATGCCGTAGTCGGGCGCCTCGGTCTGGACGCTGCTGAGTGCATACGTCCCAGCGGTCGGCACGTCGAAGGCAATGGTCACGTGCTGGCCGGCGCTCGTCGGACGGAACCACAGCTGTGCGCCCCCGGACCAGCTGATGCCGCAGCAGTTGCCCTGCGACTCCGCCGGCGCGGTCGCCTCGACCGGCGGCAGCTGCCGCTCGGCCTCGACCCGCAGCTTCGACCCGGTCGTGGCCGAGGCCGACGCCGACGGCGGCCCGGTGTGCCCCGCGCCGTCGACCGCGACCACGCGGTAGTACCAGGTTTGGCGCAGGCCGAGGCCGATGTGCACGAACGTCGTGCTCGCCGTGCTCCCGACACGGTTCGCCTCGGTGATGCGCACCGGCGAGGACGTCGAGGCGTAGACGTCGTAGTGGTCGACGCCCACGTCGTCGGTGGCCGGTGACCAGGCCAGCGTGACGGCGTTGCTGTCGCCACTGGTCGCGGTCAGCCCGGTGACCCGCCCGGGCGCGGTGCGGTCGGTGAACGGCGCGACCAGCGACTGCGCGGCGTAGCGAGCCGACGTCCAGGCCGGGGCGCCGCTCGCCGGCGTCAGCGTGACCGTGATGTGTCGTCGGCCGTTCGTCGCCCGTTCCGGCAGCGTGAACGTGTCGTCCAGCCAGCGGTGCGTGCTGTTGCCGAGCGGCTCGTCCCAGGTGCCGACGGTGCGGCCGTCGACCGCCACCGTGGCCCGCTGCCCCGCCTGCGCCTGGTCGGACGTGCGCCGCAGCAGCACGCCGTGGTTACGCCGATCGATCGACAGGGCGAAGCTCGTCGGCGCGGTCGCCTGGCGTAGGTCGTCGGCCTTCGGCTGCGGCGCGCCGTTGTTCCCCTCGTAGGTCGCGGTCAGCCACGCCGCCTGGCCGGCCGGCGCGTAGTGGTGGGCGCGTTCGCTGCCGGCGTTCCCGACGTCGAGCGTGTCGGTGACCCGTTCCGTGTCCTGCGCGGTCCCGTACCAGAACGCGGTGGTGCTGTAGTGCGCCGCGACGTCGTCGACCGGTCCGTGCTCGATGCCGAAGTTGATCGAGGAACCGAACCCGACGGCATCGGCCAGCATCAACCGGTAGGTGGCGGTGCAGTCCGAGCCGGTCGCGCAGCCGTTGGTGCCGGCCTGGTGCGAGGGGTTGCCGTTGAGCGGGTCGGTGAACGTGTCGCGGTTGAAGTACCAGCCGCCCTCGTAGAAGTCCTCGGTGCCAGTGCCGTGGATCTGCGGCGTGAGTGAGCCATCGACGTACGCTCGCTCGTCGCCCTCGAGGTACGCGCGGCTGGCCGGCCCGGTCATGCTCTGCGTGAGCCCGACGAACTTGCCGGTGCCGGCGGCGTGCAGGAAGGTGTGATCCTGCTGCGGGACGGTGTCGGCACTATGCGTCGTGGCCCGGAACAGCCCGATCCGCCCGCTGCTCAGCTCGCGCGTCACCGCGGAGTTCGGCGACGCCGTGACGGCCGACCGCGCCGACGTGAGCGTCTGTTTCGAGCCGTTGTAGAGAGTCACGGTCAGCGACCGCGCGTACGGCATCGGCCACCACGCCGAGAACCAGTTGGACAGTCCTGCGCCCATCGACGTCATCAGCGAGCGGACGTCGCCGTTGGTCTGGCCGTTGCCGAAGAACTCGCCGAGCGGTGCATCGACGGTCTGCTGACCGTCCGCGGTGACCCGCACCCGCACGTGCTGCACGACGTCGTTGCTGTCGATCACGGCCTGGCTGGTGCCGGCGTCGGAGGCGTAGCAGTAGTCCTGCGCACCCTCCCAGGTCTGGTTGACGATCGAATACTGGTGCGCCGACTCGTCGGCCGTGTGATCCGGGCCGACGTTCAGGGTGTCCGTGCGCACCGCTTTGCGGCCGACGCTCGAGTCGACGTGATAGGCGAACTCATTGAAGTCGAGATCGGAGGACACAAAGGCGTTGCGGATGGTGATCGACGACTTGCCCGCGGTGACACTCGCCGGCAGAACGACCGATTCGTCGCGCCACTTGCACGAGCCGGCCACCTCGTTGGGGCCCCAGGAGGCGACCTTCGCCCCGTCGACGTAGATGTCGGCGCGCTGGTGGCCGATGCCTTCGTCAGCCTTGCGGGTCAACCGCACACCGGTGTTCTTCGGGTCGATCTTCATCGTGAACTGGCTGTAGCCGTCCGCACCGAACGCGCGGCCGTCGTCGGAGGTGAAGGCCGCCTTCGGCGGGGCGACGAGCTGCGGCATCTGGACGCGAAGCGCCGACACCGAGCCGGGTCCGTGCTCGGTGGCCAGCCGGGTCGAGCTGCCGGGGCGCAGCGTGAACGATCTGCTCTGCGTCGAAGCGAGCCTCGCAGCTGGCTTGGGGTCGGCGGTGCCGGCGGCCTTGAGGGTGGCGATGACGTCGGTAGCCTTGTCGCTCGGATCGAAAGTCCGCACGCCGGTCGCGTCCGCGAAGCTGCGATAGGTGACGTGGTAATAGTTCGGGTCCCGGTCGGTGTAGACAAGCATCGACTCGCGATAGGTCATCGGCGCTATGAGGTACACACCGCCCGAGCTCTGGTCGGCGTTGGCCACGACCGGGTAGACGAAGGGCGCGCCGAGCTTGCCGTCGACCACGTCCTGCAACGGCGCGTGGATGATCGTCTTTCCGTCGAGGACGACGGTCAGATCACCGGTGCCCGTGACGTTGCCGCCGTCGCGCGTCGACCAGATCGAATCGACCTCGCCGGCGCCGCTCGCCTTGGCGAGCACGCATGACCCGTCGCTGCGGGTGGACAGGCAGCGGTCGAAGTCGCCGTTGCCGCCGGCCCGGTCGAAGCTGGAGAACTGCTTGGTCTGCACGCCCTCCGGGAGCTCTGCGAAGCGGTCGAGGTGCCGGTAGACGTCCCAGCCGATCGGGCCCTTGGCGGTCGCGGGAGAGGGGTGAGCGGTGGCATCCGCGGCCGGTACGCAGACTCCGAGCGCGGCGCAGGTGGCAACCGCGGTGACGGTGGCCAGCGTCCGGCGGATGGCTGGGCGCATGAGCAGGTTGTCCTTCCGGTCAGCGTGCGGCGTCGGTGGCCAGGTTCTGGAAGTCGATGTCGAGCAGTGTGCAGACGGATTCGAGCTCGCTCACGTAGTCACCCGGCACAGCGTGGATGTGATTCGCCCCGAAGCTGGACAGGAACGTCTCGGCCGACGCGTCGAGGCGACTGAACGCGTGCGGCCACTCGAACGTCGACTGACGGGCCAACGCCTCGTTGGCGGCGTCGTCGTAGCGTTCGAACGCACCGCGAGAAACCTGCATGCGGTAGCGGCCGCTGTTGCGAGTCAGTCGCGCGAAGGTGGCCTCGCCAGGGGCGGCGTAGTGCTGGACCGACGCGCCGCCGGCCGGGAAGAAGAAGACCTCTGGATAGAGATTGACCGCGCGCATGTTCTCGGCCGGGTCATCGCTGCGCGCGGCGTACCACGTCGCGTGCTGGCCCGAGTTGCACAGGTCCCAGATGTCGCGGTCGGCGTGATAGTGGCGCACGTCGGCGAACAGCACCGGCAGCCCGGACAGGTGCTTGAGGATCTGCATGGTCAGTGCGCCGTCCATGTCGGCCTCGGTCGAGGTGACGTGGGTGTCCTTCGGGCCGTCCCAGTCGTACGGGTCGTTCAAGAAGGCCTCGGTGACGTCCATGGTGGCGAAGTGACCGGTGAGCTCGGGCTGGCCCTTGATGCCGCTGAAGTCGAGATTCCACTCGTCGATCAGCTCGCGTACCGCGTAGTAGGAGCGCACCTGGCGCTCCAGCAGCTCGGGAGTCAGCCGGTCCCCGTCGTAGTGCACCCCAGCCGCGTTTTGCTCCAACCACGCGACGCCCCGCTTGGCCCGCGACGCCTCGACCTTGTCCGCACGCAGGACGATCTCCCACTGGTCGATCTCCTCTACGTCCACGCCGAACGTCGACATCCACTGGTCGGTGTTCGCGACCGCGGTGTACATGCCCATCGGACGGCCACCGAAACGACCGAAGGTGTTGCCGCGAAGCGCGCTGACCGCATAGCCGGCCGCGACCTGGTCGAGGATGCGCTTGCCGACGGCAGCATCGTCGAGATCGCCCCAGGCCCGCGCGTGCTTGCGGCCGACCTGGTCCAGGCTGCCGCCGGCGGCGAGCATGCCCACCATCCCCGGCTGCTGCGGGTCGATGCTGGCGACCAGTAGCAGGGGGCCGGGCGTGGCCTCGGCGGCCAACATGGTGAAGTGCGGGAACGCCCATACCGGGTAGTTGAAGATGGTCAGGTCGGGACGCGCGTCGGCGACTCGGCGCGCTTCGTGGGTGGCGAAGCGATTCGTAGTAATGACGTTTTCCGCTCGCACCACCGTGTGGCCGGCGCGCTCCAGCAGCGCGACCAGCCCCTCTTCGGACTTACGGCAGTACTCGTCGAGATCGGGCGCGACGTAGTCGCGGCCGTCCGACATGGTGAGCAGACCGATGGTAGCCATCGATCCTCCTAGTCAGGGATAGGGTCCCGGCAGCAATGGGTTACGGTTCGACACCGGCAGAGAACGGTTTCTCGGGACCATAAGGATGCCGTGGACCGGATGTCAAGCTTCTGCCGAAGAAGTTGGTGAATCGATTTCAGGCAACGTAAGCCGGGGTGGACAGGAGGTCTGATGCCGACGAACATCAGAGGCGTCGCGTCGGCGGCCGGGGTGTCGCCTGCGACCGTCTCACGGGTGCTCAACGGCAGCACCGAGGTCAACCAGGTGATGCGCGAGCGCGTCCTCGCCGCCGTTCGCGAGCTCGGCTACCGACCCAACGGCGCCGCCCGGAGCCTGCGGACCCGGGCGACGATGGTCCTCGGGATCATCATCTCCGACATCACGAATCCGTTCTTCACCGCAATGGTGCGGGGGGTCGAGGACACCGCGCAGGCCGCGGGCTACTCGGTGATCCTCGCCAACACCGACGAGGACCTCACCAAAGAGGCCCGCTACCTCGAAGTCGCAGTCGCCGAGCAGATGGCCGGCGTCGTCCTTTCGCCTGCCTCGTCGTCCAAGACCCGCCTCGACCTGCTCGCCGAACAGGGCATCCCGGTCGTCACGATCGACCGCAAGATCCGCGGCGCGGCCTGCGACAGCGTCACGATCAACAACCGCGCCGTCGCACGGCAGGCAACCGCCCACCTGATCGAGCAGGGGTGCCGACGGGTTGGTTTCATCGCGGGGCCGCCGGTGACCACGACCGCCCGAGAACGACTCGCTGGCTACACCAAGGCGTTGCAGTCAGCAGGCGTCGACGTGGACGAGCGACTCATCGCATCGTCGAACTACCGCACCGAGGGCGGCTACGACGCAACGAGGGCATTGTTGAGCCTGCCACGGCATCCTGACGGACTACTCGTGTCCAACAACCTCATGACCGTCGGCGCCTTGGACGCGATCAGCGAGGCCGGGCTCGTGCTGCCGCGCGATCTCGCCTTCGTCGGATTCGACGAAGTGACGTGGGCCTTGGGCAAGCGCGCCAGGGTCACCGCCGTACAGCAGCCGACATACCTGATCGGGCAAAGCGCGGCCGAACTGCTGCTCGATCGAATCCGCGGGGACAAGTCCGCGCCCCGTCACGTCGTCCACCAGGGAGAGCTGATCGTCCGGACCAGTTCGCTCCGCGAGCCACAGGTCGCGGCGCTCGCCGCGGCCGGTGCGGATGGCGCCCAGTAGTCATCGAGGACGAAGACGGCCGGTGGTCGATAGTCCAGAGCTCGACCGCCGGGCTTGCGATATGGCACGATTTCCCAGGTGACCAGCCGGCCCGCCGCAGCACAGCACCTGCGCGACCTCACACTGCTGCGCCGCGTCCGCGACCGAATCGACCGCGAGTACGCGCAGCCGCTGGACGTCGAGGCGCTCGCGCGCGGCGCACATATCTCGGCCGGGCACCTCAGCCGCGAATTCCGGCTCGCCTACGGCGAATCGCCGTACGCCTACCTGATGACGCGCCGCATCGAACGCGCCATGGCGCTGCTGCGTCGTGGCGACCTCAGCGTCACCGAGGTCTGTTTCGCGGTCGGCTGCTCGTCACTCGGCACCTTCAGCACTCGCTTCAGCGAGTTGGTCGGTGTGCCGCCGAGCACCTATCGCGCCCAGACAGCTCGCGCGGCGGCGGAGATGCCGCCGTGCATCGCGAAACAGGTGACCAGACCGATCAGGAATCAAGAAGCGCGGGTGCCGGAGCCGCAACTAGCCTGACCGGCATGGACATCACCATTCACGCGAGCGCCCTTCCCCACGACGACCCGGAGGCCTCCCTCGCCTTCTACCGCGACGCCCTCGGCTTCGAGGTCCGCACTGACGTCGGACAGGGCAAGATGCGCTGGATCACGGTCGGCCCTCCGGAACAGCCCGACACGTCCATCCTCCTGGCGCCGCCGGCCGTCGACCCCGGCATCACCGACGACGAGCGCCGCACCATCGCCGAGATGATGGCCAAGGGCACCTACGGCTGGATTCTGCTGGCCACCCACGACCTCGACGGCACCTTCGAGCGGGTGCAGGCCAGCGACGCCGAAGTCGTGCAGGAGCCGACCGAGCAGCCGTACGGCATGCGCGACTGCGCCTTCCGAGACCCCGCGGGCAACCTGATCCGCATCCAGGAGCTGCGCTGAGATGGCCGCCCTGGAGTCCGTCGCTCTCAGGTAGACATGGGCCTCGCCGCGACCGCGGGGGCGCCCGACAGATGGAGTTCGACGAGCATGGCCACGAGCAAGGGGAAGGCGTCGGCGCCGCACGCCGCCGACAGCCACGACCTGATCCGCGTGCATGGCGCGCGCGTGAACAACCTCAAGGACGTCAGCATCGAGATCCCGAAGCGCCGTCTGACGGTGTTCACCGGCGTCTCCGGCTCGGGCAAGAGCTCGCTGGTGTTCAACACGATCGCCGCGGAGTCGCAACGGTTGATCAACGAGACCTACAGCGTCTTCGTCCAGGGCTTCATGCCGATGCTGGGCCGCCCCGAGGTCGACGTGATGGATGGGCTGACGACTGCGATCATCGTCGACCAGCAGCGGATGGGTGCCGACCCTCGCTCCACGGTCGGCACGGCGACGGATGCGAACGCGATGCTGCGCATCCTCTTCAGCCGGCTCGGGCAGCCGCATATCGGCTCACCCCAGGCGTTCTCGTTCAACGTCGCCTCTATTTCGGGCGCGGGGGCGGTCACCATCGAGCGCGGCGGCGCCACCACGAAGGAGCGACGGAGCTTCAGCATCACCGGCGGCATGTGTTCACGCTGCGAGGGCCGCGGCGCCGTCAACGACATCGACCTTGGGGCGCTGTACGACGACAGCTTGTCGCTCAACGAGGGTGCACTCACCATCCCCGGCTACAGCATGGACGGCTGGTACGGCCGCATCTTCCGCGGCTGCGGCTTCTTCGACCCGGACAAGCCGATCCGCAAGTACACGAAGAAACAGGTGCACGACCTGCTTCACAGGGAGCCGACCAAGATCGAGGTTGACGGGATCAACCTGACGTACGAGGGGCTGGTCCCGAAGATCCGGAAGTCGTTCCTGTCCAAGGACGTCGACGCGCTGCAGCCGCACATCCGCGCCTTCGTGGAGCGGGCCGTTGCGTTCACGACCTGTCCCGAGTGCGACGGCACTCGACTCAGCAAGGAAGCCCGGTCGTCGAAGATCGACGGGAACAACATCGCCGACGTCTGCGCGATGCAGATCAGCGACCTGGCTGACTGGGTCCGCGGACTCGACGAGCCGTCGACGGCCCCGCTGCTCACCGGGCTGCAACACCTCCTCGACTCGTTCTCGGAGATCGGGTTGGGATACCTCTCGCTCGACCGGCCGTCGGGCACGCTGTCCGGGGGAGAGGCACAGCGCACCAAGATGATCCGCCACCTCGGCTCGTCGCTCACCGACGTCACCTACGTCTTCGACGAGCCCACGATCGGCCTGCACCCCCATGACATCGAGCGGATGAACGACCTGCTGCTTCAACTGCGCGACAAGGGCAACACCGTGCTCGTCGTGGAGCACAAGCCCGAGACGATCGTGATCGCCGACCACGTCGTCGACCTCGGCCCCGGCGGCGGGGGAGGGGGCGGCGGTGTATGGTTCTGGGGCACCGCCGAGGATATGCGGGAAAGTGACACCGTCACCGGCCGCCATCTTGACGACCGGGCGGGCCTCAAGGACTCGGTGCGTTCGTCGTCCAGCGCGCTGGAGATCCGCGGCGCGTCAGCGCACAACCTCCACGACGTGGACGTCGACATCCCGCTCGGGGTGCTCTGCGTGGTCACGGGCGTCGCCGGCTCCGGCAAGACCTCGCTGATCCACGGCTCCATCGCCGGCCGCGAGGGCGTGGTGGTGATCGACCAGGGCACGATCCGCGGCTCGCGACGGAGCAACCCGGCGACCTACACCGGGCTGCTCGACCCGGTCCGCAAGGCGTTTGCTGCGGCCAACGGGGTCCAGCCGGCACTGTTCAGCTCCAACTCCGAGGGCGCCTGCCCCGCCTGCAATGGGGCCGGCGTCCTCTACACCGACCTGGCGATAATGGCCGGCGTCGCCACCACCTGCCAGGAATGCGAGGGGAAGCGGTTCCAGGCATCCGTGTTGGAGTACACGCTGGGCGGCCGGAATATCGCCGAAGTGCTCGCGACGTCGGTGGCCGAGGCCGAGACGTTCTTCGGTGCGGGCGAGGCGCACACGCCGGCCGCTCACCGCATCCTCGACCGCCTCGCCGACGTCGGGCTCGGCTACCTCAGCCTCGGCCAGCCGCTCACGACGCTGTCCGGCGGCGAGCGACAGCGGCTCAAGCTGGCCACCCAGATGGCCGGGAAAGGCGACGTCTACCTCCTCGACGAGCCGACCAGCGGCCTGCACCTCGCCGACGTCGAGCAACTGCTCGGCCTGCTCGACCGGCTCGTCGACGCCGGCAAGTCGGTCATCGTCATCGCGCACCACCAGGCGGTCATGGCGCGTGCCGACTGGATCATCGACCTCGGCCCCGGCGCCGGCCACGACGGCGGCCGGATCGTCTTCGAGGGCACACCCGCCGACCTCGTCGCCGCCCGCTCCACCCTCACCGGCGATCACCTCGCGGCCTACGTCGGCATTTGACCGAGGCCCTCGCGGACACCGTGAGACGAGTTCTTTCATCTGTTTCGACTCGTCCCGACCGGTAAAGGGGCGTGTTCAACAGGGTCGAGTAGGCATTCATCCTGCTGTACATACAGCCGTATGTGGCACGATCTCGCAGGTGACCAGCAGACCCGCCGGGGCGCAGCACCTGCGCGACTTCGCGCGGCTGCGCGGCGTCCGCGACCGGATCGACCGGGAGTACGCCCAGCCGCTGGACGTCGAGGCGCTCGCCCGCGGCGTACACATGTCGGCCGGGCACCTCAG
>JBPCOE010000128.1:0-5937 GCA_051000605.1 Jatrophihabitans sp.
GGCAACGTCGGCGTTCGCATCCACCGACTCAACTCGGCGCGGTCCTCGGCGGACATCTGCACAACCACAGTCAACGACATGCACCATGCTACCGCGAGGTAAAGCTATTTCGTTCACGCGACACTAGTGTCGGGTGAACGGTTGATCGGGGTCAGTGACGTCGATCTGGCTGACGGACCGGTTGCGCAACGCCTGCACGACGACGGCCTTCTGCTCGTTGCGGTCATCGCCTCCCCAGCGCACGATCACGTTGCTGGTCAGCACGACAGTGACCGAGTTCGGGTCGAGCGCCTCGATCGACTTGACGTGGCGGCGCAGATCCGCCGGGAGCGCCCCTGCGACATCGGCTACGGCGTGCAGCGTGTTGCGCGCGGCCGCGCCGGTGGGCACGACGAGCCTGGGCAGGCCGGCCGGTGTCGACCCGGCTGCTGCATACTGCCGGCCGGTGCCGTCGACAAGTCTGGGACCACCGCTCCCGACCAGATACGCCACCGGCGTACGTTCGGTAACGGTGATGACGACGGTGGACGGGAACGAGGTGCTGACCTGCGCCGAGGCGATGTCTGGCAAGCGCTCGATCCGCTCGGTGATCGCCGCGGTGTCGAGGCGGACGAGCGGTGTGCCGTGCCCGACAGCGGCCGCGTGGACGATCTCCGCCCTGCTCAGCGTGCGGTTGCCCTGCACGTCAAGGTTGCGCACGCCGAACGCGGCCGAGAACGCGACCAGCCAGGTGACGAACACCGCAAGGACGACCGCACCGGCAACGATCAGCACGATCGAGCGTCGTCGGTGCGCGGGGGCGATCGGTCGCGACGGCTCGTCGAGTTTGCCGAGTTGGGTCGTCGTCATGAAGACTCCTCGGGGCCACCGCTGGGACCGGACTTCCCGCCGAGAACGCGGGCGCACTCGTCGCGGATCGTGTCGCAGAGCAGGTAAACGTTGCCGATGCCCATCGTCACCACAAGGTCGCCGGGCTGCGCGACGGCGGCGATCCGGTCGGGCACGGCGTCGTAGCGCGGTTCGTAGATCACCCGCTCGGCGGGCAGATCGATCAGCTCGCTGATCGTGGCCCCTGTGACGCCGGGAATCGGCTCCTCGCGGGCCGGGAAGATGTCCATGACCACGGCGATGTCGGCGAACTGCGCCATGGCCTCCGCGAACTCGCGGGCGAAGGTCTGCGTGCGGCTGTACGTACCGGGCTGGAACACCGCGATCAGCCGGCCCGCCCCGGCCAGCGCCTCCTTTGCCGCCCGCAACGACGCGACGATTTCCGTGGGGTGGTGCGCGTAGTCGTCAAAGACGCGTACTCCCCCACCCTCACCGTGCGGCTCAAAGCGGCGGTGGACCCCGGCGAACTCCGTCCATGCCCGGCTCGCGATATCGATGTCGAGGCCGAGGTCGGCCGCGAGCGTCAGCGCGGCGGTCGCGTTCAGCGCCATGTGCGCACCGATCAGGGCGCCGACCCGCACCCGCCGTTCGCCGAGCACCGTCCCGCTGATCGAGAACTCGACGGCGTCCGCTCGGGTCACAATGTCGTGCACCCGCTCGTCGGCCCCGAGCGACGTGCCATAGGTGTGCACGCGACGCCCTCGCGCCCGCGCGTAGTCGGCGATCCGACGCGCACCGGCGTCGTCGGCGCAGGTGAGCAGCAGGCCATCGGGGTCGATCCGGTCGACGAACTGCTCGAAGGCTCCGAAGATGCCTTCTAGATCGCCGTGGTTCTCAAGGTGGTCCGCCTCGACGTTGACGACGACGGCCGATGCCGGCCGGGTGAGCAAGAACGACCCGTCACTCTCGTCGGCCTCGACCACCGCGAATGTGCCGCTGCCCAGGTGCGCATTCTTGCCGGTTTCGTATAGGTTGCCGCCGATGGCGAAGGACGGATCGGCGCCGCACGCCTGGGCCGCGACAACGAGCAGGGACGTCGTGGACGTCTTGCCGTGGGTGCCTGCCACGGCCACACAACGCCGGTCCTCGAGCGCCGCCGCCAGCGCCGCCGCGCGGCGCAGCACCGGCTTGCCGCTCACCCGCGCAGCGACGAACTCCTCCTGCTTGGGATTGATCGCCGTCGTGTAGACGAACGTGTCGGCGCCGTCGACGTGCGACGGTGAGTGCCCGATGTGCACCGTCGCGCCGAGGGCCCGCAGGCCGGCGACGGTGATCGATTCGCGGGCCTCGCATCCGCTCACCTGCAGACCGCGTTCAAGCAGGATTCGGGCCAGCGCACTCATGCCCGAGCCCGCAATGCCCATGATGTGGACGCGGCCGAGCTCGGCCAACGGCGGAATGACGTCCGTGGCGGCGCTCCGCACCAGCGCGGCGCCCGGGGCTTCCCAGTCCTCGGGCCGGTCACCCTTGTGATCCGACGTCGGCCGGCTCATCGAGAGACCTCGCTGCGCTCGGTGCCGGGCTTCGCAATCGCTGTGAACCTGATGGCACCGCTTGCGGCGCTCATCGATGCGCACCCCGCGTCGCTCACTGGGCACCCGGCGCGAATCGCCGGTGCTCGGCGGCGACATCGAGCACGCGACGAGCGAGCACGACGTCGGCATCGCGCGATCCCGTGTGCGCGGCAGCGGTGGACATGCGCTCCATTGTGATCGGATCGGTGATGCGGTTGACCACCTCGGCGAGTACCCAGGTCGGGCTCAGCTCGGCGTCGTCGACGAGCAGGCCGCCGCCGGCGTCGACGGTGGGCATCGCGTTGAAGCGCTGCTCACCGTTGCCGACCGGGTACGGGACGTAGGCCGCCGGCAGGCCTACGGCCGCAAGCTCGGCGCAGGTCATGGCGCCGCACCGGCACAGCGCGAAGTCGGCCGCCGCATAGGCGTACTGCATCTGCTCTACGTACGGCACGACGACGTAGGGGACGTCGGGGTCGGACGCCACGACCAGGTCATTCCTCGGGCCGATCACGTGCAGCACCTGGACACCGGCTGTGCGAAGACCGGCGGCCGCGTGCGAGGCCGCGTTGTTGATCGAGCGGGCACCCTGCGAGCCGCCGAACACGAGCAGCGTCGGCAGGCCCGGGCGCAGGCCGAACCTCTCTCGGGCCTCGGCCCGCAGCGCGCGGCGATCGACCTGTGAGATGGCCGGACGCAACGGGATCCCGATGACCGTTGCGTGCGGCAGTCGCGCGGCCCGAGCCGCGGTGAAGACATGGGTCGTCATCCGCGCCGCGCCGCGATTCGCCAGACCGGGTTTCGCGTTCGCCTCGTGCACCACGATCGGCAGGCTCAGGCGACGGGCCGCGAGATACGCGGGGACCGCCACGTAGCCCCCGAATCCCACGACCACCTCGGCCCGGACGCGTTCGAGCACCGCCGACGCGGCCGCCACGGCCTCCCGCACCCGTCCGGGCGTACGTAACAGCTCACCGCCGAGCCGGCGCGGCAGGGGCACCGGCGGCACGAGCTCCAGCGGATAACCGCGCGCCGGGATGAGCGTGGTATCGAGACCCTTGACGGTCCCGAGAGCAGTGATGTCGGCGCTGGCGTCCAACCGGCGCACCGCATCGGCGAGGTTCATTGCCGGCTCGATATGCCCGGCCGTCCCGCCGCCCGCAACGACGATGCGAGGCGCTGTCAACTTATCCGCCGAGTACGACCCTGTGTCTGGGCTACTCGCTGCGCTCGAACCCATCCTTCTGGCCGTTGCGCCGACTTCGTCGGCGCCCGCAAGCCGCGGTGGTACTCGCGCACGCGCTCATCGCCCCTGCGCTGCTCGCTCTCGGCACCGTGGTTTCGTCCCGTTGATTGATTCACCGCTGCCTTGCGACGTTTCGGGGCGACGTACGCCTTCGGGACGGGGATTCGGCACCAGCGTTCGAGGCGGGTGCGGCGGCCCAGGCGTTCGGCCTTGCGGGCCGCGTTGACGGCTTCGCGTTCGTGGCGGCCGAAGGACACCAGCATGCCGAGGACGAAGAATGTGACGAGCAGTGAGGTGCCCCCGGCCGAGATGAGCGGCAACGGGATGCCGGTGACGGGCAGCAGACCGCTGACATAGCCGATGTTGATCACCGCTTGGCCGCTGAGCCAGATCGTCGCGGCGCCGGCGGCGACGCGCACGAACGGATCGGCACTGCGGCGTGCGATCCGCATACCCGAGTAGGCCAGTAGGGCGAACAGCAGCAACACGGCCAGGCACCCGATCAGGCCGAGCTCCTCGCCGATGATCGCGAAGACGTAGTCGGAATTGGCGTTCGGCACCCACCCGTACTTGGAAGTTCCTTGCCCGAGTCCGACGCCGAAGACCCCGCCGGACGCGAGCGCGTACAAGCCCTCGACCGTGTGGTAGCCCGTCGTATCGGTGTTTTTGAACGGGTCCATGAACGTGGTGAGCCGCTGCAGGCGGTAGGGCGCAGTGATCGCGAGCATCGTGATCGCGAGGATCACCAGCCCGAGCACCATCGCGAAGTAGCGCATCGGCATGCCCACCATCCACAGCACGCCGAGCAGGATGAGCATGAAGCAGCACGTGGTCCCGAGATCGGGCTCAGCCATCACCAGCAGGCTGACAATCGCGAAACCTGGGATCAACGGAACGAAGAGATGCTTGGCGCGGGACAGGGTACCCAGCTGCTGCTTGCGAGCGAGCAGATCGGCGGCCCACAGCAGCATGGCCAGCTTCGCGAACTCCGAGGGCTGCAGCTGCAGCGGCCCGATGTCGATCCAGCGCCGCGCGCCGTAGACGCCGACGCCGACGCCCGGCACCAGCACCGCGACCAGCGAGATCAGCGCGATGGCGAGCACCGGGTAGGTGAGCAGGCGGAACGCCTTCGGCGACACCCGCATCGACGCCCAGAAGATGACCAGGCCGACGACGATGAATACGACCTGCTTCACCGCCTGGTTCCAGATCGACCCGGTGCCACCGTTGTCACGAGCCGCGGCGATCGTGGTCGAGACGGCCATCAGAGTCCCGAAACCGAGTAGCCCGATCGAGGCCAGGATCAACAGCTGCACCGAGGCGTACGGGCCGGCCAGGAACGACTGCGCGCGGGACTCGTGCTGGACCCGTTCGCGGAGGGCCGTCATGCGCGAACACCGTGAGCGCCTGGCGAATCGGTGTGGCCTTCGGCGCCCGCAGCGCAGCGGAGGGCGGTCATGCGCCGTCCTTGGCGGGCAGGGCGTGGACGGCGGCAGCGAAGGCGTCCCCTCGTGCGGCAAAACCCCCGGCGAACATGTCGTAGGACGCGGCGGCGGGGGCGAGCAACACGGTGTCGCCCGGACGCGCGAGTCCGGCCGCGGCGCGCACCACCTCGGTCATTGCCCCATCGTCGGTCCTGGGCACGTCGATCACGCGCACATCCGGCGCGTGTCGTTCCAACGCGGCCGCTATGTGCGAACGATCTTCGCCAAGCAGGACGACTCCCCTCAGCCGCGGGGCTATCTCGGCCACGAGCTCGTCGACGGGAGCGTCCTTGAGCTGGCCACCCGCGACCCACACCACGCGCGGGTAAGCGGTGAGCGATGCGCGGGCCGCGTGCGGGTTGGTGGCCTTGCTGTCGTCAACCCAGCTGACCGCTGCCCGCACGAGCAGGAGTTGATTGCGATGCGGGTCGGGGACGAACCCGCGGAGCCCGGCGGCCACGTCGGCTGCGTGGACTCCGTAGCAGCGCGCGAGGGCCGACGCTGCCAGTGCGTTCGCGACGTTGTGCTGACCCGCGGGGCGGATCTGCGACGCGGCGACGAGCTCGACGTCCCCGTCCGCAAAGGCCCTGTCCACGAGCACTCCGTCGCGCACGCCGAGCTGGCCGCGCTGCGGGACGCCGAGCGTGAACGAGACCCGCGTCGCGGACCGGGCCCGCGCGAACAGTGCAGTGACCGCGGCGTCGTCGGCGTTCGCGATCGCGACGTTACCGCGCCAGATCAGCGCCTTGGACGCGGCGTAGGCATCCATCGAGCCGTGCCAGTCGAGATGATCGGGCGCGATGTT
>JBPCOE010000129.1:0-7149 GCA_051000605.1 Jatrophihabitans sp.
GGCAACGTCGGCGTTCGCATCCACCGACTCAACTCGGCGCGGTCCTCGGCGGACATCTGCACAACCACAGTCAACGACATGCACCATGCTACCGCGAGGTAAAGCTATTTCGTTCACGCGACACTAGGTGGCGGCTACGCCGACGCTCTCATTCAGTCGGCTACGCCGACGCTCTCATTCAGTCGGCTACGCCGACGCTCTCATTCAGTCGGCTACGCCGACGCTCTCATTCAGTCGGCTACGCCGACCACGAGCCAGCGATCGCCCCGGGCTCGCCACACCATGCCGGCGAGTCGCACCAGAATGAACGCGGCGAGGCCGGCCCAGACGCCGCCGAGGCCCCAGTGGAAATGCAGGGCGGCGAGACTGAGCGGGGCGAACGCGAAGACGGCCGCGATGATCGTGATGGTGCGCAGGAAGCCGATGTCGCCGGCGCCGATGAGCACACCGTCGAGCGCGAACACCACTCCGGCAGCGGGCAGCATGGCCACGAACCACGGCCAGAGCACGTGCGCCTGCGTCTGGACGTCGGCCGAGGACGAGAAGAGCTGCGGGATCAGCCACCAGCCTGTGGCGAAGATCGCGGCGAACACCAGGCCCGCGTACAGACCCCACCGCGCGACCTGCCAGCACATGGCTCGCGCACCGGCGGCGTCCGACCGGCCGAGCGCCGCGCCCACGAGCGACTGCGCCGCGATCGCGAAGGAGTCGAGGAGCAGCGCGGTGAACTCCCACAGCTGCAGCCCGATCTGGTGTGCGGCGATCTGGGCCGTACCCATCCGCGACGCGCGACACCGGCCGCGGTCAGAAAGGCCACCTGGAACGCGCCCGCCCGGATGATCAGGTCGCGCCCGACCGCGGCCTGCGCCCGCATCACCCGGCGGTCCGGGCGCAGGCTCGTGCCGGAGCGATGCAGCGCCCGCAGGAACAGTGCCGCCCCTACCGCCTGGGCGCCGACGTTGGCGACGGCCGAGCCGATCAGCCCGAGCCCGCCCGGGTAGACGAGCAGCGGGCACAGCACGGCGGACAGCCCGTTCGCGACCAGGACGATCACGACCGGTTCACGGGTGCGTTGAACCCCGCGCATCCACCCGTTGCCCGCCAGGACGAGCAGCACACCGGGCATCCCCACGACCGCGATGCGAAACCAGGATTCGGCCGCCGCCTGCACCGGGCCACCCCCGCCCGCGAGCAGTCGGGTCAGCGGGCTGGCGAGCAACTCGCCGACCGCGACCACGCCGACGCCGATCCCGACCGCGAGCCAGGACGCCTGCATCCCTTCGCGCACCGCGTCCGCAGTGCGACCGGCCCCGAACCAGCGGGCGGCCCGCGCAGTCGTCCCGTATTCGACGAACGTGCCGAGGATCGTGAGCACGGCCATCAGCGCCGCCCCCACCCCGAGCCCGGCCAGCGAGCGCGAGCCCAGATGACCGACCACAGCGGTATCGACGAGCAGGTACAGCGGCTCGGCGGCCAGGACGGCGAAGGCCGACACGGACAGCGCGAGCAGCCGACCGGTCGCGGCCACCGGCTGCCCCGGTGGCAGCAGTCCTCCCCGCTCTTGAGTCAGCGGACGCCCACCGACGTGACGTCGCTCAGCAGCCAGGTACCGCCGACGCGGACGGGCGTCACCTTCAAAGACTGGGCTGTCGGCACCCCGTGCCGGCCGTTCGTCACCTTGTAGCCGTCGACGGCCACAAGCAGCACCGCGCCGGTGCCGGACGTGGACGGCAGCCACGCCGCGAACCGTCGCGGCGGGGTGACGGTCACCGTCCCGCCGACCGTCACCGCGGAGAGGAGCCAGCGCCCGCCCGTCAGCCGAACGTGGATGATGCAGCCGGTCAGCAGCACGGCCAGAAGTATCGCCGACAGTGCACAGGCCGCCCGTGTCCTCACGATCGTCGATCGTGCCCTACGTGGACGCTGCATGTCGCGTCAGCCGGCGAGAACAGACTGCACGGCGCTCACGCGCCAGTACCCGCCAGCGAGCACGACCGTCACCTCGTAGCGACCGTCGGTGAGATCGCTTCGTGCGCCGTTCGCGGCGATCTTCGTCCCGGTCGCGGCGACGAGGAGCTGCACGGTGTCACCGGATGCCTGCTCGACGGCGAGGGCGGTGACCGCTCCGCTGAGGTCGTACTTGCCGGCCTGCAGAGCGCCCCTCGTGTCGGCGGCCGAACGCATCAGTTGTGAGCGAAGCGGCTCGACGGCGTTGTTCAGGGCCCGCTCGTTGTCGGCGGCGAAGTGATCGCGGCGGTAGCTGAGCAGGTCTACTACCTGCTCGCGCCCGGCCTCGGCGGCGACCACGAGCTGACCCGTGCCCGGCGGCAGCCCCGGGTTCGTGCCCGACTCGAGATCGCTGATCAGGTAGCGGTCACCGCGACGCTGCATCGTCGCGGTCAAGGTGAGCGCCGACGTCCGGGTAGCGCCGTTGGGCCGGTCGTTCGTCACCGTCCGCACGCCGAACACCAGGACCTTGGCGGTCGCACTGTCCTTCGACACCGAGCCGATCCCAGCCCTGACCAGATCGAACGTCTGCACGATGCGCTGCTGCTTCGCGGCCGCACCGAGACTGCCCTGCAACGCCGCCCGGAAGGATTGCCGGAAGCCGCCGGTGCTCACCGCTGACCCGGCGGCCAGCGCGTCGTCGAGCGTCCGGTAGTCGTAGGACGACACGGCTGCGATGTCGGAGGTCGCGCCCGCGATGAAGCCCTGGGCACGCTGCGCATCGGTTAGTTCCGCCGCCGTCGCCCTCGTCGCGGTGAGCTGGGTGCCGCCGCCGTCGACGTGCTGGATAACCACGACAGCAGCAGCGATCGCCACCAGGACGAGCAGGACGCTGCCGACCCCGACCGTCCACCGCTGCCATCGACGCAGCGGGCGTACCCACCAGCGCGTCGCCAGCCACCGAGACCGAGACCTGGCGTCGGGTGCCGAGACGGGGCGCGGACGCGGCCTCGGATTCTGCTGTGGACGCTCGGCCGCCCTGTCCAGGGGCCCGGTGCCGCTCACTGAGGGTCGTCGTCCTCGACTAGGCGAGGCTTCTTGTACGGGTCCGCGTCGCCGGCCGGCGCCTTACCCTGGCGGGCAGCCTCGAGCTTCGCGTCCTCGGCGGCGGCCCGCGCGAGCAGGTCCTCGAGTTGACGGGCATTGTCGGGCAGCGCGTCGAGGGTGAAGGTCAGCGACGGCGTGAACCGCACGCCGGTCTGCCGGCCGACCTCGCTGCGCAGGACGCCCTTGGCCGACTCGAGCGCGGCCGTGGACTCGACACGCTCCTGCTCGGAACCCAGGACGGTGTAGAAGACCGTCGCGTCGTGGAGATCACCGGTCACGCGGACGTCGGTGATCGTCACCATGCCCAGCCGCGGGTCCTTGATCTGCCGTTCGATCACGTTGGCCACGATCTGTTTGATCCGACCGGACATTCGCCGGGCCCGTGCCGCGTCCGCCATAACTCCCTGCTCCCCTTACCAACCGACTAAGCAAGATCGTCGTCGTCGAGCACCCGCGTACGCGCCGACAGCAACTCGGTCTCGGGACGTCCCGCGATCAACCGCTCGCACCCGGCGAGGACGTCGACCACATGCGCATGCTCGCCGGCCACCACAGCCACCGAGATCTCCGCCCGCCGATGCAGATCTTGATCCCCGGTCTCGGCCGCAGAAACCGAGAACCGCCGAACCAGCTCAGCCAAAATAGGCCGAACAACCCCTCGTTTGCCCTTCAGCGAATGAATATCGCCGAGCAGGAGATCCACCACGAGAACCCCAACCACCATCAGCCGACCCTCCCGTTTGGTGCGTGAGCCGACCAAGGAATGCGATGCCGAGGGCGGGCGATCCAGGAGCGTAAAAAGCCCTTCCAGCTCATGGATCGCCCTCCCTCGGCGTAGCCGAAATCAGACGCGCGGTTTTTCGCGCAACTCAAACGTCTCAACCACGTCATCGATCTTGATGTCGTTGTAGGACCCAAGTCCGATTCCGCACTCGTACCCGTCCCGGACCTCGGTGGCGTCGTCCTTGAACCGTCGCAGCGAGTCGACGGTGAGGTTGTCGGCAACGACCGTGCCATCGCGGACCAGACGCGCCTTGCTGTTGCGCCGGATGATGCCGGTCCGGACGAGCGAGCCGGCGATGTTGCCGATGCGCGGCACCCGGAAGACCTCGCGGACCTCCGCGGTACCGAGCTGCACCTCTTCGTACTCGGGCTTGAGCATGCCCTTGAGCGCAGCCTCGATCTCCTCGATGGCCTGGTAGATCACCGTGTAGTACCGGACGTCGACGCCCTCGCGATCAGCGGCCTCGCGCGCCTTGCCCTCGGGCCGGACGTTGAAGCCGATGACGACGGCGTCGGACGCAACCGCGAGGTTGATGTCGTTCTCCGTGATCGCACCGACACCGCGGCCGATAACCCGCAGCGAGACCTCCTCGTTGGCCTCACCGAGATCGATGTTGACCAGCGATTCCTCGAGGGCCTCGACCGAGCCGGCGACGTCGCCCTTGATGATGAGGTTGAGCTGCTCGACCTTCCCCTGCTTGAGGGCCTGCTCGAAGTCGTCGAGCGACACGCGCCGGCTGCCGGCGGCCAGCTGAGCGTTGCGCTCGCGGGCTTGGCGACGGTCGGCGATCTGACGGGCGATGCGGTCCTCTTCGACCACGAGGAACGAGTCGCCGGCACCGGGCACGGAGGTCAGACCCAGCACCTGCACCGGACGCGCAGGCGTGGCGACGTCGATGGTGTCGCCGTTCTCGTCGAGCATGGCGCGCACGCGACCGAACGCGTCGCTGGCCACGACCGAGTCGCCGACGTGCAGGGTGCCGCGCTGCACGAGCAGCGTGGCCACCGGTCCGCGACCGCGGTCGAGGCGTGCCTCGATAACGATGCCTTGAGCGTCCTGGTCCGGGTTGGCCCGCAGGTCCAGCGCGGCGTCCGCCGTGAGCAGGATGCCCTCGAGCAGATCGTCGATGTGCAGGTTCGCCCGGGCAGAGACGTCGACGAACAGCGTGTCGCCGCCGTACTCCTCGGCGACCAGCCCGTACTCGGTGAGCTGCTGGCGCACCTTGGCCGGGTTGGCGTCCTCCTTGTCGATCTTGTTCACCGCGACGACGATCGGGACGCCGGCCGCCTGGGCGGGGTTGAGCGCCTCGATGGTCTGCGGCATGACGCCGTCGTCGGCTGCGACGACCAACACGACGATGTCTGTGGTCGCCGCACCACGGGCCCGCATGGCGGTGAACGCCTCGTGACCCGGGGTGTCGATAAACGTGATCGGACGGTCTGCGCCCTCGTGCTCGACGTGCACCTGGTAGGCACCGATGTGCTGGGTGATGCCGCCGGCCTCGTCCTTCATGACGTGGGACTTGCGGATCGAGTCGAGCAGTCGCGTCTTGCCGTGGTCGACGTGACCCATGACCGTGACGACAGGCGGGCGTGCGACGAGGTTCTCGTCCTCGCCCTCGTCACTGCCGAAGGTGAGGTCGAAGGACTCGAGCAGTTCGCGGTCCTCGTCCTCGGGGCTGACGACCTGGACCGTGTAGTTCAGCTCGGCGCCGAGCAGCTGCAGCGTCTCCTCGTTGACCGACTGCGTCGCGGTGACCATCTCGCCGAGGTGGAACATCACCTGGACGAGCGATGCCGGGTTCGCGTTGATCTTGTCGGCGAAGTCGGCGAGCGACGAGCCGCGCGGCAGGCGCAGGATGTCGCCATTGCCGCGCGGGACCTGGACGCCGCCGATCGACGGCGCGGCCAGGTTGTCGAACTCTGCTCTGCGCTGCTTCTTGCTCTTGCGACCACGCGCCGGTCCGCCGCCCTTGCGGCCGAATGCACCGGCTGTGCTGGCACCGCGGCCACCCCGGCCGCCGCCGCCACGACCCGCAGGGCCGCCGCGGTACGGACCGCCGGGAGCGCCGCCGGGACCGCCGGGGCCACCGCCGCCGGGGGCGCCGCGGAAACCGCCGCCACCGGGACGGGTACCGCCGGGAGCGCCGCCGGGACGACCCGGGCCGCCGGTACGCGCAGGGCCCCCCGGGGCGCCGCCTGGACCGCCGCGGGCGCCGGCCGGACGCCCGGACACCATGCCCTGGTTGGGACGCGGCGGCATCATGTTGGGGTTGGGCCGGGGGCCACCGGGGCCCGCCGGCCGCGGGCCGCCGGGACCGGCCGGCTGCTGGCGCGGCGTCACGGGACGTGGAGGTGCACCGGCACCGACACCGAACGGGTTGTTGCCGACCCGCGGGCCGGGCCGGGGCGGCGGCGCGGCCGGATGCGGGGCAGCGCTCGGTGGCGCCGAGGCGGCCGGCGCGAGAGGTTGCTCGGGGGCGACGGCCGGGTCTGTAGGGGCAATCGGCGGTGCTGTGGCAGCGGGCGGAGTCTCCATCGGGGCAGGCGCCGGGCTATCGGCCGGCGCAACCTCAGCCAGGGCGGCCACGGCCGGGGACGCGGACGCCTTCTTGGCCGGGGCCTTCTTCGCCGGCGCCGGTACGGCGTCCGGGAAGGCCTCCCGCAGCTTGCGGGCTACCGGAGCTTCGACCGTGGACGACGCGCTCTTGACGTACTCACCGATCTCGGTGAGCTTGGCGAGCGCGTCCTTGCTGGTGATGCCCAGCTCTTTGGCTAGGGCAGATACGCGGGTCTTGCCTGGCACGTGTCTCCTTCGAGAGGACCGTGCGGCAACCCGCGCAGTCCGTTAGTCGGTGGGTCTACTCATTGCTGGCGCTTCATCGAGTGCCACTCATGACATGGCTCTTCGCGCAAGCGCTCATCGCGGATTCGCTCCGCTCCTCGAGCCTGACGGCCCTTCGGTGCTCACTCACAACTTCATCTCCTGCGGGTTTCCGCTGGCGGTTTGGCCGAGTTGGCCTTTCGTAACGTACTCGAGTACCGGCGTCGGGTCGATCGGACCGGACACGCGAAGTGCCCGGGCAAAAGCCCGGCGTCGCTGCGCGAGATCGACGCAGTCCGCAACGGGGTGCAGCCATGCACCTCGACCGGGCCTGCGCCGGCGTGGGTCGGGCACGACGAGCAAGGCTGGTGAGGCTGCCTCGGGGGCCGCAGACAGCATCACAACGATGCGGAGCAACTCGACAACCGTGCGACGTTTGCGGCACCCAATTCACAAACAAAGCTGGCTCTGTGGAATCACCGTATCCC
>JBPCOE010000002.1:0-19089 GCA_051000605.1 Jatrophihabitans sp.
TGCCCACCATCATCCGCCTGAGGGCGGACACTCATCCCACAACGCACCCTCATCGGCTATGTCCGTGCGTTCGGGTAGTGCCATCGAGCGCCGCGAAACCGTGCCATCAACCGCCGTGAGTCACAACATATGGACGTGGCATCATCCGCGAATGCGACACTTCGACTTCCTCGCACCGTACGAGAGCGACCGCTTGTTCTTGCGCGCGCCGGAGGCCTTTTCCGTCGATGCCGAACCACACCTGCTGGGCGTCGGGCTCGGCGCGACCCTCTACTGCCCGGCCACCCGACCCGCGCTAGCACGCGACATCGTCAAGCGGGCCGCGCATGGTGTGATGAGCATCGTCGTGTGCCTGGAGGACTCCGTCCCGGACACCGAAGTCCAGGCCGCGGAGCGGAACGCCATCGCCCAGCTGCGCGAACTCGGCGGCTCCGAGGCGTCCCTGCCGATGATCTTCGTACGAGTTCGGAGCGAGCGCCAGATCCCGATGGTCGTCGACGCGCTCGGGGAGTTCGGGCACGTCCTCACCGGCTTCGTCGTGCCGAAGTTCTGCGAGGAGACCGCCGCCGGTTACCTGGATGCCGTGGTCAGCGGCGGTGAGCGGATCGGGAGCAGATTGCTGGTCATGCCTGTGCTCGAATCGCCCGAGTTCGGATTCGCGGAGACCCGGGTCAACTCGCTGCTCGGCATGCGGCGGATCCTGGACAAGTACTGCGACATCGTTCCTGCGGTCCGGATCGGCGCGACCGATCTGTCCGGAGGGTACGGCCTGCGGCGGACGCGCGAGTTCACGGTGTGGGACGTCCGGGTGATCGCGGACGTCATCTCGGCGGTGGTCAACGTCTTCGGGCGGGTCGACTCGGGCCCGTACGTGGTGACGGGTCCGGTGTGGGAGTACTTCTCGGCGGCCGAGCGGATGTTCAAGCCGCAGCTGCGCGAGTCACCGTTCGTCGCCCTCGCCGAGAGGTCGTTGCGTGCCGAGCTGATCGCGGCCGACCTGGACGGGCTGATCCGCGAGGTCGCCCTCGACCGGGCCAACGGCCTGACCGGCAAAACGGTCATCCACCCCACGCACGTCGCGGCCGTCCACGCGCTGTCCGTCGTGGCACACGAGGAGTACGCCGACGCGCAGGACGTGCTCGCGACCGCCGGACGCGGCGGTGCCGCGGCGTCGAGCTTCGGCAACAAGATGAACGAAAGCAAGCCGCACACCGCCTGGGCGCACCGCACCATGCAGCGCGCGCGGATCTTCGGCGTCGCGCGGGAAGGGACGTCGTTCGTGGACCTGCTCGGCGCCGGATTGCATTCATGAATGTGGCGCAGCACTGGACGGGTGAATGGGTGGCCGACCACTTCGGCGTGCAACTGCGCACCGCGGAGGACTCCGAGCGGCCGCTGACCGACCTGGTCGGCATCGCGCTGCGTCGCAACCCCAAGCGTGCCCACCTGCTCGTCTCGACCGTGTTGGGCAAGCACGTCCCCGCCGACCCGCGCGAGGTGCACGCTGCAGGGTTGCGCCTGGGCGCGGCGGTGCATGCGCAGCTCGGGGCGACCAGCGCGGTGGTGCTCGGGTTCGCCGAGACCGCGACCGGGCTCGGGCACTGTGTCGCCGAGGCCCTCGGCGCGCCGTACCTGCACTCGACCCGTCGCCACGTGCCCTCGGCGCAGCCGTACGCCGGCTTCGAGGAAGAACACAGCCACGCCACGCTGCACCGGTTGCTGCCCGACGACCCGGGGCTGGTCGCTCGCGGTGACGTACTCGTGCTCGTCGACGACGAGCTGTCGACCGGCCGCACCGCACTGAACACGATCACCGCGCTGCACGCGGTTGCGCCGCACGTCCGATATATCGTGGCCGCGCTCGTCGACCTGCGCGCCGAGGCCGACCAGGTGGCGATGGCTGAGTTCGCCGACGCGCTCGGCGTGGGGGTCGACGTCGTCTCGCTCGCCGCCGGTCAGGTGTCGTGGCCCGATGACTTCCCGGCTCGGGCCGCGGAGGTGGTCACGCTCGCGCCCAGTATCGCCGGCACGCTCGCGGCATCAGCCCGCGGCGACGTGCGGATCCACCACAACTGGTGGCCGGCAACCGTGCGCGAGGGCGGCCGGCACGGTTTCGACCTCGCCGATGCCGCCGCCGCCCGCTCTGCGGCACACCGGGCCGCGGCGCTCCTGCGAGGGGAGCTCGCGGGTGACCGGGTACTCGTGCTGGGCACCGAGGAGCTCATGTACGCGCCGCTACTCGTCGCCGCCGAGCTGGCTGAACTGGACGTCACGGTACGGTTCTCGTCCACGACGCGCTCGCCGGTGCTGGCTGTGGACGACCCCGGTTACCCGATTCGCACCGCCCTGAGCTTTCCGAGCCACGACGGCGCCGAGGGTGGGCCGCGCTTCGCCTACAACGTGGCGCCGGACATCCCGTTTACCGATGTCGTCGTAGTCGTGGACGCCGCCGCCGACACCGCCCGGCTGCACGAGGGATTGATCGAGGCCCTGCGTCGCGTGACCGGGCGAGTGCACGTGGTGGCGCTGCCGTGTTTCACGCCGCTGCCGGCGCCGTTGCGCGGGCCCGGTTTCGGCAGCTACGCCGCCGACGAGGTCGCCTGGTTAGTCACCGATCTGTCCGCGGTCACCCTGGAGGCGCCGACCGAGGAGCGAGAGGAGGCGATCCAGTCCGGCGGGGCCCACTATGCCGAATCGCTGCCGGTCGAGTTCCAGCCCGACGTCGACTACCTGCGTCTATTCGAGTCGGCCCTGGCGGACACGGCAGATCGCATCGCGCGCGCCGTCGGCGTCGTGACCGAGATCGTCCTGGCCGAGCGAGGCGAGGACGCTGTGCTGGCGTCCCTCGCGCGGGCGGGCACCCCGGTCGGAGTGCTCATGCGCCGCTGGGCCCGGTTCGCGCACGGGACGGATCTGCCGCATTACGCGGTCAGCATCGTCCGGGGCCGGGGCATCGACACCGCCGCGTTGCGGTATCTGGCCGCACGCCACGACGCGTCTCAGGTGGTCTTCGTCGACGGGTGGACGGGCAAGGGTGCCATCGCGCGCGAACTCGCCGCAGCCGTCGCCGATGCGAACGCGGTGTTGGGCGCAGCGTTCGATCCGGCCCTTGCGGTGCTCGCTGACCCGGGTTCGTGCGTCGGCACGTTCGGCACCCGCGAGGACTTCCTGGTGCCCTCGGCCTGCCTGAACTCCACAGTCTCCGGGCTGGTGTCGCGCACGGTGCGCAACCGCCGGATCCTCGCATACGGGCAGTTCGACGGCGCGAAGTTCTACCGGGACCTTGCGCCGGCCGATGTGTCGACCCGGTTCCTGGACGCGGTCACCGAGCGGTTCGCCGCCGTCCGTCCCCGGGTGGCGAGCGACTGGCCGCAGCTGCAGACGAGCGACCGGACGCCGACGTGGGCGGGGTGGGCTGAGATCGAGCGCATCAGCGAGCAGTACGGCATCGGCGACGTCACCCTGGTCAAGCCCGGCGTCGGCGAGACGACGCGGGTGCTGCTGCGCCGGGTGCCGTGGGGGGTGCTGATCCGGGCGGGAGCGTCCGGCGATCTCGCTCACGTGCTGCATCTCGCGGGGCAGCGAGGCGTCCCGGTGCACGAGGTCGAGGACCTGAGCTACCGGTGCGTCGGGCTGATCCACCCGAAGTACACCCGTGGGGCGACCGGTGCCGACGGCGAGGCGGTCACGCCATGCTGATGGTCGCCACCGATCTCGACCGAACGCTGGTCTATTCCCGGGGCGCGATCGAGGCCTACGGCGGACGTGAGATCCCGGTCGTGCCGGTCGAACGAGACGAGGGTGCCGACGTGTCCTGGATGACCGCCTGCGCCGCGAAATTGCTGACTGAGCTGCACCGCGACGCGCTGCTGGTGCCGACCACGACCCGCACCCCCGAGCAGTACGAGCGCATCACGCTGCCCGGCCCGCCCCCGCGTTACGCGATCACCGCGAACGGCGGCATCCTGCTCGTGGACGGCGCGATCGACCACGACTGGGACGGCGTCGTCGCCGCCGAGCTAGCCCGGGTCGCGCCGTTGGCCGAGGTGTGGGAGCACGCCGGACACGTCTGCCGCCCGGAGTGGACGGTCAAGCTGCGCAACGCGCACGGGCTGTTCTGCTACGCGGTGCTGCACCGCGACCGAACGCCGCGGGCGTTCGTGGCCGACGTGACGGCGTGGGCGGACCAGCGGGGCTGGCAGACCTCGCTGCAGGGCCGAAAGCTCTACTTGGTCCCGAGATCGTTGACCAAGAGCGCGGCGGTCGCTGAGATCGTGCGTCGTACCGGGTGCGAGCGGGTCGCGGCGGCGGGGGACTCGCTGCTCGACGCCGACCTGCTGGACGCGGCCGACGCCGGGATCGCAGCGCGGCACGGTGAGCTGGTCACCAGCGGCTGGAGCGCGCCGCACGTGACGGTCACTGCCGCCGACGGCGTGCGCGCGGGCGAGGAAATCGTCGACTGGTTCGCCGGACAGTCCGGCACCCGCCGGACTGGATGTGCCCGAGCCTCGAAGCGCAACCAATTCGGGGGGTAGAGCGTAAGGCCCTCAGCGGCGCCGACGCCGCCGGGCCGCGATCAGGATGAACAGTGCCCCGACGGCGAGTGGGCCGGCGATCCGTTTCGCGACGGCGGGTCCGGCCGAAGCGATCAGGTTGATCGGCTGGACCTCGCGCTCGGGCGGGGTTCGCCGGGCGGCCGTCGCCGAGGTGCCGTTGACCGACGCACCGTCCGCCGGTGAGCCGTCGAGTGATGAGCTGGCGAGCGACGAGCCGTCGACCGCGGGCGCGGCGTACGAGCTGGCCGAGCCGGTGGCCTGCGTTACCTCGGCGCTCGGCCCGTCGCCGGCGGAGCCGCCCGGTGCCGAGTACGCGGCCGGCGCGTCGGCCACGGCCCTCAGCGCAGCGTCGTCGGACGCCGGCTCGGCCGTAGCTGCACCCGCATCCCCAGCAGCAGCAGTGTCGCCTTCATCGGCCTGCAACGTGTCGGACAGGTTGTCGGCGAACTGCCCGATCAACTTGTTGCCGACGTCGACCATCATGCCGCGGCCGAACTGCGCCGGCTTGCCGGTGATGTCGAGATCGGTGTGGACGAGCACCGTGGTCTCACCGTTCGACTCGGACAGCGTGGCCGTCACCTTGGCACTCGCCGTGCCGTTGCCGCGGGCGTCCTTGCCCCGCGCGTCGATGACGGCGCGGTGGGCGCCCGCGTCCTTCTGGATGAAGCTGGCCTTGCCCTTGTAGGTGAGCCCAATCGGACCGAGTTTGACTTTGACGGTTCCGGTGAAGTCGTCGCCGTCGACGGAATTGATAGCGGCACCGGGCATACAGGGGCCGATCCGCTCGATGTCGAGCAAGATCGTCCAGGCGTCGTCGATACCGACCGGCACGGTGAAGGAGTGTTCGAGTTTCACGGATTCCCCTGACTGCCGGTGGCGGCGAGAACAGCGCGCTTGGTGAGCACGCGGGCCAGATGGTCACGGTAGTCGGCCTTGCCGTTGAGATCAGAGGGCGCGCTCGTGCCCTCGGCGGCATGCTCGGCCGCGCCGCCGATCGCCTCGGCGCTGCCGTCGGCCCCGGCCAGCGCCTGCTCCACAGCGGACGCCCGCAGCGGGGTCGAGCCCATGTTCGTCAGGCCGATCCGGGCCTCGCTGATCGCGCCGTTGTCCCGCTTGACCAGGGCGGCGACGGCGACGATCGACCATGCTTGGGCGACGCGGTTGAACTTCTCGTAGTGCGACGACCAGCCCGCACTGGGGGCATAGGGCTTCGGCACCCGGATCGAGGTCAGCACCTCGTCCGGCGACAGCGCGGTCGTCAGGTAGTCCAGGAAGAAATCCGAGGCCGCGATCCGACGCTCGCCGCCGGGCCCGTTCGCCGTGAACTCACAACCGAGCGTGAGGGCGACCGCCCCGAGATCGCCGGCTGGGTCGGCGTGCGCGAGCGCACCACCGAACGTGCCCCGGTGGCGGACCTGCGGGTCGGCGACGGTCTCGGTCGCCTGCGCGATCAGCGGGGCGTGCTCGGCCACCAGCGCGTCGTGCAGGACCTCGTCGTGCGTGGTCATCGCGCCGATCACGATCGCGTCGCCGTCATCACGCACGCCGCGAAGCTCCTCGATCCGTCCCACGTCGATGACGGTGCTCGGGTAGGCCAGCCGGAGCCGCAGGATCGGGATCAGCGACTGCCCGCCGCCGAGGATCTTCGCGTCCTCGCCGGCTTCGCCCAGCGCCGAGACGGCCTCGGCGACGGTCGAGGGACGCATGTACTCGAACTCCGCGGGGATCATGTGTTGCTCCCGTCCGAGGTGCTGGTACTCGCGCCGCCGTAGGCGTTCGTGCCTTCCTCGGCCCGGCCCGCCTGGGGGGCGCCGTGGATGGCGCGCCAGACCCGCTCGGGCGTGGCCGGCATGCGGATGTCGTTGACGCCGAACGGCCGCAGCGCGTCGACGACAGCGTTCATCACGGCCGGGGTGGACGCGATCGTGCCGGCCTCGCCGACGCCCTTGACGCCCAGTGGGTTCGTCGTCGACGCCGTCTCGGTGCGGTCGGTCGTGAACGAGGGCAGGTCGGGCGCCGAGGGCAACGTGTAGTCGACGAAAGTGCCCGTCGTCAGGTTGCCGTCGTCGTCGTACACCGCTTCCTCGAACAGCGCCTGCGAGATGCCCTGCGCCAGCCCGCCGTGCACCTGGCCCTCGATGATCAGCGGGTTGATGGGGGTGCCGACGTCGTCCACGCAGACGTACTTGCGGATCTTCGCCTGGCCCGTCTCGGTGTCGATGTCGATCGCGCACAGGTGCGTCCCGTGCGGGAACGAGAAGTTTTCCGGGTCGTAGACGGCGTCCGAATCCAGCGACGGTTCGACGCCGTCGGGCAGGTTGTGCGCCAGGAACGTCGCGAACGCGACCTCGCCCATCGACACCGACGAACCGGGGGAGCCCTTGACCTGGAAGCTGCCGCCCTCGAAGTCCAGGTCGTCCTCGTTCGCCTCGAGCAGGTGCGCGGCGATCGTCTTGGCCTTGGCGACGACCTTTTCGGCCGCCTTCACGATCGCGATGCCGCCGACGGCGAGCGACCGGGAGCCGTAGGTGTCCAGACCCTTCGGCGAGGACTGCGTGTCGCCGTGGATGATCTCGACGTCCTCGAAGGCGACGCCGAGCTGGTCAGCGACGATCTGGCTGAATGCGGTCTCGTGACCCTGCCCGTGCGCGCTGGCGCCGGTGACGACCTCCACCTTGCCGGTGGCCAGCATGCGGATCGACGCTGACTCCCAACCACCCGCGCCATAGGCGAGCGAGCCGAGCACCCGGGAAGGCGCCAGGCCGCACATCTCGGTGAACGTCGAGATGCCCAGGCCCAGCTGGACAGGGTCCTTGCGGGTGCGGCGGTCCTGCTGCTCGGCGCGCAGGGCCTCCCAGCCGATCAGCTCGAGCGCCTTGTCCGTTGCGGCCTCGTAGTTGCCTGTGTCGTAGGTCAGCCCGGCCACCATCGTGTACGGGAACTCCTCGTGCGTAATCCAGTTCTTGCGCCGCAGGCTCATCGGGTCCATGCCGAGCTCGTGCGCCAGCTCGTCCATGATGCGTTCGACGGCGTAGGTCGCCTCGGGGCGCCCGGCGCCCCGATAGGCGTCGGTGGCCGTCTTCGTGGTGAAGATGCCGTCGCACACGAAGCGGTAGGCCGGGAACTTGTAGATCGCCGGGTACATGAACGCGCCCAGGATCGGCACCCCCGGCCCGACGAGGCGCAGGTAGGCGCCCATGTCGGCGAGCAGGTGGATGTCCAGGCCGGTGACCGTGCCGTCCTTCTTCGCGGTGATCGTGACGTGCTGGATCTGGTCCCGGCCGTGGTGCGCGGACATCAGGGATTCCGAGCGGGACTCGGTGTACTTGGCCGGGCGCCCCAGCTTGCGGGCCACGAGCGTGGTGATGACCTCTTCGGGCGTGACCGGGATCTTGCCGCCGAACCCGCCGCCGACGTCGGGCGCGACGACGCGGACCTTCTGCTCCTCGATACCCAGTGTGAGCGCCAGCATCGTGCGCAGGATGTGCGGGATCTGCGTCGAGGAGTGCACGAGCACGCCGTCGCCCACAGGCTGGACGAGCGTCGAGCGCGGCTCCATGAACGCCGGGATCAGTCGCTGCTGGACGAAACGCCGGGTGACGGTGACCTCGGCGTCGTCCAGCGCCGCTTGGATGGGCGCTCCGGTGCCGGCCTCGCCGGACTCGAAGGCCCAGGTGTAGCTCTTGTTGGACGTCGTGTTCGGGTGGACGAGCGGTGAGCCGTCCTTGATCGCCTCCTCCATGTCCAGCACGGCCGGCAGCGGCTCGTACTCGACGTCGATGCCCTCGAGCGCGTCCTGGGCCGCGGTCTTGGTACGCGCGGCGATGACGGCGACGGCCTCACCGACGTGGTTGACCTGAGTGACGGCCAGCGACGGCGCGCCCGGGTTGACCATGTCGGGGGTGACCGGCCACGCGCACGGCAGGTTGCCCTGCGTCTCGGCGAAGTCCTGACCGGTCCAGACCCCGATGACGCCCGGGCGCCCCTTGGCCTCGGTGGTGTCGATCGAGGTGATCGTCGCGTGCGCCATCGGGCTGCGCAGGATCGCGAGGTGCACCATGCCCGGCACCGTCATGTTGTCGACCCAGGTGCTGCGCCCGGTGATGAGGTGCTGGTCCTCCTTGCGAGTGCGGGCCTGCCCGATCTGGCTTGAGGGGCGGTCCTCGACGGCCGTCATGCCATCGCCCCCGCTGCGGCGCGGACGGCCTTGACGATGTTCTGGTAGCCCGTGCACCGGCACAGATTGCCCTCGATGCCCTCGCGGATCTGCTCCTCGGACGGGGCCGGATTGTTCTTGAGCAGGTCGCGGCAGGCCATGATCATGCCCGGCGTGCAGTAGCCGCACTGCAGTCCGTGGTTCTCGTGGAACGCCTGCTGCATCGGGTGCAGCGTGCCGTCCTCGGCCTGCAACCCCTCGATGGTGATGACCTCCCCGCCGTCGGCCTGTACGGCCAGCACCGTGCAGCTCTTGACGCTCTGTCCGTCGAGGTCGACGGTGCAGGCACCGCAGTTGCTGGTGTCGCAGCCGACCACCGTCCCGACCTTGCCGACCTGCTCGCGCAGGTAATGGACGAGCAGCGTCCGGGGCTCGACATCGTCTATGTAGACGGTGCCGTCGACGGTTACATTGATCTTGGTCATCAGGCCTCCACGAAAAGCGTTGCGTGCTGCCGACGCTAGCGTCGTGTGACCTGGATTACGAGGGCGCCGTCAACCGCCTGCCCGACTAGTGTGCCGAAGGCTCGAGCCCGGGGGCCGAATTGCGGTGAATGGGGCCGGAAACGCGCCGCAACTGCGCGCCGGATCCGCCCCACCGCGCGGCGATGATCTCGGCGGCGACCGAAACCGCGGTCTCCTCCGGGGTGCGTCCGCCGACGTCGAGGCCGATCGGTGCGTGCAGCCGGGCGAGATCGTCGTCTGTGAACCCGAGTTCCTTGAGCCGGGCGCTTCGATCCTCGTTCGTGCGCCGCGAGCCCATCGCCCCCAGGTAGGCCAGCGGCAACTTCAGCGCGATCCCGAGCAGGGGGACGTCGAACTTCGGATCATGGGTGAGGACGCAGACCACGGTGCGAGCGTCGGTGTCGGTCTGGGCGAGGTAGCGGTGCGGCCACGCGACGACGACCTCGTCGGCCTCAGGGAAACGTCGCTTGGTCGCGAACGTCGGCCGGGCGTCGCAGACGGTGACCCGGTAGCCGAGGAACGTACCGACCCGGGCCACCGCTGCGGCGAAGTCGATGGCGCCGAAGACGATCATCCGGGGCTTCGGGGCGTACGAGGCCACGAAGACCGCAATCGCGTCACCGCGCCGCTCGCCGTCCGCGCCGTAGTGCATTACGCCGGTCGTGCCCTGTTCGAGCAGGCCGCGCACGTCGTCGCGAACGGCGTCGTCGAGGCGGGTGCTGCCGAGGCCGCCGGACGCGGATCCGGTACGGACGATCATGCGCTTGCCGATCCGCTCTTCGGGCAGACCGCTGATCAGGGTGGCGACTGCGACCGGTCGGTCGGCCGCGATGTCGTCGGCGATCTCGCCGAAGTCGGGGAACGACTCACGGTCGATGGATTCGACGAAGATGTCGATGACGCCGCCGCAGGTGAGCCCGACGGTGAACGCGTCGTCATCGCTCACCCCGTAGCGCTGGAGCACGGGCTGGTGCGTGGATCGTGTCTGTTCGGCCAGCTCATAGACGGCGCCCTCGACGCACCCGCCGGAGACGCTCCCGACTGCGGTGCCGTCCGGCCCGACGAGCATGGACGCTCCGGGCTGGCGGGGCGCGGATTTCCAGGTACCGACGACGGTGCCGAGGCCGACGGTCTCCCCGGCGGCCCACCATTCGCGCAGATCGGGCAGGACGTCACGCATCGGCGATCACGTCCGCCAGGGTATGCAGTGCGTCCAGGGTGTGTCCGGCCAGGAGATCGTCGAGGTGCGGCAACGCCGCCGACATCCCGGCGGTCACCGGCGCGAACCCGTCCTTGCCGCGGTGCGGGTTGACCCAGACGACGCGGTGCGCCAGGCGCTGCAGCCGGGCGGTCTGCTCGCCGAGCAGGGCCGCGTCGCCGCGCTCCCATCCGTCCGAGGCCAGCACGACGACCGCCCCGCGGGCGGTGCCGCGCTGACCCCACAGGTCCAAGAAGGCCCGCAGCGATTCCCCGAGCCGAGTGCCGCCGCTCCAGTCGGGCACGGCGGTACCGGCGGCGCGCAGCGCCTGATCGGCGTCGCGCAGCCGTAGCTGGCGGGTGATGCGGGTCAGCCGGGTGCTGACGGTGAACACCTCGGTGGTGGCGGGGGCGACGCGGACCGCCGCGTGGGCGAAGCGCAGCAGTACGTCAGCGTAGGGCGACATCGATCCGCTGACGTCCAGAAGCAGCACGAGCCGCCGTGGCTTGGTCCGCGGGCGCAACCGTGCGAGCCGGGCCACCTCGCCGCCGTCGCGCAGCATTGAGCGCACCGTGCGCCGCATGTCGACACGGTCCCGTCCATTGGGTCCGGTGCGGCGGGTCCGGCGCGATCCGATCCGCGGGGCCAGCAGCGCGATCAGCTGGTTGATCTCGTCGCGTTCGGCCGCGCTGAGCGTTGAAACGTCGCGGTGGCGCAGGACCTCGGTCTCGCTCGCCGCGGTCCTCAGCACCTCCTCGTCGGCGTCGGCGTCGTCCTCTACCGAGCCGTCGCCGCCGATCGGCCGCAGGGCGAGTACCTGGGCGGGCGGACCGGTCGGCCGAGGCCCGGGCATCGGCGGTAACCGGTCGCGGAACCAGGCGTCGAACACAGCGTTGTACGTCGGCAGATCGTCGGGTTCTGCGCAGAGCGTGACCCGGCCCGTCCAGTAGACCTGCTCGGCGTCGAGCGCGTCGACGTGCGTCAGGGCCTCGAGCACGGTCACCAGCCGGGCGGAGTCGGCGCTCACCCCGTTCGCGCGGAGAGCCCGGGCAAAGCCTGTCATGGTCACAAGGGGGTCGGGCACCCCACCTTCGGCCACGCTATTGGCCACCGAGCAGCCCGTCCAGGTTGCTGCGGACCCGGGCCATGTCCTCGTGGTACTTCAGCACGGCGCCGAGCGTCGCGTCGGCGGTTTCCGGGTCGAGCCGGGACGCACCCAGGATGTGCAGGGCCTGCGTCCAGTCGATGGTCTCGGCGATCCCGGGCGACTTGAGCAGGTTCGCTTCCCGCAGCCGGGCGACCGCGTTGGCGACGTCGGTGGCGAGCTGGCCGCTCACTTCGGGCAGCCGTCGGCGCACGATCGCGACCTCGCGGACGAAGTCAGGGTGCGCAACCCAGTGGTATAGGCAGCGGCGCTTCAGCGCGTCGTGCACCTCCCGCGTGCGGTTCGACGTGATCACGACGAGCGGTGGCACGGCAGCAGTGATGGTGCCCAACTCGGGAATCGTCACCGAGTTCTCGGCCAGCACTTCGAGCAGGAACGCCTCGAACTCGTCGTCGGCGCGGTCGATCTCGTCGATCAGCAAGGTCGCCGGGCTCGTCTCGAGCGCCTGCAGGATCGGCCGGGCCACCAGGAACCGGCGGTCGTAGAGCGACGACTCGAGCGCCGCGCGGTCGGACTGGGCGTCCCCTGCCGCGCGCAGGTGCAGGATCTGGCGCGGGAAATCCCAGTCGTAGAGTGCCTGCGCCGCGTCGATCCCCTCGTAGCACTGCAGCCGGATGAGAGCGGCGCCGCTGATCTTCGCCAGAGCCTGGGCGAGCGCGGTCTTCCCGACGCCGGGGTCCCCCTCGAGAAACAGCGGCCGGTGCATACGCAGAGCCAGAAACGCCGCCGTCGCCAGGCCCTGATCGGGTAGGTAGCCGGCGGCGTCCAGCGCGTCGGCGACGTCGGTCGGGCTGGCGAGATCGGCAAGCGGCATGCGTCGAGCATTCACCTCGCGCCGAGCCGGCGCATACTCTGCGGACATGTCGCGAATTGCCGGCGCCGTCCTCGCCGCCGGCTCGGGCGCCCGCATGGGACGGGCCAAGGCCGAGCTCGCGGTGGACGGTGAGCGGCTCGTGGACCGCGCCGTGCGGGTGCTGCGTTCTGGTGGCTGCGAGCCGGTCGTGGCGATCGTGCGGGCCGACGCCCGGGTGCCCGGCGCCGTCGTGGTCGTGAACCCGGCCCCGGAACGCGGGATGCGGTCGTCGCTCGAGCTGGCGGTGGGCGAGGCCGGCGACGTGGACGCGCTCGCCGTCCTGCTCGTCGACGTCCCGGGCATCGACGCGCGGGCGATCGCCGCGGTGATCGCAGCCTGGCAACCCGGACGGATCGCTGTGGGGTCCTACCCGGGTGGCCGTGGGCACCCCACGGTGATGGCGCCGGCGCTCTGGCGCGACGCGTTGGCACGCGCCGGACGGGATGAGGGCGCGCGGGCGCTGCTGAACTCGCGCTCGGATCTCGTCGACGAGGTGGACGTCGCCGGCGACGTCGCCGACCTGGACACGCCAGCCGACGTCGCCCGGTGGACGTCCCGAAATCGGTGATGATCTCGGTCGGACCTTGCAAATCCGTCAAGTACGGCCGAGATCATCGCCGATTCGGCGGTGGGCACACCGCTCAGCCGAAACCGCGGGCGTCCTGCTTCAGCGCGGTGTCGACCGACAGCGCGGCCGCGACGACGAGCGAGCGCAGCGGTTCCTCGAGCGGCCGGTGGATCTGCACGACGTAGTTGTCGGCCGTGGTGAACATGGTCTTGGCCAGGCCCTCCCATGTCTTCGTGATGCGGGCAATCTCGGCGCCCGCGTGGTCGTTGATCGCGAAGTTCCAGGCGCGCCAGTTCTCGCCGCGGATCTCGCCCCACACGTTCCCGCCGGACTCGAGCGCGAAGCGGATCTTGCCTATGGCGTTCTGCTGGACGATCTGGCCGATCTCGTTGCCGGCCGGGTCCTCGACGATGATGCGGGACTTGACGAGCTTGGCCGGCCGGGTAAGAGCGAGCACCGGGGTGCCTTGGATGTCGACGATCTGCAGCTTGTGCGTCATTTACTGATCGAGCGAGGTGAGAAACCGTGCGGCCTTTTTCAGGTTGCTCCGCCCGACCTCGCGCACGGCCCCGATCTGGCGGGCGTTCTGATCGTAGATCGCGTACTCGTTGTTGATCTCGAGCAGTTTGGCCTTCTGGTTCACCACGAGCACCGGCTCGGTGAACATCGAGCCGCTGCCCCCCTGAAAACCCGCGACCCCGGCCTGGCCGGCGCGTTGCACGTCGCGTTGCACCCGCTCCGGAGCGCGCTGCACGGTGGGGACGTGCCCCGGCGCGCCGGGCGGGTCGACGCTCGAGCGGCCGTGCGAGTTAACGTGCTCGGTCCACTGCTGGCCGTCGAAGTACCGCTTCTCGTGCTTGCCGGCAGGATCCGCGTACCAACCGGCCGGCGCCGAAGGCTGAGTCATGCGCGTCAGTTTAGGTCCGCGGGTAGGTCCGCGGGCTCACGGCGTCTCGATGCGGCGGATGCCGTTGCGGTGCCGAATCGCGAGCTCCGGGTAGTAGATGGGATTCATGTCGACCCAGAATTCGGCCTGGGTGCCGGCAATCTCCTTCTTCACCTGGGCCGGCACGCCCGCGGCCAGCACACCGGGTGGGATCTGCACGCCAGGCTGCACGAGCGACATGGCCGCGATCATCGATCGGGAGCCGATGCGTGCACCGTCCAGCACGACGCAGCCGTTGCCCACGAGCGCTTCCTGCTCGATCACTGCGCCGTGGATCATGCACTGGTGGGCGACCGTGGCCCGAACGCCGATCTCGGTAGTGACGCCGGGGGTCGTGTGGATCACGGTGCCGTCCTGCACGTTCGCCCGCTCGCGCACCACGATCGGCCCGTCGTCGCCCCGTAGCGTCGCGCCGTACCAGACGGACGCGCCGGATTCGATCGTCACGTCGCCGATGATCGTGGCGGTGGGCGCGATCCAGGCATCGTCGGCGATGACCGGGCTGGTGCCCTCGTACTCGAACAGGTGCATGTGGATCTCCGCTGGTCGGCATTGTCGCGCGGATCCGGTTCGGCCCCGCCGATAGCATTCCTACCGAACCGCATTCCTACCTAAGCTGCGTGCCCACCCTGCCCACCCTGCCCACCCTGCCCACCGTGCCCGCCGCTGTCGTCGAAGGAGCCCCGTTGTCCGCCAGCGCCGTCCCGTCCACACCCGCCAGCACCTTCCGGGTCGCCGCGGGTGAGACGGCGCTCGACGCGCTGCGAGTCGCCGGCGTCGAGCTGACCGGGCCGCACGGCGCGGTGGTGGTGCGCGACTCCGACGGCGAGCTGCGCGACCTCGCCTGGGCGCCCACGGACGACGCCGAAGTCGAAGCGGTGACGGCCGAATCGCCGGACGGTCTCGCGGTCCTGCGGCACTCCGCGGCGCACGCGATGGCACAGGCGGTGCAGGAGCTGTTCCCCGGCACGCTGCTGGGCATCGGCCCGCCGATCGAGGACGGTTTCTACTACGACTTCCTGCCCGAAAGGCCATTCACGCCGGACGACCTCACCGCCATCGAGAAGAAGATGGGCGAGATCATCAAGTCCGGGCAGCGGTTCGCCCGCCGGCCGATCGATGACGACGCGGCCCGGGCCGAGCTGCTCGACGAGAGGTTCAAGCTCGAGTTGATCGGCCTGAAAACGAGTGGTTCCGACGCCGGCGCGGAACCCGAGCCGGTCTCAGCCGAGGAATCGGTCGAGGTTGGGGCCGGCGGGCTCACCATGTACGACAATCTCGACGCGAAGACGGGCGAACTCGTCTGGACGGACCTTTGCCGCGGCCCGCATCTACCGACGACCCGGCGGATTCCCGCGGTGAAGCTGATGCGCAGCGCGGCGGCCTACTGGCGAGGGAGCGAGAAGAACGAACAGCTCCAACGCATCTACGGCACGGCCTGGGCGACCAGGGACGATCTCAAGGCCTACCTGGCGCGACTCGAAGAGGCCGCCAAACGCGACCACCGCAAGCTCGGCGCCGAGCTCGACCTGTTCAGTTTCCCGGACGAGATCGGCTCAGGGCTACCTGTCTTTCACCCCAAGGGTGGCGTGATCAAGCGCGAGATGGAGGACTACGTCCGCCGACGCCACATCGAGGAGGGTTTCGAGTACGTCGGCACGCCGCACATCTCGAAGGAGGGACTGTTCTACACGTCCGGCCACTTGCCCTACTACGCCGAAGGCATGTTCCCGGCGCTGGACGTCGACGGCAGCCCGTACCGCCTCAAGGCCATGAACTGCCCGATGCACAATCTGATCTATCGGTCCAGGGGGCGGTCGTACCGCGACTTACCGCTGCGGCTGTTCGAGTTCGGGCACGTCTACCGGCACGAGAAGTCCGGCGTCGTGCACGGCCTGACACGCGTCCGCGGTTTCGCGCAGGACGATTCGCATTCCTACGTCACCCCGGAACAGGCCCCGGGTGAGATCGCACATCTTCTGGACTTCTGTCTCGGGCTGTTTCGTGATTTCGGGCTGGACGACTTCTACCTGGAACTGTCGACCCGGGACGACTCCCATCCGGACAAGTTCATCGGCTCCCACGAGGAGTGGGCCGTGGCTACCGAAGTGCTGCGCGACGTGGCGGTGAACTCGGGTCTGGAGCTGGTTCCCGACCCCGGAGGCGCCGCGTACTACGGGCCGAAGATCTCGGTCCAGGCGCGGGACGCAATCGGTCGGACCTGGCAGATGTCCACCATCCAGTACGACTTCAACCAGCCGCGTGGGTTCGAGCTCGAGTACCAGGCTGCGGACGGTACCCGTCAGCGGCCGGTGATGATCCACTCGGCGAAGTTCGGCTCGATCGAACGCTTCATCGGCGTCCTGACCGAGCACTACGCCGGCGCTTTCCCGGTGTGGCTGTCCCCGGTCCAGGTCACCTGTATTCCGGTGGCGGACGACTACGTCGACTACCTGTACCAGGTCGCCGACGTGCTGCGCCGGCGTGGCATCCGCGTCGAAGTGGACTCCTCCGATGACAGGATGCAGAAGAAGATCCGCTCGGCCCAGAAGTCCAAGGTGCCGTTCATGCTGATCGCCGGGGCGGCGGACGTCGAGGCTGGTGCGGTGTCGTTCCGTTACCGTGACGGGTCACAGCGCAACGGCATCCCCATCGACCAAGCGACGGACGAGATCGTCGATGCCATCGCTCGCCGGGTCAACATGTCACCCAGCGCCGAGATGTATGTCTGAGCCACCTGTCGAGGACGCCGACGGGTTGGCCGGCGTCCCGGACGCCTTCGGTCGGCTCTGGACTCCGCACCGGATGGTGTACATCAAGGGTGAGAACAAGCCGTCGCACGACGGCGAGGGGGACGACTGCCCGTTCTGCGCCGCGCCCGGGCGCTCGGACGAGGACGGGTTGATCGTGGCTCGCGGCCGGACGGTATACGCCGTGCTGAACCTGTACCCGTACAACTCCGGTCACCTGATGACCGTGCCCTACCGACACGTCGCGGACTACCCGGACCTCGCGGAGGCCGAAACCGTCGAACTGGCTCGATTCACCCAGCAGGCGATGCGGGTGATCCGGCGCGTGATGGCTCCGCACGGGTTCAATTTGGGCATCAACCAGGGCCCGGTCGCCGGGGCGGGCATCGCGGCCCACCTGCATCAACACGTCGTGCCGCGATGGGGTGGCGACACCAACTTCATGCCCGTCGTGGCGCGCACCCGGGTTCTGCCGCAACTGCTCGCCGACGCCCGCGTCGCACTGGCGGACGCGTGGGCGGACTCTGAGTAACGTGCCGCGCGTGGCCCTTCATCTCCGCGGCGTCTTTCTGCCCGACGAGACCGAACGCGACGCTTGGATCCTTGACGGCCGGCTGACGTTCACCCGGCCGGCCGGGAACGCGGACACCATCGCCGCCGGTGGCTGGGTCACGCCGGGGTTCGTGGACGCGCACTGTCACGTGGGTCTCGCGCCCCAGGGACACGTCCCGGAACCGGCCCTGCAGGCGAAGCAGGCGTTACTCGACCGGGCGGCCGGGGCGCTGTTGCTCCGCGACGCGGGTTCACCGGTCGACAACACGTCGATCCAGGACCGCAACGATCTGCCTCGTCTGATCCGCGCCGGACGGCACATCGCGCGGACCAAGCGCTACATCCGCGGGCTCGGCGTCGAGGTCGAACCGGACGACCTGGTGGCCGAGGTCGAACGACAGGTCGTCCAAGGCGACGGCAGCTGGGTGAAGATCGCGGCCGACTGGATCGACCGGGAGGTCGGCGACCTCGCCCCCGCCTTCCCCGACGACGCGTTGCGCGACGGCATCGCCCGCGCCCATGAGCTCGGGGCTCGGGTAGCGGCCCACGTCTTCGGCGAGGAAGCGCTCCCCGGGTTGATCGCCGCCGGCATCGACTCGATCGAGCACGGGACGGGCCTGACCGATGACCTGATCGCCAGGGCGTCGGCCGCGGGCAGCGCCGTCGTCCCTACATTGATCAACATCGACAACTTCCCGCAGATCGCCGCGGGCGGCGCCGGCAAGTTCCCGGCCTACGCCGCCCACATGCGTTCGCTCTACGCGACGTCACGCGACCGCATCCGCTCGGCCTGGGAGGCCGGGATACCTGTATACACGGGCACGGATGCTGGCGGGTCCCTGCCGCACGGACTGGTGCGTGACGAGATCCGCGCGCTCGTCGGCGCCGGGATCCCGCAGCCCGACGTCATCGCGCAGGCTTCCTGGCGGGCACGGGAATGGCTCGGGCTTCCGGGGCTGGACGAAGGCGCACCGGCCGATCTCGTGGTCTACGAGACCGACCCACGAACCGATCTGGCTGCGATCATGGGCCCGATACGGATGGTGTTGCGCGGCAACGTCGTCGCCTGAGGCGCGGGGGCGTCCGGGCGTCTGGCACAATTACCGGCTGAGTACCGGTCGGTACGCGGACCCTCTCCCCGCCTCTGGCCAGTCCACCTGGACGCACGACATCCGAGAACCCCACCCGGACGTCGGTGCGCCCGCCCCGATGAAGTCTGGAGTACCCACACCCGTGGCCACGAAGATCAAGCTGACGCGTATCGGAAAAATGCGTGAGCCCCACTACCGCATCGTTGTCGCCGACTCCCGTAACAAGCGTGACGGCCGTTCCATCGAGACGATCGGTGAGTACCACCCGAAGAACGACCCGTCGGTCATGAAGGTCGACGGCGATCGTGCCGCCTACTGGCTCGGCGTCGGCGCTCAGCCGACCGAGGCCGTCACCGCCATCCTGAAGGTCACCGGCGATTGGCAGAAGTTCAAGGGCGAGCCGGACCCGCCTCCCATGAAGCTGGCGGCCGAGAAGCAGGACAAGCAGGCGCTGTTCAATTCAGCGCTCGCCGAGGCCGGTGGCGATACCACCGATACCTCGGGCGCGGCCACCACCCCGAAGAAGAAGGCCGTCAAGGCCACGGCGAAGACCGCTCCCGAAGCGAAGAGCGCGCCCACAGCCAAGACGGATACAGCTTCGGACGCAGCCAAGACGGACGCAGCCAAGACGGACGCAGCCAAGACGGACGCAGCCAAGACGGACGCAGCCAAGACGGACGCAGCCAAGACGGACGCAGCCAAGACGGACGCAGCAGAGACGGACGCAGCC
>JBPCOE010000126.1:0-69846 GCA_051000605.1 Jatrophihabitans sp.
TACTCAAGATCACCACCAGCAAGGCAACAGCACCGGCGAAACCCTCCACACGAGCTGCCCGCACGCGCGCATCCGCTGATGAGTCAACGACCCCAGCTACGCGCGCATCTTGACGTGAGTCAACGGGTGCCGGGCGTCGGCGCGTTCAGGAGTTTGCGCCGTTCGTCAAGCAGTTTCCCGTCCATCAGCGGAAATAACGGACACAAGTCGAAGCGGCGGGACGAGGCCGGCGTGAGCAAGGAAGCCGATTGCGGCGCGTTCGTCGTCGCTCAACTCGACCGGTTTCGGCGAGATCTGTCGCCCCGCCTTCGGGTGCGGCCCGCTCGGTTGTCCTGCGCTCGGTGGTCTGTCCAGCAGGGCGGTGACCACGCAGTCGCGGCAGGCGATGTCCCGTGCGACACAGGTTTGGCAATCAATGAGCATTCCCGAGCTCCTTTGTCCGATCCGGTTTGCGCCCAGCCGAGCCGGGCACGTCCGGGACGCTAGAAGCGGGGTCAGACAGTTTCTCCCCAGCAGAGCCGCGCGTGCAGTCGCGCCGCGCGTCTGCACGTTTTCGTCAGACCCCCGTCCTAACGTCCGGTTCATGACCTCGGCCGCGCCGCAACATATGCCGCACGAACAGCGCGCGCAATCGTCGCCGGCGGCCCGTCCCCGGCAGCTGAGCTTCGACGAACTCGGGGAGCCGCTGCACACCATCACGTTCGTCGTCGTCGACCTCGAGACGACCGGCGGCGCCGCGGGTACCGATGCGATCACCGAGATCGGCGCCGTCAAGGTGCGCGGCGGTGAGGTCCTCGGCGAGTTCCAGACTCTGGTGAACCCCGAAGCTGCGATCAGCCCGTTCGTCAGCGTGCTCACCGGCATCACCGATTCGATGGTGTCCGCGGCCCCGACGATCGCCGCTGCAGTCCCGTCGTTTCTCGAATTCGCTCGCGGCAGCGTCCTGGTCGCCCACAACGCACCGTTCGACATCGGATTCCTCAAGGCGGCTTGCGACCGCCTGGCCACGGCCTGGCCAGGCTTGGCCGTCGTCGACACCGCCGTGCTCGCGCGACGAATCCTGACCCGCGACGAGGTTCCGAACTGCAAGCTGGGCACGCTCGCACCCTTCTTCCACGCCACGACGACGCCCAACCATCGCGCGCTCGACGACGCCAGGGCCACAGTCGACGTCCTGCACGGGCTGATCGGCCGGCTCGGCAATCTCGGGGTCCACTCGCTGACCGAGCTCAAGTCGTTCACCGCGCAGGTTTCCGAGGCGCAGCGACGCAAACGCCACCTCGCCGACCATCTGCCGCCGCGGCCCGGGGTCTACATCTTCCGCGACGTGCGGGGCCAGCCGCTGTACGTCGGCACGAGCCGCAACCTGCGCTCGCGGGTACGCCAGTACTTCGTCGCGAGCGAGACCCGCAGCCGGATGGGCGAGATGGTCGGCCTGGCCGAACGCGTCGACCCCATCGAGTGCGCACACGCGCTCGAAGCGCAGGTGCGCGAGCTGCGGCTGATCGCCACGCACAAGCCCCGGTACAACCGGCGCTCGAAGTTCCCGGAGCGCGCCGTCTGGTTGAAGCTCACCGTCGAGCCGTTCCCGCGCCTGTCGATCGTGCGGGACCGTCGCGCCGACGGCGCCTCCTACCTCGGGCCGTTGCGCACCCAACGGCAGGCCGAGGTCGTCCGCGACGCCATCCACGACGCCGTCCCGCTGCGCCAGTGCAGCGATCGGCTCTCCCTGCGCCGCGTGGTGCGTGCCGCATGCGTACTCGCCGGCCTCGGCCGGTGCGGCGCGCCCTGTGAAGGCGGCACCACGCCGCAGCAGTACGCGGCGCTGGTCGGTCTCGTCGCCTCTGCCTGGCTCGGCGACGTCCGACCCCTGGTCGAGCCGCTCGAGCGCAAGCTCGCCGGGCTGTCATCGGACCAACGCTACGAACAGGCGGCTGTGGTCCGCGACCGCATCGCCAGCGTCGTACGCGCCTGCGCACGAATGCAGCGGCTGTCCTCGCTACGGGCCGTCGGCGAACTCGTCGGCGCACGGCCCGACGGCACCGGCGGGTGGGAGCTGTCCGTCATACGCGCCGGTCGCCTCGCCGCAGCCGCCGTTGCGCCGCGCGGCGTGCCGCCCTGGCCGGTCATCGATGCGTTGCGGGCAACGGCCGACGTCCTCGACGACAGCCACGTGCCACTGGCGGAGGAATCCGAGTGCGTTCTGCGCTGGCTCGAAGAGCCCGGCACCCGCCTGGCTGCCGCTAGCGATCCGTGGTCGATGCCGGCCTTCGGTGCGGGCTGCATGCACGCCTATCTCGGGTCGGGCGGCGCTCGCGCTGCCGCTGATCCGTTCGGCGATCGTCGACGGCTGCCGGTGGTCAGCCGGCCGGCCCGCGCGTCCGCCCGCGCTATGGTCGGTCCGTGAGCGCTCGCGTGGAGGTCCGTCGGTGATCACCGCGATCGTGATGATCGCAGTCGTTGCCGACAAGATTCCGGAGGTCGCGGAGGCCATCGCCGGGTTGGACGGCGTCAGCGAGGTGTACTCCGTGGCCGGCGACGTCGACCTGGTCGCGGTGGTCCGAGTCCGCGAGTTCGAAGCCATTGCCGACGTCATCGCCGGCCGGCTGTCCAAGGTGCCCGGCGTCGTGCACACCGACACGCACATCGCGTTCCGCGCCTACAGCCGCCACGACCTCGAGTCCACCTTCAGCATCGGCGTCGAGTAGGACCAACGATCGCGTCGAGTTGGCATCGAGCACGTCCGCCCAGGCAACACGCATGTCGGTCAAACAGTACGAGAGGCACGAGGATCGAGCCCCGAGGAGCGACAGCGACGACGCGCTTCGGTCCGAGCTCTCCGCAGCCGCGCGAGCGCAGCGAGCTTGCGGTAGCGAGCGCGGCGAGCTTGCGGTAGCGAGCGGTGCAGATCGCAGGACGGCCCGAGCACAGCGGGCGGGTCGGACAAGATCCGCGGGCGGGGGATCCAGTCAACGATCGAGTCTCGCCAGCCATTCGTTGTAGGCCATGCGCGCCGAGTCGTCCTCGTCGAGGAACTTGTCCTCCTGATCGGGACGGCCGGTGTGAGCGCTGAAGGTCGCCGTTCGTGCCTGCTCGAGCCAGCCGTGCTCGGGCTGCGCGGTGTCGACCCGCCGCAGCCAGCCGACGACGAGGCCGACCATGATCGCGGCCATGATCGCGTCGCCGCCGAACCACATGATCGCGCCGCCGGTGCGGGTGTCGGATAACGCGTCGACGGGGAGTCGGGACGGTAGCAAGCCCACGGCCTTCGTGCCCTGCATGAGCACGACGCCGGTAAACGTGTCCACAGCCATCGCCAGCGCCAGTAGCAGCCACCGTGCGGGCGACGCGAGGCGCCAGCGGATCGGTTCGTCGCCGACCACGAGCACGAAGAACTGACAGCCGGCGAGGACGTACACCAGGTGCTCGGCCTGCCCGGCCCAGTTGTTGCGCATGATGGTGTCCATCAGCCCCGTTAGATGGCTGCCGACGATGACCACCGCATAGACGGCCAGGGCAACCGGCGGGGCCGTCAACACCGAGGCGATCCGGCCGCGCACGATGCGCTCGACCCGCTCCCGGCGCGCGGGCGTCGCGGACGCGAGTAGCAGCTTCAGCGGGCGTCCCCACATCAGCAGCGCCGGCGCCACCATGACCAGGGCGAGATGCCCGGCCATGTGGGCGGAGAACAGCACTTGGTCGTACACGGCGATGCTGCCGTTGGTGGCGAACGCACACACGGCCAGTCCGAGCAAGAACGACGCCGCCTGCCGGGCCGGCCAGGTCGTCCCGGGCGAGCGCACCGGGACGAGCGCTACACCGGTCAGGTAGGCCGCGCCGACGACGACCAGCACGGCGACCGCCGTCGCGTCCAGATGCCAGGCGGTGAACAGAACGTCGTGCAGGGGCCGGGTCGGGCTGCCCGACCCGCCTCGGGTCAGGGCGTCCGACGCGCTCATCCCGCCCATCGCGTCGTGGGCGTGGCCGGCCCCGGACGAGAGGTAGTGCCACACGGCGAGGGCCAGGCCGGCGCCGGCGGTGGCGGCAATGGTCCAGGCGAGGACGGCGAGGCGCGGGATGCGGGACGACATCACCTGCCCAGTATCCGCGTCCGCGGGCTCAGGGGGTGCGCGCGGCCTGACTGATCGTGATCCAACTGTCCAGCAGCTGCGCCGCGGCTCCGCTATCGACCGCAGCGGCGGCGTCCCGGAGTCCCTGTGCCAGCGAGTCGGTGAGCGTCGCAGCCGTGACGCCCTCGTACGCCGCGATGGCGGCGGCGGCGTTGAGCAGCACGGCATCGCGGAATCCCGCGCCGTCGCCGGCGAGCATCGAGCGCACGGCCGCGGCATTGAACGCCGCGTCGCCCCCGCGCAGGGCCTCGGGCCGGACCGGGTCGATGCCGAAGTCCGCGGGATCGATCGACGTCTCGACCACGTCTCCCCCGGCGGCCACCCATACGCTCGTGGTCGTCGTGGTCGTCACCTCGTCGAGGCCGTCGTCGCCGCGGAACACCAGCGCGGTATCGCCGCGCGCCGCCAGCACTGTGGCCATGACGGGTGCCATCCGCCGGTCTGCGCAGCCGATCGCCGCAGCGGTGACCCGCGCGGGGTTGGTCAACGGACCCAGGAAGTTGAAGGCGGTCGGGACGCCGAGTTCGGCGCGAACCGGCCCGGCGTGGCGCATACCCGGGTGGAAGACGCGGGCGAAACAGAACCCGATGCCGACCTCGGCCACCGTCCGTGCGATGCCGGCGGGCGGGAGGTCGATGACGACCCCCAGCTTCTCAAGGACGTCCGCCGCGCCGCAGGCCGAGGACGCCGCGCGGTTGCCGTGCTTGACCACCCGCCGACCGGATCCGGCCACGACGAGGGCGGCCATCGTGGAGATGTTCACCGTGTGCGCGCGGTCGGCGCCGGTGCCGACGACGTCGACGGCGCGGCCCTCGATGGGCAGTGCAGTGGCGTGCTCGAGCATCGTGCGAACCAGCCCACCCAGCTCGTCCGGCGTCTCGCCCTTAGCCCGCATCAGCACAGCGAAGGCAGCGAGCTGGGCCGGCGACGCGTTGCCCGACATGATCTCGTCCATCGCCCAGGCCGTGTCGTCGGCGCTCAGAGCACGGCCGGCCATGAGCAGGGAGAGCACCCCGGGCCAGGTGTGAACCGGTCCGGTCACGACCGGCCAGTCGCGGCGGTTGTCATCGCGCGGCCCACCGCGAAAGTCATCGCGCTACCGGACGACGGGAATGCCGGTATAGCGCCGCCGAAGCTGCTCGGCGACGACTTCGGCGCTCTCGACCGGGTCGATCGGGGTGTTGATCACAGCGTCGGCGAGCGACCAGCTGGCCAACCAGCCGTCCTGTCGACGGGCGATGAGCACGACGATCGGGGGGCAGTCCTCGATCTCGTACTTGAACTGCCGCGCCAAGCCCATGCCCCCGGTGGGCTGGGCCTCGCCGTCGAGGATCGCGACGTCGATGCCGCCTTCGTCGAGTTCGTGGACCACCTCCGCGTTCGAGGTGCACTCGATCCATTCGATTCGCCCGGTATCAGGCGCCGGACGGCGACCGACCGCGGTCCGCACCTGCGCGCGGACGGCGGCAATATTGCTGTAGACGAGAACGGTCACCTGGTCCGGTACAACCGACATTGCTGCCCCTCGCTCTTTGACGAATGCAGCGATCGTATCGGCGCTCCCGCCATGCCTTCGATGGCACCGTCGGCGCGACGCTGCGAGGCACCCCAGCGCGCTGCGCAACAGTCGGGCAACACGAGCCACCCCCGTCGCCCGAGCGTCGGATCGGCAGGGCACAATACGTGCGTGACCTCGACAGCCGCTGCACCCAGCTTCGAGTCCAGCAAGGTCCACTCGCTGACGCGCCCGAACATCGTCAGCGTCGGCACCATCGTCTGGCTCTCGAGCGAGCTGATGTTCTTCGCGGGCTTGTTCGCGATGTACTTCACCGTCCGGGCCGTCCACGGCAGCGACTGGCCGATGCATCTGCCCGACGGCGAGCAGATCAAGCCTGATCTGCCGTACGCTCTGCCGTTCACGATCATCCTGGTGTCGTCGAGTTTCACCTGTCAGTGGGGCGTATTCGCCGCCGAGAAGGGCGATGTCTACAAGCTGCGCCGCTGGTTCGTCATCACCTTCTTCATGGGCCTGATCTTCGTGCTCGGGCAGGGCAACGAGTTCCTGAACGAGATTCACCTGGGCAACACAATCTCGGCCACCGGCTACGGGTCGGTCTTCTTCCTGACCGAGGGTTTTCACGGCCTGCACGTCATCGGTGGGCTGATCGCATTCATCTTCTTCCTGATGCGCACGGCCCTCGGGAAGTTCACTCCGGCCCAGGCCACCGCGGCCATTGTGGTGTCGTACTACTGGCACTTCGTGGACATCGTCTGGATCGGGTTGTTCGCGGTGATCTACCTCATCAGATGACCGGTTACCCGCGCTAACGACTGCCGACTGTGAAGGGGCATCCGTTGAAGGACGACGACATCGACAGCGATGTCAGCGAGGTCGGCTTCGAGCCGGCTGTCTCGGCCACCGGTGCCGACATCGCCGACGCCAAGTCCGGCATGCCGCGCGCACACAGCTCTCGGAAGGCCGTGCGCAGGCGTATCGGCGCCTCGGCGATCCTGCTGGCTGCGCTGACGTCCATGGGCGGCGCGTACGCCGCATTCGCCACCACCTCGGGTGCGGCGGGCAACGGCGCGAGCGCCGCGGACGTCGCCGCCGGCCAGCAACTGTTCCAGACCACGTGCATCACCTGCCACGGCGCGAACCTCGAAGGTGTCAAGGGGCAAGGGCCGTCGCTCGTCGGTGTGGGCCAGGCCTCGGTGTACTTCCAGGTCAAGACCGGGCGCATGCCGCTGGCGAACCAGGGGGCGTACGCCGCCCGCAAGGCGCCCAAGTTCGACGAGGCCCAGATCGAACAGCTCGCGGCCTACGTGGGATCGATCGGCGGCGGCCCCAGCGTGCCGCAAGGCGATCTGCGCGGCACGGACAGCCAGATCGCCAACGGCGGTGTGCTGTTCCGGCTGAACTGCGCCTCATGCCATGGCGCCACAGGCAAGGGCGCCCCGTTGTCGGCCGGCAAGGTCGCCCCGTCACTGAATGATGCGACCGACAGGGTCATGTATGCGGCGATGCTGTCCGGGCCGGCGAACATGCCGGTCTTCAGCGACAACTCGATCACTCCGCTCGAGAAGAAGTCGATCATCGCTTACGTCCAGAATCTGAAGGCGTCGCAAGACCCGGGTGGTGCGGGCATCGACCGCATCGGTCCGGTCTCCGAAGCCGTCGTCATCTGGGTCGGCGGAGTAGGTGCCCTGATGCTCACCATCCTCTGGATCGGAGCGAGGTCGCGATGAGCACGACCCAGCAGCACGGCCAGAGCGAGCCCCTCACCGCAGACGAGATCCGCGAGCTGTCCCCCGAGGACGCCATGCTGGCCGGCTCCGAGGCCGACGGCGTCCACATCGTCCACCGGCGCGACCGTTTCCCGATCCGGGGCACGAAGGCCGAGACGCGCGCTGAGCGGGGGGTGGCGGCCTGCTTCGCCATCTCGGCGTTGGCCGGCGTCGGTTTCATCGTCGCCTTCGTCGCGCTGCCGTTCAAGTGGCACCTGCCCGGCACGCCGCAGAACTTTCGGTTCTACACACCGGTGCTCGGGGGTCTGCTGGCCCTGATGCTCGTCTTCATCGGTGTCGGCATGGTCCTGTGGGCCAAGTGGCTGATGCCCGAAGAAGAAGCCGTCCAGGACCGCCACGACGTGCCGTCCAGCGACGAGGACAAGCTGATGACCGAGGCGACGTTGCTCGTCGGCCTCGAAGACACCGGCCTGCCCCGGCGCGGGCTCATCCTCAAGACCCTCGGCCTGGCCGGCGGAGCGCTGGCCACCGTCCCGCTCGTCGCCATCGTCGGCGCGATGATCAAGAAGCCGGGCGACAGGCTGTTCCACACGTTCTTCGACCCGAAATGGGCGCCGCCCGGTCAGAAGCACGTGCCGCTGGTCAAGGAGAATTTCGACCGTGTCGGGCCCAACGACCTCGAGCCCGGCGGCCTGCTCACCGTCTTCCCGGGTGTGCGCCAGCAGGTCGACGGCAAGGACGGGGTCACCGATGCGTCCTCGCCCACGTTGCTCATCCGGATCCGCCCGGGGCAGCAGGTCAAGGCCCGCAAGGGTCAGGCCGGTTTCGGCTGGCCCAAGGAGAATCCCGAGTACCTGGCTTTCTCGAAGATCTGCACCCATGCCGGCTGCCCCGCGTCGCTGTACGAGCAGCAGACGAGCCGGTTGCTCTGCCCGTGTCACCAGTCGCAGTTCGAGGTGCTCTCCGACGCCAAACCTGTGTTCGGCCCCGCATCGCGAAGCCTGCCCAAGCTGCCACTCGCCGTGGAAATAGGCGATGATGGTAACCAGTACTTCGTTGCGCTCAGCGACTACAAGGAAGCAATCGGCCCGGCGTTCTGGGAGCGGCCATGACAGCGAGCACGCAGCCACGTAGGTCGACCGAGCCGCGCACGCGGGCGGGCAAGGCGGGTCAGTGGTTCGACCAGCGGCTCAAGCTCGCCGGCCCCATGCGTAAGCAACTGAACAAGGTCTTCCCCGACCACTGGTCGTTCATGATGGGCGAGATCGCGCTGTACTCGTTCATCATCCTGTTGCTCACCGGCACCTATCTGACGTTCTTCTTCGACCCGTCCATGATCGAGACGACGTATCACGGCCGGTACACGCTGATGCAGGGCGTACCGATGTCGCGGGCCTTCGAGTCCACGCTGAACATCACGTTCGACGTCCGCGGTGGGCTGATCATCAGGCAGATCCACCATTGGTCCGCGTTGATGTTCCTCGCCGCCATGCTGGTCCACATGTTCCGGGTGTTCTTCACCGGGGCGTTCCGTAAGCCGCGTGAACTCAACTGGTTGATCGGTCTCGGGCTGATCGGTCTGGGCATCATCGAGGGCTTTGCCGGGTACTCCCTACCCGACGACCTGCTCTCCGGCACCGGGCTGCGCATCGCCGACGCGATCATGCTGTCGATCCCGGTGATCGGTACCTGGGTCTCCTTCCTGGTCTTCGGCGGCACGTTCCCCGGTGACGTCATCATCGGGCGTTTCTATATAGCGCACGTCCTGCTGATACCGGCGATCCTCGCGGCCCTGATCGGGGCGCACCTGGCGCTGGTGATACGCCAGAAACACACGCAGTTCCCTGGCCACGGGCACACCGAGGACACCGTCACCGGCGAGCGGATCCTCCCCCTGTACGCCGCGAAGGCCGGCGGTTTCTTCTTCATCGTGTTCGGCATCACCGCCGCGCTCGGTGGGCTCGCCCAGATCAACCCGGTGTGGCTGTACGGCCCGTACGAGCCGTCCCAGGTGTCCTCGGGCTCGCAGCCTGACTGGTACATGATGTTCCTGGACGGCTCCACCCGTCTGTTCCCGTCCTGGGAGATTCGGGGCTGGGGTCACACCCTTCCGGCGATCTTCTGGCCGACGGTCGTGCTCCCCGGCATCCTGTTCACCGTCGCCGGGGCCTATCCGTTCATCGAAGCGAAGATGACGAAGGACAGAGCGACCCACCATCTGCTGCAGCGTCCCCGCGACGTCCCGGTCCGCACGTCACTGGGCTGCATGGCCATCGGCTTCTACCTGGTGCTGTTTCTCTCCGGCGGCAACGACATCATCGCCAAGGCGTTCGACATCTCGCTCAACGCCATGACGTGGGGCGGGCGCATCGCACTGTTCGTCGTTCCGCCGGTCGCGTACCTGGTGGCCTACCGGGTCTGTCTCGGTCTGCAGCGCCACGACCGCGAAGTCCTCGAGCACGGGGTCGAAACGGGCGTGGTCAAGCTGCTGCCGACCGGTGAGTTCATCGAGGTGCACCAGCCACTCGGCCCGGTCGACGAGCACGGGCACGGTCAGCTGGCCTACGCCAGTGCACCGGTCCCCAAGCGGATGAACCAGTTGGGCGCCGCGCAACCCCTGCGCACCATCCGCGGCTTCCTCTGGCCGGTCAAGGAGAAGCAGGATATCCAGGCCGCACTCGACGAGCTCGAGTCCTCAGAGTCCGACCACGCCGACGAGTCGCGCAAGCAGCTCACCGACTGATCCTCGCTCCTGACCCCGGGCGATGCGTCGAAGGCTGCCGTCGCCCGGGTGATGTGAGCGGTGCGAGCCGACCATTCCGGCCGCGTGCGGCAGCACATCGGTCGCATCGAACGCTCCGCGCAGCGGCACCACCGAGATCAGCACATTGCTGCTCACTGTGGCCTCGGGCGGACGACCGCCGACCGGGCGGGACGCGCGGGCGACGACGACGAGGCCCAGCAGCGCAAGCGCCACCACGCCGATGCGCCGCACAGAGGTCAGGCGATGTGCGAGCGGTTGCCGCCGCCGTAATACTCGAAGAGCAGGCCGCCGATGGTGAACATCAGCAGCAGCATGGCGACGATCAACAGCCAGATCTGCACGAACGCCAGAGCGAGACCGGCCAACGTGGCGGCCGCGGCGAGCGAGACCGGCCAGTAACTGCCCGGGCTGAAGAAGCCGACGTCCCCGGCGGCCTCAGCAATCTCGGCGTCGTTGCGGTCCTCGGGACGCGGATCGATGCGCCGCGATACGAACTGGAAGAACATGCCCGGGATGCCGACCAGGCCGCCGGACAGGATGAGCCCAACCACGCCGACGGACTCGATGTGCCCGTGACTGAAGCTGTTGGGCAGCGACGTCCAGATGCCGTAGCCGATGGCCGTCAGCCAGAAGAAGGCGCCGACACCGAGGAATACGCGGGCTTCGACCTTCACGTCAGTTGTTCCCCTTCTCCGATGCCGAGCGCGAGGTGCGGTTGGTCTTGAACGGGTACGTCGTGGTCGCGAAGGGGCTCTTGCCCGGCATGGCGGTCCGAAGCGCCTTTTCCTGCGCGTTGGGATCGTTCGGGCCGAGCTGTTTCAGCCCGTCTGTGTACTTGACGAACGTTGCTTGTGAGACGACCCGCACCTCGAAATTCATCTGCGAGTGATACGTGCCGCACAGTTCCGCGCACCGGCCGACGAAGCTGCCCGTCGACGTCGGTGTGATCTCGAACTTGTTGTCCCGCTTGGTTTCGTACGAGTCGACGTTCTTGAGGGCGGACGGGTTCTCATAGGGGATGACGTCGCGCTTGAACAGGAACTCGGGCACCCAGAACGAATGCAGGACGTCGAAGGAGTGCTCGTCGAACTGGACGGTCTGGTGCACCGGCAGCACCAGGATGGGGATGGTGTTCGAGTCGCCGGTCGTGGCCAGGTAGTACGGCAGGCGTTTGTGCTGGGGGTCGGCCAGCTGCTTGCCGGAGGTCGGGTCGGTGTACGCCAGCGTCGTGGCGGTCGGCGATTTGTGGGCCTCGGTACCGCGATAGCTGTGGTACTCGAACTTCCAGTTCCACTTGAACGCGTCGACCTGGACCATGACGTCAGGATTCTTGGTCGTGTGGTTGACGTAGTCCTCCACGATCACCGTGCGGTAGAACAGCCCTGCGATGACGATGAAGGGAAACGTGAAGCAGACGGCCTCGACGGCGAAGTTGTACTTGGTCTGGCGTGGCAGCTCGTCGTTCTTCTTGCGATAGCGGATGCAGGCCCAGAAGATCAGGCCCCACACGATGACGCCCAGGATCAGCGCCGTGACGCACGACCACGTCCAGAGCACGCGCATCCGGGTGGCCTGCTTCGTGACGCCGGTGGGCCAGCCGAAGCGGAGATTGCGTTCCCAATCGCCGGCCGAGCAGCCCGAGAGCAGCACGGTCAGGGTCGCGAGGAGCAGGCCGAGACGGCCACCCCGTGCCCATCGATTTCGACGCACCAGTAACCGCCTCTCGACACGTCCAGGAACGGGTGCGAGCCTACTGGACCTCCGCCCGCGCACCCCCTCCGACCCCTGTCGTGGCGCTGCGGTCCGCTGCATCACCGGAGCAGCATCCGGGCCGCTACGGTCGTGCCGTGCCCGCCTATCTGGACGCCGCAGCCGGGGCGCCGTTGCATCCGGTCGCCCGCGAGGCCTTGCAGGCCGCTCTGGCTCACGGCTGGGCCGATCCTGCGCGGCTGTACGGCGCCGCTCGCCGGGCCGCCGTCCTGCTTGCGGCCGCCCGCGAGACGGTCGCGGTCGGCCTCGGCGCGCGGGCCGACGAGGTCAGCTTCGTCGGCAACGGCACCCAGGCTCTGCACGCCGCCGTTCTTGGCACGCTCGCCGGCAACCGGCGCGCGCACACCTTCGTTCACAGCGCGGTAGAGCACTCGGCGGTGCTGCACGCGGCCGAGAGCTACAGCGAGAACTATGGGCAGGCCAGATCGGTCGGCGTCGACCAGCGCGGACGTGTCGACATCGCGGCCCTCGTCGCGGCGGCGCGCTCCCCCGACGTTGCCGCCGTCGCGCTGCAGGCGGCCAACCACGAGGTCGGGACGCGCCAACCCGTCGCCGAGGTGGCCGGCCTGCTCGACATCCCGCTCATCGTGGACGCTACGCAGACCGTCGGCCACGCGCCGGTCCCGGACGGTTGGTCGGTGCTCGCCGCCGACGCGCGCACCTGGGGCGGCGGGACCGTCGGCGTGCTCGCCGTAAGAACGGGCGTCCGCTGGCGCTCGCCGTTCCCCGCGGACGAGCGCGAAGGCGGACGCATCCCGGGCGTGCCCGACCTGCCTGCGATCGTGGCCGCCGCCGCATCGCTGCGCGCGGTCCTGGCCGAGCGGGACGCCGTCGCCGCCCGGCATCGCGCCCTCGTCGAGCGAATCCGCACGACCGTCGCCGCGACCATTCCGGACGTCGAGCTGCAGGGCGATCCCGACGACCGGCTGCCGCACCTGGTCACCTTCTCCTGCCTGTACGTCGACGGCGAGGCGCTTCTCAGCGCTCTAGACCGGCGCGGCTTCGCGGTGTCGTCCGGGTCGTCATGCACGTCGTCGAGCCTCGAGCCTTCGCACGTGCTGGTCGCCATGGGCGCGCTGACGTCCGGAAACGTCCGGGTCTCGCTGCATGAGGGGACGACCGACGCCGAGGTGGACGAGTTCCTGGCCGTCCTCCCTCAGATGGTCGCCGGGGTGCGCGCCGAACTCGGGGCGGACGGGCTGTGAGCGACGCAAGCGGTGCGAACCACAGGCATGGCGCCCCTGGGCGCCCCGAACGCAGTGACGACGTGATTCTCGACGCTCGGGGACGGCGCTGCCCGCTCCCGATCCTCGATCTCGCCCGCCAGATCGACGCGGTCGACGTGGGCGCCACGATCACCGTCGAGGCCGACGACCCTGCCGCCCGCCCGGACATCCAGGCCTGGTGCCGCATGCGCGCACAGGAATACGTCGGCGAGCGGGTCGCGGCGGACGGAACCCCGTCCTACCAGGTGCGACGGTTGTGTTGAACACCAAGCAACCTGAGGCTGGAAGCGATATGCAATAACGAACCTGGAGAATAGGGCTGGAACGAGACGACAACAGTGAGGTTCGGGGAGGCGGAGTAGGCCCTTGTGTGGACTGATTGGATTCCTGTCGGCCGACGGTAGTGCGGCGCAGCTCGCGGCCGAAGTCGAGGCGTCGCTGCCGGACATGCGCCACCGCGGCCCGGACGAAGGCGGGGTCTGGCACGACGACGACGTCGCCATCGGCTTCCGCCGGCTATCGATCATCGACATCGACCACTCGCACCAGCCGCTGCCCTGGCTGGCCGGGCGCTACCAGCTGATCTTCAACGGCGAGATCTACAACTACCTCGAGCTGCGCGAGCGGCTGACCCGCGAGTTCGGTGCGACGTTCGAGACCGAAGGCGACGGCGAGGCGATCGTCGCCGGCTATCACCACCTCGGCCCCAAGATCGTCCGGGAGCTGCGGGGCATGTTCGCCTTCCTGATCTGGGACTCCCAGGACAAGGTGCTCTTCGGCGCTCGCGACTGGTTCGGCATCAAACCGCTCTACACGATGGTCGACGAGCGCGGCGCCTTCTTCGCCAGTGAGAAGAAGTCGCTGCTCGACGTCGCGCTACCCGGGGCGTCGACCGATATCGACACCACCGCGGTGCAGAACTACTTGACCCTGCAGTACGTCCCCGAGCCGGCGTCGATGCACCGGGCGATCCGTCGCCTGGAATCAGGCACGTACTTCACGATGAAGGCGGCCGAGGAGCTCCATCCGCATCGCTATTTCCACCCGGACTTCGCAATCAAGCCCGTGCCGGACGCCGCCAAGCTCTACCGCCAGATCGCCGAGGCGCTCGACGACTCGGTCGCCAAGCACATGCGCGCCGACGTCACCGTGGGCTCGTTCCTGTCCGGCGGCATCGACTCGACCGCGATAGCGGCACTGGCCAAGCGGTACAACCCGAAGCTGCTGACGTTCACCACCGGGTTCGAGCGGGAAGGCTACAGCGAGATCGACGTCGCGGCCGAGTCCGCAGCGGCCATCGGCGTGGAGCACATCACCAAAGTCGTCGCCGCCGAGGAGATGATGGAGACGCTGCCGCTCATCGTCTGGTATCTCGACGATCCGGTGGCCGACCCGGCGCTGGTGCCGCTGTACTTCATCGCCCGCGAGGCGCGTAAACACGTCAAGGTGGTGCTGTCCGGTGAAGGCGCCGACGAGCTGTTCGGCGGTTACACGATCTACCGCGAACCGATCTCGCTGCGCGCGTTCGACCGCCTGCCGATATCCGCCCGGCGGAGTCTCGGTCGACTGGGCGCGCGGATGCCCGAGGGCAAGCGCGGCAAGGACATGCTGCGCCGCGGCTCCATCGGCATCGAGGAGCGCTACTACGGCAACGCCCGCATCTTCCGTCCGGACGAGATGCAGGGTCTGTTCAAGCCCTACGACCCGTCCGTCTCCTACATGGACGTCACCCGCGAGCTGTACGACCGCACGACGCACCTCGACGACTCGACCCGCATGCAGTACGTGGACCTGTTTACGTGGCTCCGCGGCGACATCCTGGTCAAGGCCGACAAGATGACGATGGCCAACTCGCTCGAACTGCGGGTGCCCTTTCTCGACACCGAGGTATTCCGCATCGGTTCGTCCGTGCCCACCGATCTGAAGCTGACCAAGGAGACGACGAAGTACGCGCTGCGGCGCGCGTTGGAGCTCATCGTGCCCGCGCACGTGATCAACCGGCCCAAGCTCGGCTTCCCGGTGCCGATCCGGCACTGGCTCAAGGACGTCATGTACGAGTGGGCCCGGGCGATCATCGTCGACTCGCAGGCCGACGCCCTGATAGACCGCGATGCCGCGCTGCGGTTGCTCGACGCCCACCGCACCGGCCCGCACGACTACTCTCGCAAGATCTGGACGCTGCTGGTCCTGCTCATCTGGCACGGCATCTTCGTCGAGGGCCGCATCCAGATCGACCCGCCCGCGCCTGTCTACCCGGTGCGGCTCTAGTCGCTCCGCAGGCGCTCCATCGGCCTTCGGGAACATCGCGAACCAGAATGTCAGGCAGTGCGATAGCGCACGCCATCAATCCGTCACACGAGGTAGGGCAGCACCTCGGCAGCGCAGTCGTCGCCGTAGGACTCGGCCAGCCGGTCGCTGAACGTCGACTTCTCGACGGTGTACTCCTGCGTCCCGACGATCTCGAGCACCATCGTGGCAAGCAGGCTGCCGACCTCGGCCGCGCGCGCCCACGACAGCCCCCAACCGCGCGCCGTCAGGAAGCCGCCCCGGAACGCGTCACCGACGCCGGTGGGGTCGGCCTTGGTCCGCTCCTTGGCCACCGGCACGTGCACCCGCTCGAGGTCGCGGCCGACGATCTCGACACCCTTCGAGCCGAGCGTGGTCACGCGGATGTCGACCTGTGCCATGATGTCGGCCTCGGACAGCCCGGTCTTGGCTTCGAGCAGGCTCTTCTCGTAGTCGTTGGTGAACAGCAGGGCAGCGCCCTCGATGTGGGCGGCGAGAGCCGGGCCGTCCATGCGAGTGATCTGCTGGGACGGGTCGGCGACGAAGCGGAACCCGTTCTCGCGGCACTCGGCGCTGTGCTGCACCATCGCGGCCGGGTCGTAGGCACTGATGACCGCAAGCTCGGCGCCGGTGGCCTGCCAGATCGACGCGATCGAGATGTCGACGGCCTCCCCCATGGCGCCGGCGTAGAACGACCCGATCTGGCACATCTCCTCGTCCGTCGTGCAGACGAAGCGCGCGGTGTGCTTGGTGTCGGAAACCCGGACGTGATCGCAGTCGACGCCGGCCTGCTCGAGAAACGTCCTGTACTCCTCGAAGTCCTTGCCGACGTTGCCGATCAGGACCGGCGAGCCACCCAGTTGAGCCATCGCGTAACAGATGTTCGGCGCAACGCCGCCGCGTCGAACATCCAGCTCATCGACCAGGAACGACAGCGACACCTTGTGCAGCTGGTCGGCCAGCAACTGGTCCGAGAACTTCCCCGGGAAGTGCATGAGGTGATCGGACGCGATGGATCCGGCAACAAGTACAGGCATAACCGCAGACGCTACCCAATACTCCTACCCGCAGAAGCTGTTCCCGCAAGCACAACCCCCGCCGGCGTTCGGGTTGTCGATCGTGAAGCCTTGCTGCTCGATCGTGTCGGTGAAGTCCACGGTCGCGCCACCGAGGTACGGCGCGCTCATCCGGTCGACGACGACCGGGACGTCGTGCGGGCGCAGTTCGACATCGCCGTCGAGCGAGCGCTCGTCGAAGAAGAGCTGGTACTGCAGGCCCGAGCAGCCGCCGGGCTGGACGGCGATGCGCAGGCGCAGATCATCGCGACCTTCCTGCTCGAGCAGCGTGCGGACCTTGCTCGCGGCGGCCTCGGTCAACTGAACTTCCTTGCTCGGCGCGTCGGCCGGCGTTTGGGTCAGCTCGACGGGGGTTTCCGTGCTGGTCATGTCGCTCCCCTGGATAGGTGTGACTCTGCAATCATTACAAGCCGGACGGCTCAGGCGGAACCGGGTTCACCGTCCACCTATTCCCCCATGGTAACCACCGCGACGGCCCGCGGACCGCTCCCGCCTCGCCGGATTACTCTTTGGGTTGTGACCACCACCCAGCCCGGGATTGTCACCGCCTCCGGGTCAACCGAACCGGCATCCACTCCGCTGGCCCTGCTGCTGCTCGGCCGGGGCAGCGACGCATCCTCCGAACGCGGTGTCGATTGCCCCGGCGAGCTGCCGCCGGCGTCCGACCCGTCGCTCGTCACCCGCGCCGAGACGGCGCGGGCCGCTCTCGGCGACCGTGCGTTCCTGCTGGGGCACCACTACCAGCGCGACGAGGTGGTCCGGTTCGCCGATGTCACCGGCGACTCCTTCAAGCTGGCCAAGGACGCCGCCGCCCGTCCGGACGCTGCGTACATCGTGTTCTGCGGCGTTCACTTCATGGCCGAGTCGGCCGACATCCTGACTGCGCCGTCGCAGGCGGTCGTCCTGCCGGATCTGAACGCGGGCTGCTCGATGGCCGACATGGCCAACTACCAGCAGGTTGTCGAGGCCTGGGACGTCCTCACCGAAGCCGGCATCGCCGACGTGACCGTGCCGGTCACATACATGAACTCGACCGCAGCCATCAAGGCGTTCACCGGCGCGCACGGCGGCACGGTCTGCACGTCGTCCAACGCCGAACGTGCGCTGCGGTGGGCCTTCGACTCGGTCGCCGACGGCGGCGCGGGGGCTGCGAAGGTGCTGTTCATGCCCGACCAACACCTGGGCCGCAACACCGCGGTGCTCGAGCTCGGCCTGCGTCTCGAAGACTGCGTGGTGTTCAACCCGCACAAGCGCGACGGTGGGCTCACCCGTCGGCAGCTCCGTGACGCCAAGATGATCTTGTGGCAGGGGCACTGCTCGGTGCACGGGCGGTTCAGCGTAGGCAACGTCGCCGACGTTCGCGCGCGGATCCCTGATGTGAACATCCTGGTGCACCCCGAGTGCCGGCACGAGGTCGTGCTCGCCGCCGATCTCGTCGGCTCGACCGAGTTCATCATCAAGACCCTCGACGCCGCTCCGGCCGGGTCCTCGTGGGCCGTCGGCACCGAGCTCAACCTGGTGCGGCGCCTGGCGAACAAGTATCCGGACAAACACATCGCGTTCCTGGAGAAGACCGTCTGCTACTGCTCGACGATGAACCGCATCGATCTGCCGCACCTCGTGGCCCAGCTCGAATCGCTGGCGCGAGGTGAGGTTACGAACCGGATCACCGTCGAGCCACGGATGGCCGCGAACGCACGGCTCGCGCTCGATCGCATGCTCTCGCTGCCCTGACCGCTCATGATCTCGACGCTGTGCAGCTGAATCCCGCTGCACAGCCCGAGATCATCATCGTTCCGCGGGCGGCGCGCAGGCGCAGGTACGCTGAGCGCGTGAAGCTGACCCGCCGCGCGAAGCCCGCCGAAGTATTGCCGACCGCGGTCGTCGAGACCGATGTCGAGGAACAGCGTGTGTCCGCGCCGAAGGGCCGCCCGACACCGAAGCGCCGCGACGCTGAAGGGCGGCGCGGGCCGGTTACCGCGCCGAAGACTCGCAAAGAGGCCTATGCCCGACAGAAGCAGATGGCCAAGGCGCCGCGTCCGGCCAAGAGCGCAGCACCGGCCAAGCCGCGTTCGGTCGCCGAGCAGCGGGCGGCGCTCAAACGTGGCGACGAATCGGCGCTACCGCGCCGCGACCAGGGCAAGACCCGCAAGCTCGCGCGCGACTACGTCGATTCCAAGCGCATGCTCAGCAACTACCTGCTCGTCCTGTTCCCGATCATGATCGCCGGGTCGTTCGTCCCCGCGCTGGCCGCGATCCAGCTCGTCGTCCTCGGCGTGTTCCTGGGTTTGCTCGTCGAGTGGTTCATCACAGGCAGGCGCATCCGGGCGATGGCGATCGACCGGTTCGGCAAGGCCGACGGCAGCGACATGTCGATCGGCTTCTACGCCGGCAGCCGGGCCTACCTGCCGCGCCGGTGGCGGCTGCCCGGGCCGCAGGTCGCGCGCGGCGAGGACTTCTGAGGCGGCCGCTGCGCCCGGTGGGGTAAGAAAGGCAGTATCCGTCACCGAGGAGCTGCTTTGATCACCAGCACGATGCAGGACGACTTCCCGCTCACGATCACCTCGATCCTGCGGCACGGGTCGCGGGTGTATCCCGACAGCGAGTGCGTCACGTGGACGGGTCAGGGCGCCCGCCGTGCGACCTACGCGCAGATCGCCGTCAACGCCGAACGGCTCGCCGCCGCGCTGACCAAGCTCGGCGTCGGGGCCGGCGATCGCGTAGCGACGTTCTGCTGGAACAACCAGGAGCACCTCGAGGCCTACTACGCGGTGCCCGGCATGGGCGCCGTCCTGCACACTCTGAACATCCGCCTACCGGCGGAGCAGCTCACCCACATCGTCCTGCACGCCGAGGACAGCGTGATCATCGTGGACGGCACGCTGGTCGGGCTGCTGGCCCCGCTGGCCGCAGACCTGAAGACCGTCGAGACGTATGTCGTGATCGGTGATGCCGACACGTCCGCGCTCGAGGCCGTCGCCCGCGTGGTGCGATACGACGAGATCCTCGGCGCCGAGCAGCCGGGCTTCGTGTGGCCCGAGCTGGACGAACGCTCGGCCGCGTCGATGTGTTACACCAGCGGCACGACGGGTGATCCGAAGGGTGTCGTCTACTCGCACCGCTCGACCTACCTGCACGCGCTGGCAACCCTGGCCGCGGGCGTCACCGGGATCACCGAGACCGACCGGGTACTCACGTTCGTGCCGATGTTCCACGTCAACGCGTGGGGCATCCCGTTCGGCGCGTTCCTCTCGGGCGCCACGCTGCACTTCCCCGGACCGCACATGACACCCGAGCCGATCTGCGACTTCATCGCCGCCGAGAAGTCGACGCTCGCGTCGGCCGTTCCGACGATCTGGGGCGGCATCCTGCAGTACGGGGCGAAGAAGGACATCGACCTGTCCACGCTGCGGATGGGTACGTCGGGCGGCGCCGCGATCCCGCGCGCGATGCTCGAGGCGTTCGAGCAGAAGTACGACCTGCGCATCGTGCAGGGCTGGGGCATGACCGAGACGTCGCCGGTGGGCGGCATGGCGCACCCGCCCGCCGACGTCCCCCTCGGCTCGGCGGAGGAAATGAACTGGCGGCTGAAGTCGGGCCGCGTCATTGCAGGAGTTCACATGCGCATCGTGTCCGACGACGGCGACGAGCTGCCGTGGGACGGTGAAGCCGTCGGCGAGATCGAGGTCTGCGGGCCATGGATCACCGCCTCGTACTACCGCGCTGACGTCCCGGAGAAGTTCCACGACGGCTGGCTGCGCACGGGCGACATCGGCACCATCGACCGCCGCGGGTTCTTCCAGATCACCGACCGCAGCAAGGACGTCATCAAGTCCGGTGGCGAGTGGATCTCCTCCGTCGAGCTGGAGAACCTGCTCGCCGGCGCGCCCGACGTCGCCGAGGCCGCCGTCATCGGCATCCCGGACGAGCGGTGGACCGAACGTCCGCTCGCGTTCGTCGTGCGTAACGGTGAGGTCGACGCTGCCTCGCTGGCGAAGTACCTCGAGGGCAAGGTTGCCTCGTGGCAGATTCCGGAGAACTGGACGTTCATCGACGAGATCCCCAAGACGACCGTGGGCAAGTTCGACAAGAAGGTGCTGCGGGCCCAGTACGCCGACGGGGATGTCGAGGTGCTGCGCACCAAATAGAGGCCAAGGACGTGCACCGCGCACGATGCCGCCTAAAGAGCCAGAAGCTGGTGATCCGGATCGGTGAGGGTCCCGCCGCGGCGGACTGAGGGATGATGACGCGCATGTCGAGCCGCATCGCCGTCATCGCAATCGACGCCGTGAACCCACGGCTGGTCGCAGAGTTCTGGTGCAATGTCCTGGGATGGCACGCGGTGGAGGAAGACGAGGAAGGGGTCATCAGCATCGCCCCACCCGACAGCGCGTGGCCGACGATCGACGTGCTGGGCGTTGCTGAGCGCAAGGCCGTCAAGAACCGGCTGCATCTCGACCTGCGCGCCGATGGCGTGGCGACGCCGGACGAGCTCGAGCGACTGCTGAGCCTCGGCGCGCGCCGGGTCGATATCGGCCAGGGGCCGGATGTGAGCTGGGTGGTCCTCGGCGACCCAGAGGGCAACGAGTTCTGCCTGCTCTCGCGGTCGGTCCAGGAGGTCTACCCGGTCGGCAGCGCGGTGTTACCGCCCGGCGCAAAAGCCACAGCTGCTCCGAGATCCTGCGGTCTCATGGAAGATGGACCCGTGACAACACCGATCAGGCCGCAGGACGTGCTACCGGACGACTCCGACACCGCAACTTTCGCCGGGACCACAGCGCGCAAGGGTACGGTCGCGGCCTTCGTCGCCAACGCCAAACTCCTCGAGGAGCTGCCTGAGGGGACGTCCGAACGAGAGGCGGTTCTGGCGCAGCTGCGTTCGCTGCTTCCGGGCCTGCGCGCCGTCGGCGTGCTCGATGTCTTCACGCCGCGCTCGCCGACGGTGGCTGCCCTTGTGCAGGAGCCCATGACCACGTCCTCCGAGTAGACGATCCGCTGCGGGCCTTGGGCACGCCCGATATCGCGAATCGCTTGTTGCCGACACCCCGAGAAGGACTTACTGCTCGGCAAGCGGCATCGGCCCGTAGACCAGAGTCCTGCCGTCGAAGAGCCTCACCTGGGCGACGTCGGCGTCGGCGAGTTCGCGCCAGTTCTCCCCCAACCAGGTTTCGGCGTCGGACTGGCTGGCGTGCTGCGGATTCGCCGGGGCAGCACCGCCTGCGGGCACCTCGCTGCCATCGGGCTTCTCCAGGCGCCATATCCAGGGCATGCCACGTCCTCTCGTCGTCCGGTGTCGGCTCGACATTAGAGCCGCCGAAAGGGCGGCGGCGATCTACCCCGCGTCGACCGAAGCGGTGCCCTCGAGCGTGAACACCGGCGGCGTGCCGTCGCAGGACGGGAGGAGCGCGGTGGGCACCGGGCCGAAGAAGCCGATCTTGGTCGGACTGCCGACCGTCCCTTGCTTGACCGTGATCTCGACCGAGGTCCCTTGGAGCAACGGCTGCAATGCCGTGGGCTCGACCGTGACCGGGTAGCGGAACGCCGCGGTGTCGCCCTTGACAGTCAGGCAGGTGACCGGCCCGCTGAGCGTGACGGGCAGCGGAATGGCGACGCCAAGGGCGGTCAGGCGCCCGGAGCCGTGGAACTGCCCGCTGACCTTGCCGGCCGCGCTTTTAGTCGCCGCGAAGTCGATCTGGAACCCGTTCAAACCCGAACCGAGCCCGACGAGACCGGAGCCGCGGACCGATTGCGGGTGAGCGTCGGCGCCTCCCGCGGGCGACGACCCGAGGGCGATGCCGACGGCCAGCACGGCTACGCCGACCACAGCGCAGATCGGACGGACGGACATAGCGCCTCCTGGTGATTCCACGATTCCGTTCTCTGGGGGTACCCGAAAGGTGCGCGAGCCACACGACCGTAGGTGTAAGGGCCCGACAATTCGGGCAGAATTGAGATTATGAGCGATCTGCTGCTCGCCGAGCAACTGTTCCTGCTGACCCACGACGACGAGTCGGGCAAGGCCGACGGACCTCTCGCGTACGGCAGCGGCATCGCCGGTGCGTTGCTGCTCGACCTCGCCACCGAGGGACTGCTCGAGGTCGACGACAAATTCATCGTGACGACCGGCGACGCCGCGTCACATCCCTTGCTGACCGCGGTGCTGACCGAGCTGCGCATGTCCGGGAAGCCCCGCAGCGCGTCGCACTGGGTCAACAAGCTGCCGTCGGCCCTCAAGCCCCTCGACACCCAGGTGGGCCGATCGCTGGTGGAGCGCGGCGTGCTGGCCGAGGACCCGCACAAGACGCTGGGTCTGTTCGCCAGCACCAGGTGGCCCGAGGTGGACGCAGCGCCCGAGCGTGCACTGCGCGACCAGCTGACCGCGGTGCTGGCCAACGGCGTAGAACCCGGGCGTCGGACCGAGCTGTTGATCGCGTTGCTCTCGCCGCTGAACATGATTTGCGGGCTCGTCGACAAGGAATACCGCAAGGACGCCGGCCGGCGCGCCGACGCCATCGTGGCGGCCAACAAGGACGGGAGGTCGATCAGTGGCGCGGTGTCGCAGTCGGTGCAGGCGGTCCAAGCGGCGGTCATGGTCTCTGTACTGACCCCGGTCATCGTCAGCACCACGACGTCGTGAGCCGGGTCAGCCGGCACTGATCGACCAGCTCTGATCAACAGCGGATCAGCGCGTGACCAGCGGCGCCAGCTTCTTCGCGAGCACGTCGGCGATGGCCGCGAAGCCCTGATCGTTCGGATCGGAGGCATCGGCCATGAGCCCGGGGTGACTGTGCAGCGGGTCGGCGATGTCGAGGTAGCTGCCGCCCTCGGCGGTGACCGCCTTCTCGACCGCGGTCGCCAGGTCGGCCAGCGGCTGCGGTGCGTCGCTGTCGCCCCACATCGGGGCCACGGCCACGAGCACCGCGTCGGGCAGCCGGCGGTGCAGGTCCCGGAACAGCAGCGGGACGTTCGCATCCGCCGCGGTCGCGTTGTTGTCGACGACGTCGTTGCGTCCCCCGCTCACGACGACGACGTCCGGTTGAGCGGCGATCACGGCATCGACGCGCGAGGAGTAGTCGGCGCCGTCGGCGTAGCCGCTGCCCTGCTTGCCGAGATTGCGCTCGGTGACGCCGAGGCGGGTGGCCACGATGGTCGTGAACCGTTTCGCCTTGGTCGATGCCGTCGCACCGGACGTCCACTCGTCGCCGACAAAGGCCACGACCTTCTTCACGGCGGTGACCGGCGCGGCCGAATTGCTGTCTGACACGACAGGTGTCGGGGGCGTACTGCCGGGTGCGAACGAATCCTGCGTACCGGCGCGGCCGGTCGAGTCATTGTGAACGAGGACGTACCCGGCCGCACCGAAAACGACCACCGCGAGAATCGCGAGCAGGATCGTCTGGACCCGTTGCACCCAACGATGGTAAGAGCACGTTCGCGCAAACCCGGGACATCGTCGCGCGTGTCGGCGAGCCCGGCGCTCAGCGCATCCGACGCACGGCGTCAGGTCGGGCGGGTACGGCGTCCGAGTGCAGGATCGCCGCGAGCGCGTAGACCCCGGCGACCAACCTGGGGCCGGGCCGGACGATCAGGCCGTCCCCGTCGATCGCCCAGACCGGGACGTCCGGGATCGCGTCAAGGACAACCTCGGCCTGCTGCGCGGCGCCGTCGAGGTGATAACCGCACGGCGACACGATCACGACGTCCGGGCGCGCCTCGGCGATCGCCGCCCAGCTGGTCGGCACCGAACGCTGTCCGGGGTTCGCAGCGACCGGCTCCCCGCCCGCGGCGCGGACCAGGTCGGGGATCCAGTGCCCGGCGGTGAACGGCGGGTCGACCCATTCGACGACAGCGACGCGTGGCCGCGGGCTTCCGGCGACCCGACTGGCGACCGCGGCCAGCCGGGCCCTGAGCCCGGCCACCACGTCGAGGCCGCGTTCGGCGACACCGGCCGCCGTGGCGACCGTCGCGATGGTGGTGAGGACGTCCTCGAGGGAGTACGGGTCGAGCGCGACGACGTCGGCCCGGCAACCGAGGAACTCGAGCGCCTGCGTGACCTGACCCGACGGCAGCGCGCAGACCCAACAGAGGTCCTGGGTGAGGACGAGGTCGGGGTCGAGCGCGGCGAGCGCGTCCTCGTGCAGGTGATACAGGTCTGCGCCGGCGGCGGCCTGCGCCCGCACGTAGGCATCGATTTCGCCGGGTGCCATGCCACTCGTGTCCCGGCCGCCGACGACAACGGTGTGCTCGCCGCGGGCCTGCGGCGGTTCGTCGCACTCGAAAGTCACCCCGACGAGCCGGTCCTCCAGCCCGAGCGCGTAGACGATCTCGGTGGCCGAGGGGAGCAGCGAGACGATCCTCACAATGCCTCGGCCGTCTCGAACGCCACCGGCGCCTCGAAGGCGGCGCGGCGGTCCGCGCGCCGGAATGTCGCCAGCGCCGCCGGTCCGACGATGAGGATCAAGACGAAGTTGGTGATCGCGCGCCCGGTGTCCCAGCCCAGCGAAGTGGTGGCGTCGAAGACCAGGTAGCGGTGCCACTGCGTGGTGAACGACGCCCCGGGCAGGTAGGCGATCGAACTGTGCGGATCGACCGAGAACGGCCAGAACGACAGGTTGAGCATGAAGCCGAAGAAGTAGCCTGCGGCGGCGCCGTAGAACGCGAGCAGGACGAGCTCGACCCGGCCGCGGCAGCGGGGCAGCAGCCCTGCGAACATCCCGACCCAGGCGCAGCCGAACATCTGGTACGGCACCCATGGACCGACCCCGCCAGTGATCAGGGCGGACGCGAACAGCGACGTGCAGCCGAGTGAGAACCCGAACCCGGGCCCGAAGACGCGCCCGGCGAGGACGAGCACGAAGAACACGGTCTCGACGCCCGCCGTGCCCGCACCCAGTGGCCGAAGGGCCGCGTTGACGGCCGACAGCACGCCGAGCATCGCGATGGCCTTGGCGTCGATGCCGCCGTCGGCGATCTCGGCGAAGACGACGGCCAGCACCACCACGAGCAACACCCCGAACAGCAGCGGCGCCGTGGCCGAGTCATCGAAGTGCCCCGGGTCGACGACGAAGGGCCACAGAAACGCGACGAACCCGATGAACGACGCCATCGCGATGGTCAGCACAGTGCGGTGCGGGATGCGGATCGCGATCGCCCGTCGGCTCGCCGCTGCGATGGTCATGACGACGCAGCCAGCGCCTGCTCGACCTGTGTGACGGTGAGGTACGGCAGCGGGCTGAGGATCTTCGCGACCTGCGGCGCAAACGCGGGCGACGCGACGATGACGTCGGCGGTGGGGCCGTCTGCGACGATCTCGCCCTCGGCCATGACGACCACCCGATCGGCGGCGGACGCGACGAACTCCACGTCGTGGGTCGAGATCAGCACGCTGCGTCCGTCGGCCGCCAGAGCGTCGACGATGCCGATCAGCGCCTGCTTGGCGCCGTAGTCCAGGCCTCGGGTGGGCTCGTCGAGCAGCACCACCCGGGGCGCGGCGCGCAGCTGGATCGCCAGCACGAGCGAGAGCCGCTGCCCTTCGGAGAGGTCGCGCGGATGCATGTCGTCCTCGATGCCCGGGGCGAGCCGGTCGAGCAGGTCGCGCGCGCTCGTCGCGTCGTCAGCTGCGTCGGGGTTGCCGGATTCGTGGTCGGCCTGCGCGAGTTCGGCCCGCACAGTGGTCAGGTACAGCAGGTCGGCGGGCGTCTGCGGTACGAGACCGACCAGCCGCCGCGCGTCGGCGCTCGACTGCTGCTTGGGGTCGGCGCCCGCGACGTCCACGCTGCCTGCCTGGCGTGGTCCGGAGCCCTGCAGCGCCCACAGCAGCGACGACTTGCCTGATCCGTTGCGGCCCATGAGCGCGGTGACGCGGCCGGTGTGCAGCTCGAGATCGACGCCGCGGACCGCGACGACGTCGGCGTAGCGGACGACGATGCCGCGCGCGCTGAGCACTCGCGTCGAGCGGGCCGCGGGCAGAATGCGCGGTGCGGGCACCGGCACCGTCCGGATGCGGTCGCGCAGCGCAGCGGCGTGCCGGCGGGCGTCGCGCACGGACAGCGGCAGCGGCGACCAGTGCGCCAGGCGACCGAGTTCGACGACGGGCGGCGCGACTGCGGTCGAGGCGAACATCGCGCTCGGCAGACCGTCGTCCACGGTGCCGTCACCACGGACGTACAGGACGCGATCGGCGTACTGGACGACGCGTTCGAGGCGGTGCTCGGCGACCACGACGGTCATGCCGAGGTCGTGCACGAGGCGGGTGATAGCGCCCAGCACCTCCTCGGCACCGGTCGGGTCGAGCGCCGATGTCGGCTCGTCCAGGATGAGCACCCGCGGGTGGGCGGTGAGCACCGAACCGATCGCCACCCGTTGCTGTTGGCCGCCGGACAGCTCGTGCAGCGCCCGGTGGCGCAGCTCGGCGATGCCGAGCAGCTGCAGCGTCTCCTCCACCCGCTTGCGCATGACGTCAGGCGGTACGGCGAGCTGCTCCATGCCGTACGCGAGTTCCTCCTCGACGGTGTCGGTGACGAACGCCGCGAGCGGGTCCTGCCCTACGATGCCGACAAGGTCGGCAAACTCCCGCGGGGGAAAATCAGCGGTAGAGCGGCCGTCCACCCGTACCGTCCCGGCGAGCGTGCCGCCGGTGAAGTGCGGGACGAGTCCATTGATCGCGCCGAGCAGGGTCGACTTGCCCGACCCGGTGCGTCCGACGACGAGGCAGAGCTCGCCCTCGTCCACGGTCAGATCGACGTCGCGCAACACCGGACGCCCGGCGTCGGCGTAGGTGATCGTCACGTGGTCGAACGTGATCACGGCTGGCACCGCTTGCGTCGCTCAGTGATCACGCCGCCACCGGTTCGCGGTTCGCGGCGCGGACGGGCGTCACGGGTGAGGGCGGACGGCGGCGTACCGGTGGCGGTGCGCACAGTGCCGCGGCGGCCGCGAGCAGGATGCCGGCGACGGGCGCGAGCGGCAGGGTCGGCCAGCTCAGCGGGTACAGCGTCGGATTCAGATCCGTCGCGCCATAGCCGAGGCTGACGAACATGATCACCGCGCAGGCGATGCCGCCACCGGCCACGATCCATTCCGGCGCGCGCCAGGGGTCCGGACGGTAGGACGTCCGGTGCACTCGCCGGCTGCCGACGAGCAGCCCGACGGCGCAGAGCACGATCCCGGCACCGAGTACCGCCCAGGCGAGCCAGGACGGGCCGGTGTCACCGAGCAGGACGTACACGCCGAAGCACAGCCCGCACATGCCGACTAGCAGCAGCGCGCCGGTGAGCCGCCGGCTGCCGCGCGTGGCCGTCCCTGCGCGTCCGTAGCCGCGGGAGTCCATGCCCGCCGCGAGCTGCAGGGAGCGCTCAAGCGCGTCCTCCAGCACGGGGATGACGATCGAGCGCAGGACGCGTAGGCCCTTGCCACCGGGGCCGCGCAGCCTACGGGCGCGGTTGACCCGCTGCGCGCTCTCGACCAGCTGGGGGGCGACGCTCAGTGCGACGACGACCGCGACGCCGAGCTCGTAGAGCGCGCCGGGCAGCACCCGCAGCGCCCGCTTCGGGTTGGCCAGCACGTTCGCGGCGCCGATGCAGCACAGCAGCGTGCCGAGCCGCAGGCCATCGAGCAGCGCCGACAGTGTCGCCTCGAGCGAGACGGGGCCACCGAGCTGGACGCCCGCGTACCAGTGCGGGGTGTGCAGCCGCGGCAGCGTGAACAGGATGTGGTCGGTCGGTGTGACGCCGCTGGCGAAGACGGAGCGGAACACCACGCGGATCGCGATCACGACCAGCGCCATGATCAGGTAGTACTTGAACGCCCGCGCCCACGGCGCGTCGCTGCGTCGGTTGGCGATGACGAAGCCGAGCACCGCGAGCACGAGCACGAGCAGAGTCGGATTCGTCGTGCGGCTGACCGCCGTCACGAGCCCGATGGCCCAGAGCCACCACGCGATCGGGTGCAGCGTCCGCGGGATGCGGGCGTCGCGCAGCGTGACGGCGGCCGGCGCGATCAGGAACCTGCGTCCGTGCGTCGGCGACGCCATACGGTCCAGCCTGCCCCTAGGCCGAGCAGCACGACAAGCGCCAGCCCGAGGACGACCGGCGTCACGGATCCGCTGCGGGATTTCTGCTGCGACGACGCGGGCGTGGCATCGACGATCAGCGGCGCAGAGTTCGAGCTGCTCGCCGACGACGCAGCGCTGCTTGTGGCTGCGGCCGACGATCCTGGGCCATGAGTCGCCGTCTTCCTCGCGGGCGTCGACGCCGACCTCGGCGCACCGGACGTCGACGCAGGCTGCTGGGCCACCGAGCGTTGCGGCGCCTGCGCCGCGGTCGTGTCACCGTGCCCCGCGGCACGGCGATACGTCGTCCGTGGCGCGGGCGGGTTCGAGGCGCCGCTCGCCGGCGGTCCCGCGCGCACCTGGGCTGGGGTGAATGACGGGCCCCCTTGGCTGCCGCCGACGTCGGTGGCGCCGAACACCCAGGCGTCCACGCTGCCGTTGCCCGGCGCGGACTCCTGCGCGCCTTGCTGGCTGTACGACCACGACCCGTTGCCCTTGCCGGCGTGCCAGTACGACCAGTACGCCCGAGCCGGCGGCGTCTGCACGCACGGATACGAACTTGGCTGCCCGTCGATCCGGCACACGAATCCGGGACCGTCGTGCACCGTGCCGGTCGTCTCGAAGCCTGCGGCGTGCAGGGCGCCGTAGCCGCTACTGGGATTCACTGCGCATCCCCGCGTGATATTGCCCCCGAAGTGCCGGAAGTCGACGACGACCAGCACGCCCCTCGACGTCGAACAGCTGCTGACCGGCGCCGCGGTCGCCGGTGGCGACACGGCGGTCTCGACCGTGACGGCACCGAGCAGCAACCCCGTGGCGAGCAAGGCAGCGAACCGCCTCATCGAACGACGTTCCCGGATTCGCGGTGCCGTCCGATCACGACGGCGATCCGGCGACGTCCCAGGAACCCGAGCACACCACCGAGCGCGACGAGGAGCGCAGCCCACGACAGCAGCTGTTCGGCCCGCACGCCGGTGTCGGCGGCCCGGCTGGCGCTGACCGCCGCCGCGGACCCATGATTGCCCGACACGGCGGACCCGTGATTGCCCGACACGGCGGATCCATGATTGCCGGCTGAGACACGGCCGGAGTGGCCCGTCCCACCGGCCGGGCCGCTCGGCGTGCCCGGATCCGGTACCGCCGCGTCACGCGGGGTGGCGGCAATGGTCGCTCCGGACAGCGACAGCAACGTCAGCTGGGCCGTGGCCAGCACCGCCTGCGTCGAGGCACGCAGGTCAGGGGTTCGGTTGGACGTCAGGCCGAAACCGCCGCCACTCGCAACGGCCAGCCGACGCATGCCGGTCAGCGACGATTGCCAATTCGTGATCGGCGTGATCGTCTTCGGTCCGGGCGCGTCGACGGTCGCCGAGTACAGCGCGGTCACGAGCGCCTGCAGCCCGTCGGCCGCGATCGCCGTGGAGTTCGCGTTGTCGCCGGCGGCGCCGGGGAACAACCCGCTGCCTCGCTGGGTGTCTTCGAGGTAGTGCTGCGCCTTGCCGAGCACCGCGTCCGCGCCAGGCACGCTGGCCAACGCTTGGACCGCATACCCGGTCGCGTCCGCTTCGGATTTGCAGGTGGCGCCAGTGGTGATGAGATCGCTGGTGAAGCCGCCGTCGGAGCACTGCAGTTGGCGCAGCCGGACAACCGGCGCGCTGTCGAAGCTCAGGTGGTCGGCTCCGCGATGCGACGCCTGCAGGGCGAGGACGCCGAGGGCTTGCGAAATCTCGCTGTAGGCGTTTACGAAGTCGCCCTTGGCGGTGCACGGACCGTACAGATCCTTGGACGCAGCGGTGCAGACTCGTCTGCTGAGAATCTTCAGCAGATCCACGCCGCCGAAATCGTCGGGGTTCTTGCCGGTCGCGTCCGCGACGAGGGCGAGTTTGGCGGCCGCGCCGGAGTACGGACCGTACTTCGGGTCGTTCGCGCCGGTGTAGGTCGCCGCCTGACCGACGAGGTGGCCGACCATCGCGTCCACGCTGTCCTGATGACCGCCGGCAGCGAGCAGGCCGAACACACCGTCCGCAGTGAGGCCCTGGTCGTCGTAGCTGCCCGTGCTGCCGTCGGGGTTCTGGTAGCTGGTCGTGTAGTGGTCGCCATTGACCAGCTGGCCGACGAGGTAGTTCGCTCCCGCGCTCGCCGTCGCCTTCGCCGGCAGGTCGTCGAGCAGGGACGCGAACGGCGTGCCCACTGCGCCGCCGAGTCCCTGTGCTGACGCCCGCACGTCCGAGTCATGACCCCCGGTGCCTCCGGACGCTACCTCGAACCCGCCGTCGCCGTTCTGCGTGCTCGCTAGGAACCGTTCGCCCTTGGCGATCTGAGCGGGGTACGTCTCGGCATCCAGACGCAGCGCCTGTATCGACAGCGCGGCGGAATTGACGGAGTTGCCCGCCGCCCCGGGGAAGCCGCCGTCGGCACCCTGTTGTCCGGCCAGCCAGGCCAACGCCCTCGTGAGCGCGCCGCGCGCCCGCGCGCCCGGAGCGAGCGCCAGCGCCATGGCCGCCATCGCCGTGCTGTCGGTCTCAGCCGGCGAACCGCCGCTCGGGATGCTGCTGGAAAATCCACCGGACGCCGCCTGCAGTCCTTCCAGGAACGCGATCGGGTCCGCGGCGGAATCTCCCGCCCGCAGTTGCGCGATGACCGCCAGGGCCTGACCGAAGGTCGAGGACGTGTAGGCGTAGTTGCCCTTCCCCGCACACCGGCCCGACGAATCGCGCTTGGCACACGTCAGCGTGCGCAGGCCGGCGACGAGGTTTGCCCCGTTGAAACTCCTGGGGTCATTGCCGACGACCTCGGCGAGCAGCGCGACCTTGCCGATCCCACCACCCGAGGCGTACGCGGCGTCCCTACCCGTCAGCAGCGTGTAGTCGTTCTGGTGTGCTGCGACGTAAGAGATGATCTTCGTGAGCGTGCCGTCGTGGCTACCTATCGAGGCCAGGGCAAACGCGCCGTCGATGGTCAGGCCGAGATCGGGCTGTCCGTATTGGTCGTAGTGGTTGCCGTCGACGAGTTGGCCGACCAGGTAGTCGGCGCCGGACGCGAGATCCGGGGTCGACCCAGCGACGGCAAGGTGGACCTGAGCGTGCCGGGCAGCGATCGCCGCTGTAGCCGGCAGTCCGGCCCGGAGCTGGGCCGGAGTGAACGTCGGCTTTCCGGTGGTGCCGCTGACGTCGGTGCTGCCGAACGTCCAGGCCTCGACCTCGCCGTTGGTGGGCTTGTCGGTGTCGGCGCCGCTCGGGCTGAACGTCCAGGTGTTGACGCCCTTGGCAGCAGTCCAGAACGACCAGTACGCGCTGGCCGGCGGCGTGTTCGCGCACGCATCCTGGGCGGGCTTGGGGTACTGGGTTCCGCCGTCGAACAGGGCGTTGCCGAGGCGACAGATGAAGCTCGGGAAGCGGGCGACGCCGGCGATGCTGAAACCGGCCGCCGTGAGCAGGGCGCGTCCGGTCGACAAGGACGTGGCGCATCCGCGCGCGATCGGGCCGCCCCACGGCCCGTAGCTAACGCCGACGAGTGCACCGGCGTTGACGGTGCACGAGCCGGTGCCTCCGACGACGGTGCTGGCCTTCGACGGAACCGGGGCCGCGGCCGTCTGGACGGTGAGCCGTCCTGTGGAGGAGCTGTAGGTCGACGCGGCGCCCGAATACGTCGCGGCGACGGAGCGCGAGCCCGGAGTCGGGAACGTCGTGGTGCACACCGCCCGCCCCGAGGTGAGCGCCACGGGGCCGCAACCGGGAATCGTTCGCCCATTCGCGGTGAACCTAACCGTCCCGCTGCGGGGCTGCGGTCGGACCATGGCCGTGATCGTGGTCTTGTGTCCGGCTACCGACACGCCGGCGGTCACACCCGTCTTCGTCGCTGGCGCCGCGCCGGCCGGGACGGCGAGCCCCGCCCCCGCCACCATCAGGACAGCGGTGGTGGCGCCCACCAAGCGGGCTGATCTGTTCGTGGCGCAAGCGTCGCTCATTGGTCGTCCGTTCACTCAGGCGCTCGCTGTGCGTGACGGACTCGGGCCGGCTGACGGTCCGGGCACCGCCTCGCGAACCTCGACGAGACACTGGCCAGACAGTCCGGACAGGCATTCCGACTTGCCGCCTCGCGGCGGCTCACGGCTGCGGGTCAGTGCCGGACTTGCACCGGCTTCCCCTGCAAGGACTGTGATGAGGCCCGAGCGAGAACTCGAGCCGTTCGCACCGTAACCGCCGCCGGCGCACGGGTCAATTCCGGGCGATCGCCGCCGCCGCGGCCAATGCAGACCCGCTCGGCGGGACGCACGACGCCGCGGGCGGACGTGCGTGCGCCGCCCCGGTGCGGGCCGGCCTGGGCATACTTGCGCGGTGACACCTGTGGCGAGCGACCTCGCAACACTGGGCGCCGACGTCGAGTGGCCCGACGCCGAAGCCGCCGCCGAGGCGAGGTCGGCCGAGCATGGGGTGTTCGGCCGGCTGGCCGAACTCGTCGAGTGGCTCGCCGGGGTGCAGGGCGCGTTTGCACCGACCGAGCCGTCGCGGCCGCGCTGCGTGGTGGTCGGGTCGATCTCCTCCGCGGTCGCCGGCCTCGCCGAGTCCCTCGGGGTAGGAGTGCGCAGCACCGAGACCGAACCCGACCTCGACGTCCCCGCCGCCTTGAGTTCGGGTGCGAGTGTTGCCGACGACGAGGTGGATGCCGGTGCCGACCTGCTGATCATCGCCGCGCCCGGCCCGGCGCCGGTGGCTGCCGTCGTCGTTAGCCTCTTGACCGGGGCCGAGCCGGCAGCCCTCTTGCCGCGCGGCGTTGCGGCGATCGACACGACGGCCTGGATCACGCTGGCGGAGAGAATGCGGGACACCCGCCGGGCAGTCGCGGGGCTGCGGAACTCCCCCGACGAGCTGCTCAAGGCGCTGGACGATCCGCCGTTCGCCGCGACGACGGGTCTGGTGCTGCGCGCCGCCGCGCGGCGCACACCTGTCGTCCTCGACGGGACGGCCGCAGTCGTCGCCGCTCTGCTCGGCTACGACGTGCAGCCGCGCGCCGCGCGGTGGTGGCAGATCGCCGACACCGGCACCGATCCGGTACACATGCGCGCCGTTGCCGCGCTGACCGGGCAACCGTTGCTGGACCTCTCCACCGCCGGCGACGGCCTGGCCGGCCTGCTCACTGTCCCGCTGCTTCGTGCCGCGGCCGCGATCGCGAGCACCCGATGAGCGCTTGCGGAGTGAATCAGAAGCATGGTCCGAGCCGCCAGCCGAGGGATGACCCAACAACGAGCACCATGCCGGTGCTCACCCGGAGTGTGGACCAGTGACCGAGCCGGAGCGGGACGACGCCGCAGGCTCGGTCACCTGGCCGGTGCGTGTCGGCGCGGCCTGGACGTGGCGTCTGCTCGTCATAGCCGTCGGGCTCTACGTCCTCGTCCAGGTCTTCTTCCGCATCGAGCTCGTCGCATTCTCGTTCGTGCTCGCCCTCTTCTTCACCGCCGTCCTGCACCCGCTCGAACGCGCACTGCGGCGGGTGCCCGGCCCCCGCTCGATCTCTGCACTGCTCGCACTGCTCATCGGGATCGCGGTGCTGAGCGGCATCGGCTACTTCGTGGTGTGGCAGATCAGCACGCATTCCACCCAGCTCAGCGACCAGGTCTCGAACTTCGTCAACCAGACCCGCGACTGGCTGCGCAACGGGCCGCTGCACCTGAAGTCGGCCGACCTGGACAAGTACGCCAACCAGATCACCACGGCGATCAAGAACCATCAGGGCGCGTTGATCAGCGGCGCGATCGCCACCGTCCGGACCGTCGTCGAATTCCTCGGCGCGCTGCTGCTGATCCTGCTGTCGACGTTCTTCCTGCTCCGCGACGGCGAGCAGATCTGGAAGTGGACGCTGCGACTCTTCCCGCGGGTCGCGCACGAGCGCGTCGATGTCGCCGGCCGTGTGGGCTGGCGCACGCTCGGTGGCTACATGCGCGGGCAGCTGCTCATCGCCCTGTTCCACGGCGTCGCGGTGATGATCATCCTGTTCGTCCTGCAGGTGCCGCTGGCCGCTGCGCTGGGCGTGCTGATCTTCCTCGGCTCGTTCGTACCGCTGATCGGGCTGACCGTCACCGGGGCGCTCTGCGTGGCGGTCGCGTTGCTCGAGCACGGTGTCGGCTCGGCGATCGTCGTGGCCGTCGCGATCATCGTACTGGTGCAGCTCGAGGCGCACCTGCTGCAGCCGTTGATCATGAGCCGCAGCGTCGAGGTGCACCCGCTCGCGATCGCGCTGTCGGTCCTGACCGGCACGATCCTCGCCGGTATCGTCGGTGCGCTGCTGGCGGTGCCGCTCGTGGCGTTTCTCAACTCGACGATCCACGCGTTACGTGAGAGCACTGCTCTGCCCGCAGGCGACTCCGGCTTTCCGGTCGACAGCCGCGCGGAGGTTGGGGGTGGACCGGTCGATCTCGCCGAGCCGACCACCGAGGATCACGCCGCCGCCAGCCGCACCGCAGCGGAGACCGACGCTCAACGCAACGCGTCGCCGGACAACGGCGCCAACCCCGCCGCGGCGGACAACGATCCCGCGAAGCCGAACGATCGCTCCGACCCGCCGTCCGTACCGCGTTGAGCTCAGCGCACGTGTGACTCGACGAACGGCGGCTTGACGACCCTTACTGCGGCGCGCCGGCCGCGGACATCGATGCTGAGTTCGTCGCCGTCGGCGACACCTGCGGCCGACGCTATCAACGCCAGCCCGATACCGACGCGACGTGTGGGGGAGGACGTCCCGCTGGTGACCTCGCCGACCACCGCACCGGACGCGTCCACGACAGCCATGTGTGGCCGCGGAATGCCGCCGCGATCAAGGGATTGCAGTCCCCGCAGTGTACGAACGGGGGCGGCCTTCTCAGCGACGAGCGCGTCCCGGCCCCAGAACGCCTCCTTCTTCCAGCCCACGGCCCACGTCGAACGGGCCTGGACCGGCGAGATGTCCAGCGACAGCTCCTGCCCGTGCAGCGGGTAGCCCATCTCTGTACGCAGCGTGTCGCGGGCACCGAGACCGGCCGGGCGGCCGCCGAGCGAGCGCGCGACCTCGACGAGTGCGTCCCAGAGCACCGGCGTCTCATCCCAGGCCGGGATCAACTCATACCCGTGCTCGCCGGTGTAGCCGGTGCGGCAGATGCGCACGGGGCGTCCGTCCCACGAGGCGTCCAGGTAGGCCATGTAGTCCAGGCCGGCGGCGGCGTTCAGGCCGAGCCCGCTCAGGACGTCGGACGATCGCGGGCCCTGCACGGCGAGCACGCCGAAGTCACGGTGCTGGCCGACGACCTCGACGCCATCTGGTGCGGCAGCCGCGAGCAGACGCACGATCTCGGCCGTGTTGGCCGCGTTCGGAACCAGGAACACCTCGTCGTCGTCGACCAGATAGGCGATCAGATCGTCGACCACGCCACCGGACTCGGTGCAACACAGCGTGTACTGCGCCTTGCCCGCCTCGATGCGCGCGAGATCGTTCGTCAGGCAGGCGTTCACGAAGTCCCGTGCGCCGACGCCGCGGACGGTGGCTTTTCCGAGGTGCGAGACGTCGAAGACGCCGACCGCCTCGCGCACCGCGGCGTGCTCCTTGAGCACGCCTCCGCCGCTCGCTGCGTAGTCGATCGGCATCTCCCAGCCGCCGAAGTCGGCGAGCTTCGCCCCGAGGTCGACATGACGGTCGTGCACCGGCGAACGCAGCAGATCGGTCATGCCCGTCAACCTACCGAGGGGTCGATCATGGGCCGCGTCATCCGCCGAGCGGAGCACGCCGGCGAATGGCGTGCGGCTGATGAGCGGTCCGAATCGGTCGACGCCGCGCTCGGTGGACGGCTTCATGACGCGGTGCGGGCCCTCGTGGCGACCGGTCGGCCCGAGGTGCTGAAGCTCCCGGCGCTAGGTGGCCGACATCCCGCTCGTCGTGGCCACCGGCTTCGGCGACGACGCGACCGATGGTGAGGGCTACCGCCGCGCGGCGGGCGGCTCCGGCCCGTGCATCCACGATCTGATCGCTCGGCGCTACCGCTCCTTCTGGCGGGCGGTCCACTCGCGCATGCGCTTGGGGTAGCCGACGACGCCGACGTCGTACATCGGGATCTTGTTTTTCTTTGCGAACGCCGCCGCACCGTCCGCGCCGCCCACGCGACGTCGGGTCCACTCGCCGTCCGCCGCGACTAGGACGACGGTCGTCTCGGTCACAGTGGTCCGGGGCTCGACGAACGCCTCGACCCCGCGGCGGGTGCTCAGGAAGTCGGCCAGGTGGTCGAGATCGGTCGACGACGCGGTGCGCAGCGTGCCGGTCTTGTTCTTGCGCCTGAACAGTCCCACAGTCATCTCCCGTGTCATCCGGATCGTCCCGCGCCACTCGATCGGTCGCGAATGCGTCGCGACATCATCGCACTGGCTGTTTGCGCATTCGTCGACCGTGAGCTGTGTGCAACCGCCATCCGACCGTGTGCGCACGGGAAACCCAGCAGTGCCAAGATGGTTGGCGAAGTAAGAAGATCACCTGCGATGAAGGAGTAGCAGTGGCTGACAAGCAGGTCGACATCGTCGTACTGGGCGGCGGCAGCGGCGGGTACGCCGCTGCGCTGCGGGCGGCCGAACTCGACAAGTCCGTCGTCCTGATCGAGAAGGACAGGGTCGGCGGCACCTGCCTGCACCGCGGCTGCATTCCGACCAAGGCGTTGCTGCACGCCGGCGAGATTGCCGACGGCGCGAGAGAGAGCGCGACCTTCGGCGTCAACGCCACCTTCGAGGGCATCGACATGGCCGGCGTCCACAAGTACAAGGACGGCGTGGTCGGCAAGAACTGGAAGGGGCTGCAGGGGCTGATCAAGAGCCGCGGGATCGAGACGATCGAGGGTCAGGGCAGGCTAGTCGGCCCGAAGACCGTGCGGGTTGGGGACGACAGCTACACCGGCACGAACGTCATCCTGGCCACCGGCTCGTACGCTCGTACGCTGCCCGGCCTCGACATCGACGGGGAGCGGGTCATTACCAGCGACCACGCGCTGCTGCTCGACCACGTCCCGGAGTCCGCGATCGTGCTCGGCGGCGGCGTGATCGGTTGCGAGTTCGCCTCGGCCTGGACGTCGTTCGGCGCCAAGGTCACGATCGTCGAGGCGCTGCCGCACCTCGTCCCGCTCGAGGACGAGGCTAACTCCCAACTGCTCGAACGCGCCTTCCGCCGCCGCAAGATCGACTTCAAGCTCGGCAAGCGGTTCGAGAACGTCGAGAACACCGACAGCGGCGTGATCGTGCACCTCGAAGGTGGCGAGGCGCTCGAGGCGGACCTGCTGCTCGTCGCGGTCGGCCGCGGCCCAGTGTCCGACGGCCTCGGTTACGACGAGCAGGGGGTCACGATCGAGCGCGGCTTCGTCGTCACCGACGAGTACCTGCGCACCGGCGTCGACGGCGTCTACGCCGTCGGTGACCTCGTCTCGATCAACGGCGGCCCCCATCTGCAGCTGGCGCACGTCGGCTTCGCCGAGGGGATCATGGTCGCCGAGCAAATCGCCGGTCTGCCGGTCGTGCCGATCGACTACGCGGGCGTCCCCCGCATCACCTACAGCCAGCCCGAGGTCGCGTCGGTCGGCCTCAGCGAGATCGCTGCCGCGGAGAAGTATGGTGCCGAGAGCATCCGGACCGTCACCTACGACCTCTCCGGCAACGGCCGCAGCGCGATCCTGAACACGAAGGGCGCCGTCAAGCTGGTCGCGGAGAAGGACGGCCCGGTGCTGGGGATCCATATCGTCGGCGACCGCGTCGGCGAGCTCATCGCCGAGGCGCAGCTCATCTACAACTGGGAGGCGCTCCCCGCCGAGGTCGCCCAACTAATCCATCCGCACCCGACTCAGAGCGAGGCGATCGGCGAGGCCCACCTGCTGCTCGCCGGCAAACCGCTGCACGTCCACGACTGATTCGCCTCCCTCGCCTTTCCGTTCCGTAGAAGGAGCATCTGACACCGATGTCGACGTCCGTGACCATGCCGCGCCTGGGTGAGAGCGTCACCGAGGGCACCGTGACCCGCTGGCTGAAGGCCGAAGGCGAGCACGTCGACGCCGACGAACCGTTGCTCGAGGTCTCGACCGACAAGGTCGACACCGAGATCCCGTCGCCCGCCGGCGGCACGCTGCTCTCGATCAAGGTGCAGGAGGATGAGACGGTCGAGATCGGGGTCGAGCTCGCGGTGATCGGCGACTCCGGCGAGGACGGCGGCGCGACGGGCGAGGCGGATGCTCAGACCGGGCCGGAGGCCGTCTCCGAGCCCCAATCAGCGCCAGAGCCGCAACGCGAACCCGAGCCAGAGCCGCAACCCGAACCGCAACCCGAACCCGAGCCAGAGCCGCAACCCGAACCGGAACCTGCTACGGCGCCGGCACAGAAGCCGCGCCCCGCACCGGCGCGCGCACCCGTCCAGTCAGCCCCCGCGCAGGTCGCTGCACCGGCGCCTCCGGCCTCTCCCGCCGACAAGCCGGAGACGTCCGCCGCGCCGGCGCAACCGGCGCCCGCGACCGAGGACGACGACGTCGCCGGCACGTACGTGACCCCGCTCGTGCGCAAGCTGGCCAGCGAACACCAGGTCGACCTGTCGACGATTCAGGGCACCGGTGTCGGCGGACGCATCCGCAAGTCCGACGTGCTCGCAGCCGCCGAGAAGGCAGCGGAGCCGGCCGCGGAGCCGACGACGTCGGCACCGGCGTCGTCGGATTCCGCAGCGGCCGCCGCGGTTCAGCGCGGCAAGGTCGAGCCGATGTCGCGCATGCGCCAGGTGATCGCCAGTCGCATGGTCGAGTCGCTGCAGACCTCGGCCCAGCTCACCACCGTCGTCGAGGTCGACGTCACGCGCATCGCCCGCCTGCGCGAGCGCGCTAAGAACGACTTCGAGAGCCGCGAGGGCGTCAAGCTGTCGTTCCTGCCGTTCTTCGCGGTCGCCGCGATCGACGCCCTCAAGGCGCACCCGGTCGTCAACTCGTCGGTGAACATGGACGACAAGACGATCACCTTCCACGATGCCGAGCACCTGGGCATCGCCGTCGACACCGACCGCGGCCTGCTCGTGCCGGTGATCCACGACGCCGGGGATCTCAACCTCGCCGGCCTTGCCCGCAAGATCGCCGATCTCGCCGAGCGCACCCGCAGCAACAGGGTCAGCCCGGACGAGTTGGGTGGCGGCACGTTCACGCTGACCAACACCGGCAGCCGCGGCGCGCTGTTCGACACGCCGATCATCAACCAGCCGCAGGTCGGGATCCTCGGCACCGGCGCTGTCGTCAAGCGGCCGGTCGTCATCACCTCCGACGATCTCGGCGAGACGATCGCGGTGCGTTCCACGATGTACCTGGCGCTGTCCTACGACCACCGGGTGGTCGACGGCGCCGACGCCGCCCGGTTCCTGGTCACCATGAAGGAACGCCTCGAGGCGGGCGCGTTTGAGCGTTCGCTCGGGCTGAGCTGATCACGAGGTGAAGATCGTCCTGACGGGCGCGTCCGGTCTGATCGGGCTTCCACTTCGCGCAGATCTGCGCACCCGGGGGCACGACGTCATAACCCTGGTGCGCCGTGCGCCGGCCGGCCCGGACGAAGACCGCTGGGACCCCGCCGCGGGACGTCTCGACCCGCGGCTGCTCGACGGCGCGGACGCGGTCGTGTGCCTGTCCGGCGTCGGCGTGGGCGATCATCGATGGACGGAGAACTACAAGTCGCAGATCGTCCGGAGCAGGGTCGACAGCGTGGGCACCGTGGCCCGCACCATGGCCGAACACGGCGGGCCGGCCGTACTGGTCAGCGCGTCGGCCGTCGGGTACTACGGCGACACCGGCGACACCGAGATCGACGAGCAGGCGCCAGCCGGCTCGTCCTTCTTGGCCGACGTGTGCCGCCAGTGGGAGGCCGCCGCGGGACCGGCTCGTGCGGCCGGATCGCGCGTCACGTTCCTGCGCACCGGGCTCGTGCTCGCGAAGGACGGCGGATTGCTCAAGCGCCTGACGCCCATCGTCAAGGCCGGTCTCGGCGGCAAGCTGGGCAGCGGGCGCCAGTACATGCCGTGGATCTCGCTCACCGACGAGGTCGCGGCCATCGAGTTCCTGATCGAGCACGACGTCGCGGGGCCGGTGAACCTGACCGCGCCGCGCCCTGCCCGCAACGCCGAGGTCACGACGGCGCTCGGGGCCGTGCTGCACCGGCCGACCGTCTTCCAGGTGCCCGGCTTCGCCGCCCGGATCGCGCTGGGTGAGTTCGCCGGCGACGTGCTCACCGGGCAAAACGCGGTGCCGAAGCGTCTGCTGGCCGCCGGCTTCGCGTTCACGCACACCGATCTGGAGACGGCGTTGCGGGCCGAGCTCGCGAAGTAGGCGCCCGACGCCGAGCCGAATGCGCGACGACACGCGGAGCCCTTGTGCGCAACCGGCTCAGGGTCGACGGATCATCGGCCGGGCACAGGTCATCCGACCTGCTGGGCCGTGATTCGGCGCCCCTGCGGCGTCGTGGCGAGCTGCAGGGTGAGGTGCGCCGGCCCGACGGCCCCGGCCGATCGAACAGGCTGATCGGGGCACTGCAGCGTGGACGGTGCCAACCGCGCACGGGTGCTGACGGTGGCACCGCCGCCGGTCACGTCCACCTTTGGCTGCTCGTAGCTCGTGCGGACCCCGACCAGCCGGCAGCCGGGCGGCACCATTCGCAGCAGCAGCGCGGTGTCGGCGCGCAGCAACGGCCCGGCGACGTAGACCCGACGCAGCAACTCGACGTCGCGGGTGGCGAAGGCCTTGCCGCGCAGCGCATCCAACTCCCGCAGGGTGCGCAGCCAGTCGGCCACCGAAGCGATCCGCTGCGCGCCTGTGCTCGTTGCCGGCTGAGCAGGGCCCGCGGCGTGAGTTCGGTGCGGCGCGGCGTGACGACCGGGTTGGGCGGATCCGTCCCGCGACAACAACACAACGCCGCCGGCGACCGCCACGAGGGCTACTGCGACGGCGGGGAGCAGGACTCGCCGACGCGAGCGGCGCGGCGGACGCGGGATGACCGGACGCGCCCGGCGTACCGCGTCCGTCGGGGCGGGGCTGCCGATGACCGCCGGCCGACCAAGCCCGCTACCGAATCCCCCCACCGGGACGGCACCGGTGCGGACGACCCCGACCAGAGCGGCATGCCGCCCGACATGGGCTTGGCGCTGCGAGGTGACGCTAGGCGTCACCGGCTCGCCGGTTGGCACGACACCTGGGACGTCTGTACCCGGGGGGACCCGGGCCCACTGCCGCGGCGTGGTCTGACCGTGCCCGAGGGGTTCGAGCGGCGCTTCGCCGAGCGGTAACGGATCCGCTCGCGCGCGGCCCGCCGCGAGCTCGACAGCGATCGGCCGACCGCTGTGCCGGAGATCCAGGGCGAAGTCGGCTGCCGTGCACCGGCGCGACGGATCGATCACCAGCGCCTGCAGCACGACGGCGGCCATCGCCTTGGAGACCCCGTCGCGGGCGAGGCGAGCAGCGACGTCTCCCAGTTCGCCGCGGCGCGCCTGCGCCAACGCGTCCTCTGCTGTCGGGGCGGGCCACGCGGGCGAACCGGTCAGCGCGTGCAGGGCGACCGCGCCGAGCATGAAGACGTCGCTGGGCGGCCCGGGGATGCAGCCCGCCGCCACCGACGGGTCGACGTAGGCCGGCGTGCTCTCGGCATCCGAGTCATCGCCCGTCAGCCGGGCCACGCCGAGGTCGGCGAGCAGCGGCACCCCGCCACCGGTGAACAGGATGTTGGCCGGGCTGACGTCGCCGTGCACCACGCCCTGTGCGTGGACGTAGGCGAGCGCCGCCGCGATCGGCGCCACCGCGGTGATGACCTCACCTGGCGTCAGCCGAGCCCGCGCGGCGAGCAGGCCGGCCAACGATCCGCCGTCGGCGAGGTCGAGCACGAGCACCGCGACGTCGTCGTCGGGCACGAGCGCATGCAACCGGACGAGATTCGGATGGTCCAGTACCGAGAGCATCGCGGCCTCGGCGTGGGCGCGGCGCGCCTGCTCCGCGTCGTGCAGGGAGAGGCGTTTGAGCGCGACGGGGTCGCCGGTGGCACTGATGTGCGCGCGCCAGACCTCACCCGACGCGCCGCTGCCCAGCAGCCGCTCGACGGTGTAGCCCCGCAGCTTCCACGAACCGGACATGTCCCGAGGCTAGGTGCGCCGACGGCGTCGAACCGGGTTGTCCACAGGGCCGGTCTCACCAACTTCTAGATTGGCCACATGGCAGCCGACGCACCGACCATCCTGGCCACCTCGGGCGGTGTGGTCCCCGGTAGCTATCTCAACTGGGAACTCGGGCCACTCACCGACTACGCCATCGAGTTGTCGGGTGTGACCGGCCGGGCGCCGAAGGTGTGCTTCCTCGCCTCGGCGATGGGCGATCATCCCAACGTCCTCACGAACTTCTACAACGCAGCGCAGCAGCGGGGGCTGGCGGCGTCGCACCTCGCGCTGTTCCCGATGCCGAACGTCCCCGACGTCACCGAGCATCTTCTCGACCAGGACGTCGTCTGGGTGTGGGGCGGCAGCGTCGCCGGGCTGCTCGCGATGTGGCGGCTGCACGGTGTCGATGACGCGATGCGCGCCGCCTGGCGGGCCGGCGTGGTGCTGACCGGTGTCTCCGCCGGCTCGATTTGCTGGCACACGGGCGGGACCACCGACTCGTTCGGCCCGGCGTTGCGCCCGATCACGAACGGCCTCGGGCTGGTGCCATTCTCGAACGGCGTTCACTACGACGTGGAGGAGCAGCGTCGTCCGCTGTTTCAGTCTCTAATCGCCGACGGCACGCTGCCGGCGGGATACGCGACCGACGACGGCGCGGGCGTGCTCTACCGCGGCACGCAGTTCGTGCAGGGCGTCACCGAGAAGGACGGCAAGGCCGCGTACTTCGTCGAACGCGGTCCCGACGGCACGTCGATCGAGACCCGGATCGACACCAGACGGTTGTAACGCTTGCTGTCACATGTAGCGGTTCCGGCTCGGTAACGTGTAAGTGTGACCGACTCCCAGGTGATCCGCGCTGGGCTCCTCCCCTATCTCGACGCGTGGGCCCGGCAGCGCGAGTTGCACGCCGAGGTGGTGGCGGGTACGCGTCCCGACACGACCCTGCTGCTCGAACATCCGCCGGTCTTCACCGCCGGTCGCCGCACCGAACCCTGGGAACGCCCCACCGACGACGGCGCGCCGGTCGTCGACGTCGACCGCGGCGGCAAGATCACCTGGCACGGCCCTGGCCAACTCGTCGGGTACCCGATCGTGCGGCTCGCCGACCCGATCGACGTCGTGGCCTACGTCCGACGCATGGAACGAATGCTGATCGCGGTCTGCACCGAGATCGGGGTCACCGCGGCGGCGCAGGTCGAGGGCCGCAGCGGGGTGTGGCTACCCGCCGACGATCGGGGTCCGGAACGGAAGATCGCGGCCATCGGAATCCGTGTCGCCCAGGCCGTCACCCTGCACGGATTTGCGCTCAACTGCGACCCGGATCTCACCTGGTTCGATCGGATCGTGCCCTGCGGCATCACCGATGCCGGGGTCACCTCGCTGTCGCGCGAGCTCGGGCGAGACGTCACGGTTGCCGAGGCCTTGCCCGTCGTGGAGCGACATCTGCCCGCACTGCGCGCCGGCGCAACCGCGGCCGTCTGAGACCGAGCAGAGATCGTCGTGGTGAGCCATGCCAAGCACGCGCACCCCGGCGATCCGCGCAAGCGGCACGCCCGGCTGTACACCCTGGCCGTCGTATGGCTGGCGGGCGTGGCCGCCGGCTTCTTCGCCATCCTCGCCTCGTTCGCCGCTTACGGCTGTTCCTCGAGCGACAACGGGCTGGCCTGCCGAACGTCAGGCACCGTCGTCGCGGTACTCGTCGTCGTCGCGGTGATCGCGGTAGTCACGGCCGCTACGGTGTTCACCTACGAGCGCGACCCGCGCCGAGTCGTCACCGTCGGTGTGTGCGGCGTCGTCGCACTCGTCGTCTGTTTTCTCGCCGCCCGCGGCTTGCTCTCGACCGTCTAAAGCACCGCCCGCCCGGGCGTAGGCTCGATACCGTGACTGCCGTTCGCCCAATCGCACCCGCCGGCCGCCGGCTTCTGCGCATCGAGGAACGCAACACGCAGACCCCGATCGAACGCAAGCCCGAATGGATCAAGACGCGGGCCACGCTAGGTCCGCAGTTCACCGAACTCAAGGCACTTGTCGAGCGGGAGGGCCTGCACACCGTCTGCCAGGAAGCCGGCTGCCCCAACATCTACGAGTGTTGGGAGGACCGCGAGGCGACGTTCCTCATCGGCGGTGACCAATGCACGCGGCGCTGCGACTTCTGCCAGATCGACACCGGCCGCCCGCAGCAACTCGATCGCGACGAGCCGCGCCGGGTCGCCGAGAGCGTCGCGACGATGCAGTTGCGCTACGCCACTATCACTGGTGTCGCGCGCGACGACCTCCCCGACGGCGGCGCGTGGCTGTACGCCGAGACCGTCCGCCAGATTCATTCGCTCAATCGCGGGACGGGCGTGGAGCTGCTGGCTCCCGATTTCAACGCGGTGCCCGAACTGCTGGCCGAGGTGTTCTCCTCGCGGCCGGAGGTCTTCGCGCACAACGTCGAGACCGTGCCGCGGATCTTCAAGCGCATCCGGCCGGGCTTCCGCTACGAACGCTCGCTCGACGTGATCCGCGCGGCCTGCGCCGACGGGCTCGTCACCAAGTCGAACCTGATCCTCGGCATGGGCGAGACGCGCGAGGAGATCAGCGAGGCGCTCGCCGATCTGCACGCTGCCGGCTGCGAGCTGATCACGATCACCCAATATCTGCGCCCCTCGCGCAAGCACCACCCCGTCGAGCGCTGGGTCAAGCCGCACGAGTTCGTCGAACTGCGCGAGGAAGCTGAGGACATCGGATTCGTCGGCGTCATGAGCGGCCCGCTCGTGCGCTCGTCCTACCGCGCCGGCCGACTCTACGAGCAAGCAATAGCAGCGCGGGCCTAGCCTCGCCGCTGCCGTCGATCACCTGCCGCCCGCAGTGCGTCAGTTACCGGCGGGCTTGCCTGTTTGTATCTAGCGGGCTAGCGTCTTGGGCATGGTCGGTCGGCATCCCGCACGCGAGCAGGTGCACCGTTCGCAGGCCGAGCGGGTGGAGGCCACCCGGGCGCGGTTGCTCGACGCGACGATCGAGTTGCTCGCCGAGCGTGGGTACAGCCGCACGTCCACCAACGACATCGTGCGCCGCGCGCATGTCTCGCGCGGCGCGCTCGCGCACCACTTCCGCACGAAAAACCAGCTGGTCAGTGCCGCCGCGCAGCGGCTCGTCGACAACCGTGCGGTCGAGTTCCGTGAGCGGTTCAGCGCGATCGCGCCCGAGCGGCGCACCGCTGCCGAAGCGCTGCGCGTGCTGTGGTCCTTTTATGACGACCCGGGATGCGTGGCCATCCTGGAGCTGACGATCGCTGCCCGGCACGAACCGGAACTGCACGACGTCCTCGCGCCGGTACCCGAGCAGATCGCCGAGCTCACCGCGTCAGTGGTCCTCGAGTTCCTTCCTGAGCTCGCCGGGCTGCCGTTCCTCGACGAGTCGCTACGGGCCATCCACGCACTGTTCGCGGGCCTGGCGCTCGGCGCGCTCGCGTGCCACAGCCCCGCCAACCACAGCCCCGCCAACCACAGCGCCGCCAACCACAGCGCCGCCAACCTCAGCGCTGACAGCCACGGCGCCGAGGTCCGCGCCTTCGTCACGCTGCTCGCCACGATCGTGCCGCAATTCCCTGTCCTGACCGATCGAGTAAGAGGTAGCCAATGACCGCCGCACCCGCCCGTGTCGTCCGCACCCGACGCATCCGATTCGACTACCCGCCCGAAGCGCTGAACCACTACTACGTCGACGGTGACCTGATCATGAGCCACGTCGTGGCCGTGCTGTCGGCGATGTTCCCCGAAGGTGAAGACTTCTTCGTTCGCTCCGTGCGCACACACTCCGACACGGTCACCGATCCCATGCTCAAAGACCAGGTCGCCGGCTTCGTCGGCCAAGAGGTCACCCACGGCCGCGAGCACCGCGCCCTGAACGAACGCCTGGCCCACATGGGCTACCCGACGCGACGCGTCGATCGGATGGTCAAACGCGCACTGCGGACCTACGAACGGGTGCTGGCGCCGATGACCTGCCTGGCGATGACCGCCGCGCTGGAGCACTACACCGCAGCCCTGGCCGAGACACTGCTGTGCGACGAACGAGCCCAGCACCTGCTCGGCACGAGCGAAGTACGCTCGATGCTGCTGTGGCACGCACTCGAGGAGTCCGAACACAAAGCCGTCGCCTTCGACGTCTACCGCGCGGCCGGCGGGTCGGAATCCCGCCGGATCTGGACCATGCGGGCCATCACCTTCACCTTCCTGGTCGGCGTCGTGGGACACACCATCGCCTCGATGCTCGCCGACCGGGCTACCTACGACCCGAAACTACTCGGACGCAGCATCGCGGCACTGCGCCACTCCCCGTTCCTGTCCCCCGCCGTCGCACGACGCATCCGCGCCTACAACAAGACCGGCTTTCACCCCAACGACAACGACAACACCGCCCTGCTCGAACACTGGACAGCCGAACTGTTCGGCACCGACGGCCGACTCACCGACCACCTGCGATGACCTCCGACTACGACGTCGTCATCGTCGGCGCCGGCTTCGGCGGGATGGGCGCGGCGATCGAGTTCAAGCGCCTCGGCATGACCGACCTGCTCATCCTCGAACGCGAGGACGATGTCGGCGGTACCTGGCACGTCAACCGCTACCCAGGCCTGGCCGTCGACATCGCGTCCGTCACGTACTCGTACTCCTTCGAGCCGAATCCGTACTGGTCCCGGATGTTCGCGCCGGGCGCGGAGCTCAAGCGGTACGCAGAGCATGTGGCGGACAAGTACGACCTGCGCCGCCACATGAGCTTCGGCGCACTCGTCGAGGGCGCCCGATGGGACGAGGACGAGCAGCTATGGACCGTCACGGTGTCCGGCCGCGAGCCGGTGAGTGCGCGCTACCTCGTCACCGCCACCGGCTTCCTGTCGCAGCCAAGCGTGCCAGCGATCCCGGGGATCGATACGTTCGCGGGCACCGTGCTGCACTCCGCGGCCTGGGACGACTCGCACGACCTCACCGGCGAGCGGGTGGCGGTCATCGGCACCGGTGCGACCGCCGTCCAGCTGGTCCCCGAGATCGCCCGCAAGGTCGCTGAGCTGACCGTGTATCAGCGCACGCCGATCTGGGTGGTGCCCAAGATCGACGGGCCCATCCCGCGTGTCGTACAGAAGCTGTTTGCCCGGGTGCCGCTGACCCAGCGCGCCGCTCGGCTGATCAACACGGGCCTGCTCGAGACGATGATGGTGACCGGCGTGCTGCACTTCCGGCAGGCGAAGGCCTTCAACCGCGGCGCGGCGCGGATGGCCACGCAGCATCTGCGGCGGCAGATCGCCGACCCCGACCTGCGCCGTCAACTCACGCCGGATTACGACTTCGGCTGCAAACGGCCGACGTTCTCGAACGCGTACTACCCGACGTTCACCCGCCCCCACGTGCACCTGGAGACCGAGGGCATCGAGCGCGTGGAACCGGACGGCGTTGTCGCCGGCGGCGGCAAGAGACAGGTCGACACGCTGGTGCTGGCGACCGGATTCAACATCTGGGACGTCAACTTCCCGGCGATTGAGATCATCGGGCGGGACGGGCGCAACCTGGGCAAGTGGTGGCGGGAGAATCGGTTCCAGGCCTACGAGGGTGTCGCGGTCCCGCATTTTCCGAACTACCTGACGCTGGCCAGCCCGTACTCCTACAGCGGGCTCTCGTACTTCACCACGATCGAGTCGCAGATGCGTCACATCCGCCGGCTGTTCTCCGAACTGCGACGCCGCGACGCGCGGACCTTCGAGGTCACGCAGGAGGCGAACGACGAGTTTCTGGACCGGGTCACCGACAAGCTCGGCGACTCGGTCTTCTACGTCGGCAACTGCGCCACGTCGCGCAGCTACTACTTCAACCAGCACGGCGAGGCCGCGATCCTGCGCCCTACGTCCACGGTCAACGCTTTCCGCGAGGCGAGCCGATTCCCCCTGGACGCCTACGTCTACGGAACGCTCAAGGCGCCCGCGACAAGCGGGGCCGCGCGATAGCGAAGTGATCTTGCGAAGAAGCCCCCGATCTGGCCTGCACCGGTTGCGGTCGACCCCCACCAACGCAGGTCAAACCGGCCCGAGCGAAGCGAGCGGTCGGTGCGAGGTCCGTACACGGCGGCTGCCTATGCACAACGAAACGGCAACGTGCAAACGCCCGCTTCACGCGACACCTCCGCTCCGCAGGACCGTGCGGCACACATCTATCCTGGCGGCATGGCAAAAACCGCGGGCTCGGGCAATGCCCCGAAGCTGAGCAGCGCAGACAAGAAGCTGGCGCGCGGCGCGAAGCGCGCCAAGCGCCGCGAGTCGTTGCGCAACCTGCGCCAGGCGTTCACGCTGACACGCGAGAACGACCCCAAGTTCCTGCCCTACCTGATCCTGTCCAGCGTGCTGGCTGCAGCGATCGCGTACGTCGTCGTCCTGCTGGTCACCGGCTCGTACTACTTCCCGATCGTGATCGCCATCCTGGCCGGCGTGGTCGCCGGCATGCTGGTGTTCTCCCGTCGGGCGCAACGCTCGATGTTCACTCAGGCCGAGGGTCAGACCGGCGCCGCGGGCTGGATGCTCCAGCAGCAGCTACGCGGCGACTGGCGGCTGACGCAGGCCGTGGCCGGTACGACCCAGCTCGATGCCGTCCATCGCCTAGTCGGGCGTCCTGGCGTCGTCCTCGTGGGCGAAGGCGCCGCCCACCGCCTGCGCGGCCTCATCGCCCAGGAGAAGAAACGCACTGCCCGCGTGGTCGGCGACACCCCGATCTACGACATCACGGTCGGGACGGGCGACGGTGACATCCGGCTGTCCAAGCTGAACCGGTACCTGCTCAAGCTCCCGGCGAACCTGTCCAAGGAACAGGTCGGCGCACTCGAGAAGCGCCTCGCCGCCCTCGGCGGCGCCCGCGCGCCGTTGCCCAAGGGGCCGATGCCGCAAGGCGCCAAGATGCGCAACGTGCAACGGACTGTCCGGCGCCGCAGCTGACCGGCGGATCTCACGATGACCCTGACCTCATGACGACGCCGCAGCGCTACCGCGGCCAGAACCTTGGGCTGCCCGAGTCCGGTTCGGGATCGATCCCGACCGGGGGCGCCCGGGTCGGCGCATTCATCGTCGACGCGCTGGCCTCGGGTCTGGTCGCCGCGCTGTTCGTACACCACGGCGCCAGCAGCACGGCCGACAAGCTGCCGCAGTCCTGGAGCCTCATCCCCCTCGCCGTCGACTACATCGTCGGCACGCTGGTGGCCGGACGCACGCTGGGCATGTACCTGTTCGGTCTGCGGTTGGTCCGCGTCGATCGCAGGACCGCAGTCGATCCGGGGCGCATCGTTGTCCGTACGCTGCTCCTGTTCCTGTTCGTCCCGGCCCTGATCTTCGACCGCGACGGCCGCGGGCTGCACGACCGCCTGAGTGACACCGCTGTCGTGAAGGCGTGAAGGCGTATTCGCAGCGCCTGCGAAACATGGCGGAAACATCGGAGACACTGCCCGGCAATCGCGACTTCGTAGCCTCGCGGCTACCAAACTGTTCAACGGAGGACGGATGTTCACAAGCTCGGAAGAGGTCCTGGCCTACATCAAGGACGAGGGTGTCGAGTTCGTCGACATCCGCTTCACGGACCTCCCAGGCGTGCAGCAGCACTTCAACGTCCCGGCATCGAACTTCGATGCGGGCTCGTTCAGCGAGGGGCAGATGTTCGACGGGTCCTCGATCCGTGGCTTCGCCTCGATCGACAAGTCCGATCTCAAGCTGATCCCCGACCCCGCGACCGCGTACGTCGACCCGTTCCGCACGGCGAAGACGCTCAACATCAACCACTCGATCTACGAACCGCGCACCGGTGAGAAGTACGACCGCGACCCGCGCCAGGTGGCGACCAAGGCCGAGGAGTATCTCAAGTCGACTGGCGTCGCCGACACCGTCTACTTCGGCCCAGAAGCCGAGTTCTACATCTTCGACGACGTCCGCTTCGAGACGACGATGAACGGCTCGTTCTACCAGGTCGACTCCGAAGAGGGCTACTGGAACACCGGGCGCGAGGAGGCCGGCGGCAACCTGGGCTACAAGACCAACGTCAAAGGCGGCTACTTCCCGGTCTCGCCATACGACCACCACGCCGACCTCCGCGACGAGATAAGCACCGAGCTGATGAACGCGGGACTGCACCTCGAGCGCGCACACCACGAGGTCGGCACCGGTGGCCAGGCCGAGATCAACTACAAGTTCAACACCCTCACCCACGCCGCGGACGAGGTGCTGCTGTTCAAGTACATCGTGAAGAACGTCGCGTGGCGTAACGGCAAGAGCGCCACGTTCATGCCGAAGCCGCTCTTCGGCGACAACGGCTCGGGCATGCACTGCCACCAGTCGCTGTGGAAGGAAGGTGCGCCGCTTTTCTACGACGAACTCGGTTACGCCGGCCTATCGGACGTCGCGCGCTACTACATCGGAGGACTGCTGCACCACGCGCCGTCGCTGCTGGCGTTCACCAACCCGACGGTCAACTCCTATCATCGTCTCGTCCCTGGCTACGAGGCTCCGGTCAACCTGGTCTACAGCGCAGGTAACCGGTCGGCCTGTATCCGCGTGCCGATCACGGGAACGTCACCGAAGGCGAAGCGCATCGAGTTCCGCGTTCCGGATCCGTCGTGCAACCCGTACCTCGCGTTCTCGGCGATGCTGATGGCCGGTATGGACGGCATCAAGAACAAGATCGAGCCGGCTGCCCCGATCGACAAGGATCTCTACGAGCTTCCGCCGGACGAAGCCGCCGCGATCCCGCAGGTGCCCGGCTCGCTGTCGGCCGTGCTCGACTCGCTCGAGGCCGACCACGAATACCTCACCGAGGGTGGTGTCTTCTCCGAGGACCTCATCAACGCCTGGATCGGGTACAAGCGCATCCACGAGGTCGACCCGGTCCGGCTGCGCCCGCACCCGTACGAGTTCGACCTGTACTACAACATCTAGCCCTGATCAGCACTGGAGGCCCCGGGGCCTCTGTGCTTTCCGCGGTCCGCACACTAGCCCGGATTCCGCAGGGATTCCGCAGGAGGTGCGGATCGCGTCCGGATTGCAGCCGCGACTGTCGCTCGAGTGGCCTCGTCCTTGTCCGGCCACAGATGTCTGTGGAGCGCGCCCCCGTGGGCCATACCGCCGAGTTGTCGATCAATCGGCGGTGCACGTCGAAGCGCGCGAGAACGGCATCGATCTCGTTGTCCGTTGCTCGCCAGGACGAACCTCTGATCCCGACGAGCTTGACCAGTCTGAGCAACCCGACCGGGTCCGACGCAATGAAGCGGCCGGCCCCCGATGTCGCCCTGGCCAAGCTCGACCTGCCTGCCGCTTGAGCCGTCGGCCCGGATTAACCGGTTGCCGTCTCCGCGTCGGTCTCTCAAAATGGGTCCGACGCCGGAACTGCCGGTGCTCCACGAGAGGAGGCACGACCGTGACCACGACTGTCCTCGGCCTGCCCGCAGACCGTTCCTCTCCAACCCCATGGAGCACCCCCAGCGATGTCTCACGATTCCAGGCACGACCCGCACCCAGCTGAACCCACGGTCCCCGACGACGTCATCCCCGACACCTACCGGCACGTCCCGACTCCGAAGGGCGTAGGCGACGTCGACGACCGCTTCGTCTTCGACTTCCGGTCGTACAACGACCTTGAGGACGGCCAGCGCTGGTCGACCTGGCTCAGCGTCGAGCCGCTGTGCCGCGGCCCCGAGCCGCGTCCGGACTGGGTGGTGACCTCGCAGGGCGCCATCGACACCGAGCTCGGCATCCTCAAGACCGGCAAGGAGGCCGACGTCCACCTCGTGGAGCGCGCCGACCCCCACGACCCGGACAGCGGGGTGGTCATGGCCGCCAAACGCTACCGCTCGCCCGAGCACCGCACCTTCCACCGCGCCGCGTCCTACACCGAGGGTCGCTCGCTGCAGCGCTCCCGCGACGAGCGCGCGCTCAAGCGCAAGAGCACCTTCGGGCGACTGGTCGCCGCCGGCGAGTGGGCCGTCTCGGAGTGGGCCGCACTGGTGCGGCTCTGGCAGCTCGGGCTGCCGGTCCCCTACCCGGTGCAGATCGACAAGACGGAGATCCTCATGGAGTGGATCTCCGTCGTCCACGAGGACGGCGCGCCGCAGACGGCTCCCCGGCTCGCGCAGACCCGGCCGTCGCCCGAGCTACTGCAGTCCTACTTCGACCAGCTCACCGACGCGCTCGCGACGATGGTGCAGAGCGGCGTCGTGCACGGCGATCTGTCGGCGTACAACATCCTTGCGCAGGGCGACCGGCTGGTGATCATCGACCTGCCCCAGATCGTGGACCTCGTCGGCAACCTCAACGGCATGGACTTCCTGCAGCGTGACTGCGCCAATGTCTGCGCCTGGTTCGGCGCCCGCGGGCTGGAGGTCGACGAGCACGCCCTGTTCGGGGAGCTCATAGCGCACGCGTTCTGAGTCGGGGCACGCCCTGCTGACAGCCTGCCGACAGCGCCGCTCGGCGTGGCCCCGCCTCGCCGCGGCGATTGACGGAGCTGTCGGTTCGGTATCGGCACGTGCATGCCCAACTCGCTGCAACTCTCGCGAACGGCCGTTCCCGCGCCGAACATCCGCACATGCCGCGTTGAGCGCGCACGTGACGGTTCGTCATTTTCAGCGCGGCCGATAGGCGTCGCGTCGATGATCTACGCGGACGACGATTACTTCGCGCTGTCCTTCGTTCAGTCGGTAGGGCACGCGATAGGTGCCTCGTCGGGCAGCCCAGATTCCGCTGAGTTCCCCGCGCAGCGGTTCGCCGACCCGTCGGCGGCTACGCCTTGCGCACAGCCCTGGCGCTTGCGCGTTCCCCCGACAACGCGGTGATGTCGACGATCGACGACGGCCGACCCGATCTGGACACCGAAGATCCTGCGGCTGCTGGCCAAGTTCGGCACGCTGGCCACGTTCGGCATCATCGGGCGCCAGGCCACCGCCCACCACCCGGACCTCGCGCGCGGGCGGTGTCCCAGGGCCATCCCTGGCCAACCACAGCCACTCCCACCCACTGGGACTGGCCAGGATGTCACCTACACCCATGCCCGACAGATCGTCGATGCGCAGAACGCGATCGTGCGCGCCAGCGCATTCACCCCCGCCCCAATTCCGTTCACCCCGGCGGCGACTGGTCCCCGGCGATGATGTCGCTCACCACTACTCATGGCCTGCTTGCCATCGATCGGGACATCGACGCTCGCTACTGGGTCAGGCCGGGTACCAGGAACGTGACCGTGATGCTCGCCGCGCGTCCCGGCGACGAGTTGTTGCCTCACGACGGCGGCGGCGATCGCTCCCAGCCCTACCCCCGTCGCCGCGATCAAGCACGCTCGTACACAATTCTGATATTTCCCGAACCGGGCGATGACCGCACCGCGGGGAAGGTGATCACCATGAGAACCGCTCGCCTGACGCTCTCGATCGCCGCCCTGGCCACCGCCGCGCTCGTCGTCTCGGCGTGTTCGGCATCGAGCAGCAAATCCACGTCCACGTATACGACAAACCCGAAGAAGCCCAACATCGTCTTCGTGCTCACCGACGACCTGTCCTGGAACCTGGTGAGCCACATGCCCCATGTCCAGGCGTTGCAGAAACAGGGCCAGACAATGTCGAAGTACTACGTCGTCGACTCGCTGTGCTGTCCGTCGCGTTCGGCGATCTTCACCGGGGAGTACCCCCACGACGACGGCGTGTTCACCAACAAGGGCAGCGACGGCGGCTACGAGGCGTACAACAAGAACGGCGACCCGCAGAAGGCGTTCGCGCCCGCACTGCAGCAGGCCGGCTACCGCACCGGCTTCATGGGCAAGTACCTCAACGGCTACCAACCAAGCGACAAGCCCGCGCCCGGCTGGAACGAGTGGGACGTCGCCGGCAACGGCTACCCCGAATACAACTACACGCTCAACGAGAACGGCAAGCAACAGAAATACGGCAACACCTCGAAGGACTACCTGGTCGACGTGCTGTCCGGCAAGGGTGGCCAGTTCATCGACTCGTCGGCCTCAGCGCACAAGCCGTTCATGCTCGAGGTGGCGACCTTCGCGCCGCACGCGCCGTACACCCCACCCAAGCGGTACCTGGACAAGTTTCCGAACCTGACCTACCCGCGCACCGCCGCGTACGACAAGCTGCCGACGAACGCACCGACCTGGCTCAAAAGCCGCCCGCCACTGCCGGCCACCGAACAGACCCAGATCAACACGATCTATCAGAAGCGGGTCGAGGCCGACCTCGCCGTGGACGACATGATCGGACACCTCGAAGCGCGCCTGCAGGCCACGCACCAGCTCTCGAACACGTACTTCGTGTTCAGCTCGGACAACGGCTACCACATGGGTGACTATCGGCTCTACCCCGGAAAGCAGACCGCGTACGAAACCGACGTGCACGTGCCGCTGATCGTCGCCGGCCCTCACGTGCCGGCCGGCAAGACGGACAGCCAGCTCGCCACGAACATCGACATCGCGCCGACGTTCGACTCGCTCACCGGCGCCACGGCCAACTCGCACATCGACGGCGTCAGCATGGCGGGGCTCTGGCACGGCCAGCAGCCCTCGAACTGGCAGAACGCCATCCTGGTCGAGCATCACGGGCCGGACAACTCCGCGGGCGATCCCGACAGACAGGGCGCGAAGAAAGCCAATCCGCCGTCCTACGAGGCGATTCGCACCGCCACCGCCCTGTACGTGAAATACACCAGCACCGGCGAGCAGGAGTACTACAACACCGCCCAGGACCCCTACGAGCTCGCCAACATCGCAAGCAAAGGAGTTCCACCGGCGTTCCCGAAAGAGCTCGCCGCCCTGAGCAGCTGTCACGGCGCCACCCAGTGTCAGGCGGCGGCCCACGTCCCCTGACACTGGGTGGCGTTGGCCAGTTCGATGTTCTGACGATAACCGTCACGTCGGTAGCCCGGAACGGCGCGAGCATCTCCTGGATGACGGCCAGCACGGGAACTCAGCCGCGCCGAAACGCCAACGCGTCGAGGACCCGTCCGCGCTGATCGGCAGCAGTTGGCGCGATGCTCGGATAATCCCCGACCGTCCATGCTCGACGCTGCGCGTCCGCGGTGCAGCCTCAGTGCAGCGGTGCGACCATCATGATCTCGTCACGGTCGTCACCGGGCTGCACGCGAACAGCGCCGGGGTGATGACCGACGACCGTGTATCCGAACCGCTCATAGAACCGTTCGAGGTGCTGGCCGTCGCGGACCGTGAGCTGGAGGTGATCCAGGCCGAGGTCGCGGCCGAGTTCATGCAGGCCGTGCATCAGCACGGTGCCAGCGCCGCTGCCCTGCAGGGCGGGATCGACCATCACCCGCAGGACCGTTCGCCAGTGCTGGCACAGGTGCGACCCGCGGTCGACGAGCACGCCCATACCGACCACGTCGCCGCCTCGTCGCAGGACACCGAGGCTGTCTCGGCAATCAGCGACTCGGGCGAGCGCGGCATCGAGAACGGCTCGGATCTCGTCGACCGGCGCCGGGGCGGTGAATCCCACCGAGCCGCCGGCATCGGTCACGGCCACCCACAACCTCAACAGCTGCGCACGCAGATCAGGATCACCGGCGCCTTCCGGGGCGACGGGTTCGAAGCGGACCTCCATACCGCCGGAGCCTATCCAAGCTGATTACCACCGGACGCCGATGGCAGCGGCCACCTGGTGCCAGCATTCGCGTTGCGCCACGCAGGTGCGTCAGACTCGCGGAGAAGGTGACGAGATTTCGTCACGGTGGTGCGCCGGGACGCCCGGACCTACGTGTTCGGCGTGCCGCAGCGCGTCGGCGACCAGTTGACTGACGTGCTCGTTCATGACGCGGTAAAGCACCTGGACGCCGCTGCGCCGAGTAGTCACCAGCCGGGCCATTCGCAGTTTGGCCAGGTGCTGAGACACGGTGCTCGGCCGCTTGCCCACGGCCTCGGCCAGCTCGTTGACCGAAAGCTCGCTGCTGGCAGGGGACGTACTGAGCGCGCCCAGCAGTCGAACGCGGGTCGGGTCGGCCAACATCCGAAACACCTCCACCGCCAGGTCCACCTGCTCGCTCGGCGGCTCCTCGTTACCTACGCGCATACGTGTATATTGACATACGCAGTTCTGCAGGCACTGATCGGACTGCATCTGACACGCCGACAACACAAGGAGATTCGATGTCCGAACCGACCACCAAGCACGCCGTCCATGAGCACGGCCACCCCGACGACCCGGAGCACACGGGCCATCAGCACCCGCACGCCCACCCGCACGGCGAGGGGCATCACAACGTCCCAGACAACGCCGAGCACCACGAGCACGAGCACACGCACCCCGAGGACCCGGACCACCTCGACCACCAACACCCGCATTCGCACGTGCACGGCTCGGAGCATCACGCACCGGCCTGACCGGGCGTTCGCCACGTCTCACCAACAGAGCCCGCACCGGAAACCCGGTGCGGGCTCTCTCTCCCGAACGCCCTCACTCGATGTCGGCGAGATCCTGCTCGGGACGCGACGCCGGGCGGGGCGCGGCCAAGTTCGCTGACCATCGGTCCTCGATGCGGCCGTAGTGCCAGATCGAGATGGCGGAGATCCAGGACACGACGAACAGGGCGACGATGCCGTAGCCGGCGTAGTCCAGCGGGATGGACGCTATGGCCGAGATCGGTCCGGAGGTGATGTTGGCCTGGTCGGCGAGCACGCCGATGAGCTCGATGGTGCCGATGATGAGCGCGACGGCGACGGACACCGCGGTGATGGTGATGTTGTAGAAGACCTTGCGGACCGGCTTCATGAACGCCCAGCCGTAGGCGGCGTTCATGAACACTCCGTCGGTCGTGTCCATCAGGCACATGCCGGCGGCGAACAGGATCGGCAGCACCAGGATCACGTAGAAGGGCAGGTTGAACGCGGCGGCTCCCCCGGCCAGGACGAGCAGGCCGACCTCGGTGGCGGTGTCGAAGCCGAGCCCGAACAGCACGCCGATCGGGTAGATGTGCCACGGCTTGGTGACCGACTTGGTGAGGCCGCCGAGGAAGCGGTTCATGAACCCACGCCTGTTGAGCTGGTCTTCCAGTTCGGCCTCGTCGAAGTGACCTTGGCGCATTTTGCGGAACACCTTGACGATCCCGATCAGCACGATGAGGTTGAGGATGCCGATGATCCACAGGAACGCCCCGGACACCGAGGAACCGATGATGCCGGTGACCGAGTGCAGGCTGGAGCTGTTGTTCTCGACCTGACCGGCCAGGGCCTTCACGCCGACCGAGAGCAGGAACGCCAACGCGAACACGATCGTGGAATGGCCCAGGGAGAACCAGAAGCCCACCGACAGCGGCTTACGGGTATTACCGGTTTCGCTGTTGTCGGCCAATAGCTTACGGGTGGTGTTGTCCACTGCGGCGATGTGATCGGCGTCGAAAGCGTGCCGTAGCCCGAAGGTGTAGGCCAGCACGCCGACGCCGACGTTGAACACCGGATGATCCCCACCGAGGTGGTAGTGGTGCGGAAGAATGAACCCGAACATCACCCCGAAACCGATCACGTGCAGCAGCACGATGAAACCGATCATGCCGGCCAGCGAACGCCGGTCCCGGGCGTTCAGCGTGGCCCGGAATTGCGCGAAGCGGGAGCCCGACGCAGTGGCCGTCGCGGTACTCATGCCTCACCGGCGCGGATCGCGGTGCTCGGTGTCATGTGCACGTCCTCTCGATGGTCCCCGCGCGATGCGCATTGACCGGGAACGCTAACCCGGCACACGGTTTATTGCAAGCAGTTCGCAATATTCTGGTCGTGGGTGCTCGATCTGGCCTACTACGAGGACTCTTCGTTCAGACGACCACCGAGAGCAGCATGACGAAACCGAATCCAGTCAACGAGACCAGCGTTTCCATGGTCGACCAACTCTTGAACGTCTGACCCACCGTTAGACCGAACAATTCTTTGACCAGCCAGAAGCCGGCATCGTTGACGTGGGACAGGAACAGCGAGCCCGCACCGACCGCGAGCGCCAGCAACGCGGTATGGGTCGAGCTGAGGCTGCCGGCAAGCGGTGCGACGATCCCAGCCGCGGTGATGGTGGCGACCGTGGCTGACCCGGTCGCCAGACGCAGCGCGACGGCGACGAGGTAGCCAAGGACGAGCACGGACAGGTGCGCGCCGTTGGCGATCTTGGCGACGGAGTCACCGACCCCGGCGCCGATCAGGGTCTGCTTGAAACCGCCGCCCGCGGCGACGATGAGCAGCACAGCGGCAATGGGTCCGACGCTGGCGCCGATCCTGTCAGAAATGCTCGAACCGGTGAAGCCAACCGCGTAGCCGAAGGTCACCATGGCGAGCAGGACGGCGAGGACGAACGCGACGAGCGGCTCACCGATGAAGTCCAGCACCGAACGGGCCAGCGGAGGGTGCTTGGCGTCGGTCCAGATGATGTCGGCGAGGGCTTTGCCGAGCATGAGCACGACCGGGAACAGGACCGTCAGCAACGTCACGAGGAAGGAAGGCGGGCGCTTGACGTCCGGGTGCCGGGAGGAAGCCTTGGTGGTGTCGACGCCGCCGGCCAAGGCCGGGGCGTCCACCGGGACCCATTTCGCAGCCAGGATCGAGAACAGCGGGCCACAGATGACGACGGTGGGGACGGCGACCACGATGCCGAGTGCCAGCGTCGTACCGAGATTGGCGCCTACGGCGTTGATCGCGAGCAGGGGCCCGGGGTGTGGCGGGATCAGCCCGTGCAACGCCGAAAGCCCGGCCAGGGCCGGGATTGCGATCCGCATGAGACGCAGCCCGGAGCGTTGCGCGACGAGCACGATGATCGGCAGCAACAGCACCAGCCCGATCTCGAAGAACATCGGCAAACCGATGATCAGAGCGACCACCGCCATCGCCCAGGGCAGCCACCTCTTCGATGCCTCGGCCAGCAGGGTGTCGATGACGCGATCAGCACCCCCCGAGTCGGCAAGCAGCTTCCCGAGCATCGCGCCGAGTGCGATGAGCAGGCCGACCTCCATCAGGGTGCTGCCCACGCCGCTCTCGAAATTCTTGATGACGTCGCTCAGACCGACTCCGGAAGCCAGGCCGACGAAGGCCGAGCCGAGGATCAGGGACAGAAACGGATGCACCTTCGCCCAGACGATGAGCAGGACGATGATGGCGATGCCGACCACGGCGGCGACCATCAGGCGGGTGTCGTGCGCGTTCCACGACTGGGCGGCCGCGAGGGCCTGCTGAGTGTGCACCGGTTACTCCTGGGGCCGAGGCGACGCGGTTGCGCTCGCGAGATCCAGTCGGTTGATGATTTGTTCGACCTCCGCGTGCGGTGAGCCGGTGACGTCGATCCTGACGGCATCCTCGTCCGCGGTGGGTGGCTCGAGGGTGGCGACCTGGGAGTCCAGCATGCTCGCGGACATGAAGTGCCCGTGGCGCGCCACCATCCTGGCCGCGATCTGGTCGTGCGTGCCGACGAGGTAGACGAAGACCACGCCGTCGCCGCGCAGGACGTCGCGGTAGCTGTGCTTGAGCGCGGAGCAGGTGATGATGCCCGGGCGCCTCGCCTGCGTGTGTTCCCGTATCCACTCGGCGATCTTGGCCAGCCAGGGTGCGCGGTCCTCGTCGTCGAGCGCATGGCCGCCCGCCATCTTCGCGATGTTGGCCGGTGGGTGCATGTCGTCACCCTCGGCCAGGTCCCAACCGAGCCGACCTGCCAGTAGCCCCGCTACCGTCGACTTCCCCGATCCCGACACGCCCATGATCACGAGGACTCGCGGGCGGTCCGTCGAGTGAATAGCGGCCATGCTGGTCTCCTTTCGGGCAGCGTGCGCGTAGATCATCACATGAACGTCTAGACCCGCCGGCCATGCCGCGCTCGTGATGGGAGTCGAACCGAATCCCGAGTAGCGCTTAGGGTGAAGCGGTGGTCACCAGACGTCGCGCCGCCATGTCCGTCGCTGCCTGTGCCGTCGTTCTCCTGACCGGATGCGGGTCGTCGTCGTCACCCAAGAAGGTGCCGTCGAGAGCACCGATATCGCGCTCGACTTCGGCCTCCAGTTCTCCCACACATCCTGCGCCGTCGCGGATCGCACCCGCCGACCAGCTGTACGTCTCGATCGGTGACTCGTACGCCGCCGGTTACCAGCCCACCTCGCGCGGGCACGGCGGCACCACCCGCAACGGCTTCGCTTACCAGGTGGTCAGGGATGCGAAGGCCAAGGGCGACAACTTCTCGCTGGTCAACTTCGCCTGCAGCGGAGCGACGACGACATCGATCATCAAGAGCGCCGGTTGCGAGCCGAAGCTCCTCGGCCCCGGCGCGCCGTCCTACGGCACCGCGACGCAGGCGGCGGCGGCGCAGGACTTCCTGCGCAAGCATCACGGCAAGGTCGGGCTGATCACGATCTCGATCGGCGGCAACGACGTCACGTCGTGCAAGGACGCCGGCGCCAACATCACCGAATGCCTGTCCACGGCAATCGGAAAGCTCAAGACCAACCTGGCGCCGTTACTGACCGGACTGCGCGCCGCAGCCGGCCCGGAGACCCGAATCGTCGGGATCACCTACCCGGACGTCTTCCTCGGCGATGCGCTGTCGAAGGACCCGTCCAAACGAACCCTGGCCAACCTGTCCGTGCTCGCCTTCCAGTCCTACATCAATCCTGCGCTCAAGGCCTCCTACGAAGCCGTCGGCGCGACGTTTGTTGACGTCACCGCCGCCACTGGGGCGTACGGCTCGCTGAGCGCGACGACGACATTGCCGCCCTACGGCACGCTTCCGGTACCCGTCGCGAAGGTCTGCCAGCTGACCTACTACTGCCAGTTGGGCGATATCCATCCGCGCACGAACGGGTATGCGCTCATCGCCCGTCTCGTCACCGCGACGCTCCCACAGCACTGATCGTCGTGCGCCGACCACTTGGAGGACCCGTGCGTGCCCGATCACTCGTCGCACCGCTTGTCGCGTTGCTCGTCCTCGCCGACCTGAGCGCCTGTACGGGCAGTCCGTCCCCGCAGCAGTCGACCGCGGACAGGTTCGCGGCGGCGCTCGGATCGCACAACGCGGCGACGGCGGCTGCCCTCACCGATGCGCCGACCGTTGCGCGCACGGCACTCGCTGCCAGCCTCGACGGCCTCGGCACGGGCACTCGCGGAACGTTTCAGGTGTTCGGCGTCAAGTCTGCCGGCGCGAAGGCGACCGCAAAGTTCCATGCGAATTGGAAGATCGACAAGAAGTCATGGAAATACGACGGGTCGTTTCCACTGCGTAAGCAGGGCACGAAGTGGCTGGTGCATTGGCAGCCGAACGACCTGCACCCCGCGCTGACCGCCGGCACGGATCTGGCCGTGCGGCACGACCAGCCGGCGCGTGCCGCGCTGCTCGACAGCGCCGGCAAGCCGCTCGCAGCCTTGACCCCCGTCGTCCGCGTCGGGATCGAGAAGAAGCTGGTCGCCGATCTGCCGAAGCTCGCGTCGACCCTGGCCGCGATCCCTCAGCTCGCCTCGACCCGGCAGCAGATCATCGCCGCGGTCGGCAAGGCGCAGCCGACCGACTTCGTCCCGGTGATCACCCTGCGCCGGCCCGCCTACCAGCAGATCAAGGACAAGATCTACAACCTGGCAGGGACGGTCTTCCAGACCGACACCGCGCTGCTCGGCCCCACCGCGCACTTCGGGCAACCACTGCTGGGAAAGGTGAGCCAGCCGACGAAGGAGATCATCGACAAGTCCGGCGGGCGCATCACCGCCGACGAGCAGACCGGCGTCGGCGGCCTGGAACAAGCACTGGAGGCGACCCTGGCCGGTACCGCCGGCGTATCCGTCGTCGCGCAACCGCAGACCGCGGCGGGGCCGACCCGCGTACTCGCTGCGCTCTCGACCGCCAAGCCCGGCACACCGGTGCACCTGACGCTCGACCGCTCGGTACAGACGGCGGCGGAGGGGGCGCTGGCCGGCGTGGCCAAACCCGCGTCGATCGTCGCCGTCCAACGCTCGTCCGGACGCATCCTGGCCGACGCCAACACCGACGCCGTCACCTATGACTACGGCCTGGCCGGTGCGTTCCCGCCCGGATCGACCTTCAAGATCGCCACCTGGGCCGCGGCCTTCACCGCTGTGCCGTCGCTGACCCCGCAGACAGTCGTCGCGTGCCCCAGCACCACCACGGTCGACGGACGGCGTTTTGAAAACGAGAACAAGTTCGTGCATCCACCCATCCCGATCAACGCTGCCTTCGGCTATTCCTGCAACACGAGCGCGATCAACGAGGCGCTGAAGCTGCCGGACGGATCGGTGGGCGACGCCGCCCGACTCCTGGGCCTCGGCCGGAAGTGGACGCTGCCCGTGAACGCGTTCAGCGGCACCGTCCCCGCCCCGGCCACGCAGACCGAACGTGCCGCCGACGTCATCGGCCAGGGACGCGTTCTCGCCTCACCGCTGCTGCTCGCGCTGATGGCCGGTGCCGTCACCAGCGGCAAGGTCAACGCACCGAGCATCATCACCACGGCGACCCAGCCGGCACCCACCACGGTGCCGGCGACGATCGTCACCAAGATGACCGCGCTCATGAAGGCCACCGTCGACCTGCCGGGCGGCACCGCGCACGACCTGGCGTCCGTCGGCGGCGTCGAGGGCAAGACGGGCACGGCTGAGTACGGCACGGCGCAGCCGCCTCGGACGCACTCCTGGTTCGCCGGCGTTCACGGTGACGTCGCCTTCGCCGTCTTCGTCTACGACGGCGCCACAACCGGCACGACGGCAGTGCCTATTGCGGCCAGGTTTCTGCAGAGGGCGCCCTGACGCGAACGAACGACGTACCGCTGGCCGGCAACGGCGCTCAGCGGTTGGCGGCTTCGACGGCGGCCTGCTCGACGCGGGCGTGGTAGTCGCGCCACCACTGTGGGTCCACGTCGGGAAGGTTCGTGTTCTCAAAACGCACCCCGATGCTGCCGTCGAGCAGCTCGCGGACGATGTCGGCCTGCCCGGCGTGCCGGTTCGTCTCGGCGATCATGTGGATCAAGGTGCGGTGCAGGGTGACCTCGGCGCGGTCGGCGGGCCACCACGGCACGGTGCCGACGGCGTCGAGGGGCAGCGCTTCGATGGTGGCGTCGGCGTGCGCCGAGGCCCGCCGGTAGAAGGCGATGATGTCGTCGCTCGTCTCGTCCGGCGTCGCCCACAGGTCGGCGTCCGTCTCCGCGTCGTCGTCGAACCACGGCATCGGCTCGCCGAAAGGGCGGCCGAACGTCGCGCCGAAGTACCCCGCCTCGACGCTCGCGACGTGCTTGATCATACCGAGCAGGTTCGTGCCGGTCGGCGTCAGCGGCCGGCGCTTGTCGTATTCGGACAGCCCCGCGCTCTTCCACACCATTGCGTCGCGGGCGAGCCGCAGGTACCGCTGAAGATCCGGTTTCGGATCGTATGCACTCATGAAAAGCAGCCTGCCACCACTGCCGACCTATTTTCACCAGCCGAGCAGTGCGCGCGGGTCGCCGAACGCGAGAGTGCTCGGGCGCGAGCGGGTGGCTCAGAAGGCCGTGATGTCAAAGATCGCGGCGACGGCGATGCCGAGCACCAGGAACGCGCCGGCGTTGCGGGTGTGCAGGAAGCACCAGGCGGCGTACCAGAGCGGCCAGACGGGGAAACCCCGCGGCTTGGACGCCGGCGGCGGATTGGACAGCGGCGTCCACACCGTCGCGACGGTCGGCAGCGAGATGAAGCCGAGCAGCACCGGCCACGGCAGCGTCTGCGCCACCACGCACGCCACGAGCAGCACGTAGTAGCCGACGATGAGGGCCCGGGTGACGACCAGCGAGCGCTCGCGCCCGAGCAGCACCGGCACGGTCTTGATCCCGAGCGGCGCGTCGAACGGGATCTTGTCGGTGTGCTTGCCCATCAGCACGGCAGTGCACAGCAACGCGTACGGCAGGCTGGCCACCCATACCTGCCAGGGCAGGTGTCCGGTGGCCGAGTAGTAGGTGCCGGCCACCATCAAGGGACCCCAGGTGAGAAGGACGTCGAGCTCGCCGAGTCCACGCTTCTTCAGCCGAAGCGGGGGCGCGGTGTAAGCCGCGCTGAGCAGGAACCCGCCCACGCCGAAGGCGAGCACCCACGGCCCGCGACCGATCACCAGCACGAGCATGATCGCGAGGTCGACGACGTTCACGGCAAGAGCCAGCAGGGCGAGCTGGCGGCGAGTGGTCAGCCCCGACAGGATCGGGTGCGGCGCGTACTGGGCACGGGGATAGGACGCGGTGTCCTGTCCGACCTCGGTGTCGAATAGGTCGTTCATCAGGTTGTTGGCTATATGGGCCAGGACGATCCCGAGCAGAGCCAGCAGGAAGTACCCGGTCGAGAAGCCGCGCTCGTGCACGGCCAGCAATCCGGCGAGCAGCCCGGCGACGATTGTCATGGGCAGAACGGCGGCACGGGTCAGAACGATGAACTTGGTGACTCCGTCGACGTGCCCGCGTGGTGGGTTCGTCGTGACCGCGGCGTAGAGCCAGCCGTTGAACCGCTGCCGCAGGCTAGGGTTCTCCGGCACGGTGACGACGACGGCCTCTCCCGCGCGGCGGTCCAACGGATGCCTCGGCGGCGGCTCGGCGCCGTTCGCGCCGGGAACTGGACGGGGGCGCGGTGCCGGCCGCGGACGCTGTCGGCCGGTCGTGTCGACAGTGCTCGGCGAATCGCTCATACGGCCGACAGTAGGCGCCCACGTCCGAGCACGCCTGGCGGAAGCCGTCCCTGAGTTTCGGCCGACAGTCGCTGGGTCGAGGGCGGCGTGATGGGACACTGGGCAGGTGGTAGCGACGCAGACGGTCCGGGACGCCGTCGCAACAAGGCGCTACCGGCGCTTCCCCGGGCTGCTCCCCCACCGGCTACTGCGCTGGCGTCGCCCGGTGTGGTGGCAGGAGATCGCGATCATCGCGTTCGGCTACTGGCTCTACGGCCTGGGCCGTAATGCGATTCCGACGCAGGTGTCGATCGCGATGCGGCACGCTCGCTCGATCCAGCACGTGCAGGACGATCTGCGCTTGAATTGGGAGCTGTCCTTCAACCACTTCGTCGCGGCCAACGAATGGCTCGCGCAGGTGCTGAACTACTACTACGCGACGCTGCACTTCCTGATCACGCCCATGGTCATGGTCTGGTTGTTCGTGCGACGGCCGCACCTCTACCGCGGCGTGCGCACCGTCCTGGTGACTGTCACGCTCATTGCTCTGGCCGGTTTCTACCTCTATCCCACAGCCCCGCCGCGGCTGCTGCCCGGTTACAGCTACGTCGACACCGTGGCGCGGTTCCACACGTGGGGATCGCTGGCCGATCCGGACATCGCCCACCACTCGAACCAGTACGCCGCGATGCCGAGCCTGCACCTGGGCTGGGCCTTGTGGTGCGGGTTCGCGATCTACGTCTGTGCCCGGCGGCGCTGGGTCAAGGCGCTGGGCCTCGCCTACCCGCTCGGCACATTCGCCGTGATCATCGGCACCGCGAACCACTTCATCCTCGACGCAGTCGGCGCGGTACTGCTCGTGCTGGTCGGCTTCGGGGTCCAGTACCTGCTCAGCGGCCACGGCGCGTTCGCCGCGCCTACCGACGCCCCCGACTTCGGCCGTCAGCAATAATTTCGGGGGTCGTGGCTCGTCGGCAGCTCAGCGCGGCCGGTATCGGTGTCGGCGGTGATCGGCAGCTGTCCCGGCGTCGTGACGTCATGACGGCACGCGAGGCAACATGGCCCCCGGCTGCTCGTCCTCGAGCTGACCAGCGAGCGTCTGGCCGTCGTCACCCGGCCCGAGCTCGTCGCCGATGCCCTGCTCGATCTCGTGGGACAGGTTCAGCGTTGACTGCTCTCAGCACCGTCGGGCAGCGATCGGCTCGGCTACACCGACGCGCATGGACTACCGCATCGAGCGGTGCCATGGTGGGCGGGGGTGACGCAGCGAGAGGAACAGACGATGCCCACTGTGAGCGTCCGCTACATCGTCGACGACGTCGATGCCGCAATCGGTTTCTACTGCACGCATCTCGGTTTTCGTGAGCAGATGCATCCTGCTCCCGCATTCGCGATGCTCGTGCGGGACGACCTCCGCCTGGTGTTGAGTGCGCCGGGCGGCGGTCCGGGCGGCGGACAGGCGACGCCCGACGGTGCATTGCCCTCGCCCGGCGGTTGGAACCGCTTCTCGATCGAGGTCGATGATCTCGTGCGAACCGTGCAGGAGCTACGAATGGCCGGCGCGCATTTCCGCAACGAGATCGTCGACGGAGTGGGTGGCAAGCAGATTCTGGTCGACGATCCGGCCGGAAACCCGGTCGAATTGTTCGAGCCGACTCGTGACGAGGCCCGTCTCGCCGCACCCGATGACTCCGTTTCGCGGCGCGCGTTCGAGGTGCGGCCGATCGGATGGGTCGACTCCACCCTGGTCGACACCGCCGATGCTCCGAATCAAGGAGGGGACAGCGTGCCCGACGCGTGGCTTGTGATCAACCCTGACGTGCACGAGGGCATCCGCGACCTCGAGATCGGCGCTGACGTCATCGTTTTGACCTGGCTCGACCGCGCCCGCCGCGACGAACTGGCCACCATTCCCGGCGATGATCCGACCAGCCCGGAGCGCGGCGTATTCAGCACTCGTTCCCCGGCGCGGCCCAACCCGATCGGACTGCACCGCGTTTCGATCGTCGCGATCGAGAACGGCAAGGTTCAGGTGCGCGGCCTCGAGGCTGTCAACGCAACTCCGCTGGTGGACCTCAAGCCGGTCCTCGATCAACGCGAGCGCTGAGGGCTCGTAGACCGTCAGCCGTAAAACACGTCCTCGACGACCCGGCGGGCGCGCCGACCGGCGCGACGGTAGTCGTCGACGAGCTGGCCCGGATCGGCTCCGAGCGGATACCCGAGCACGCGGGCGATGGCGACGAGCTCGGCCCCCTGCTGCGGCAGCTGGTCACCGGGCTTGTCGCGGACGAGCACGATCGCGTTACGCACCCGAGTCGCCAACCGCCAGGCCGTGGTCAGCACCTCGGCCTGCCCGGCTCCGATCAGCCCGGCGTCCGTGGCCGCGTCGAGGGCGGCGAGCGTGTGTGTCGTCCGCAGTCCCGCCATGTCATGGCCGTGATCGAGTTGCAGCAGCTGGACCGTCCACTCGATGTCGGCCAGGCCGCCACGGCCCAGCTTGGTGTGCGTCGTCGGATCGGCGCCGCGCGGCAGGCGTTCGCTGTCGATACGTCCCTTGAGCCGGCGGATCTCGACAAGGTCGTCGGGGGCGACGCCGCCCTTCGGGTAGCGCACGGAGTCGATCATCTCGACGAATCTGGCACCGAGGGCGGCATCACCGGCCACCGGGCGCGCCCGCAGCAACGCCTGCGCCTCCCACGGCGAGGACCAGCGCGCGTAGTACGCCTCGTAGGACGCCAGCGAGCGGGTCAGCGCACCGTTGCGACCCTCCGGGCGCAGGTCGGCGTCGACGACCAGCGGCGGGTCGGTCGAGGACGCCGCGCCCAACAGCGAGCGCAGCGAGCCCGCAACGTCGCGGGCACAGTTGCCGGCCAGTTCCTCGTCCTCGCCGACGTTCTCGTGCACGAACATGACATCGGCGTCCGAGCCGTAGCTGACCTCGGCGCCCCCGAGACGGCCCATCGCGATTACCGAGAAGGGGATCGGCAGCTCCTCGAGCGTGTGGGTTTCGGCGACGCTGCGGATCGCGATCCGCAAGGCGGCGTCCAGGGTCGCCTCGAGGGTGCTGCTCAGGGCCCGGCACACGTCGACGACGTCCGGGTGCTCGAGCAGGTCGGCGAACGCGGTCCGCAACAGCTCGTGCCGACGCACCGAGCGCACCGCCCGCACCGCGGCGGCCGGGTCGTCCTGGCGTCCCGCGGTGTCGTTCATCGCGGCGAGGATTTCGGCCTGGTTGCGCGGCGCCAGCTGCCCGGGCGAGCCGAGGATGCGCAGGGCCTCCGGGGCGCGGCCGAGCATCGGTGCGACGTAGCGGCTGGTACCGAGGATGTAGGCGAGATTGGACGCGACGGCGTCCCCGTCGCGCAGCAATCGCAGGTACCACGAGGTCGAGCCGAGTTCGTCGGACAGCGTGCGGTACGCGAGCAGGCCGGCGTCCGGATCGGGAGCGTCCGCGAAGTCGGCGAGCAACACTGGCAGCAACGTGCGCTGCAGGGCCGCGCGGCGACTCAGCCCGGACGTCAGGGATTCGATGTGCCGCAGCGCCGCGTCCGGGTTGTCGAAGCCGAGCGCGGACAGCCGGCGACCGGCCTCGGCCGTGGTCAATCGCAGTCCGTCGGCCGGCACTCGCGCCACCGACTCGAGCAGCGGCCGGTAGAACAGTTTCTCGTGCAGGCGCCGGACCTCGCGCACGTGCAGCTTCCACTCGGCGTCGAAGACGGCCGTGGCCGTCCCGCGGTGATCAGGCCGGTATCCCATCGCCCTGGCCAGCCAGCCCAGATCGGCGGCGGCATCGGGCAGGATGTGCGTGCGCCGCAGCCGCCGCAGCTGCAAGCGGTGCTCGACCGTGCGCAGGAAGCGGTAGGCGTCGATCAGGCTGACGGCATCGTCGCGGCCCACGTACCCACCGTTGCGCAGCGCGTCCAGCGCGGGCAGCGTCTCGGCGAGTCGGAGGGTCTCGTCGCCGCGGCCGTGCACGAGTTGGAGCAACTGCACCGCGAACTCGACGTCGCGGATGCCGCCCCGGCCGAGCTTGATGTCCCGCCCGGCCATCGAGACCGGGATGTGCTCGACCACGCGACGGCGCATGGCGCGCACGTCCGACACGAAGTCGGGGCGCTCGGCGGCCGTCCACACCATCGGGGTGATGACTTCGTCGTACGCGCGCCCGAGTGCCATATCGCCGGCGACCGGTCGCGCCTTGAGCAGCGCCTGGAACTCCCACGTCTTGGCCCAGCGGTCGTAGTAGGCCAGGTGGCTGGCCAGCGTGCGCACCAGCGGGCCGTTGCGGCCTTCGGGCCGCAGGTTCGGGTCGACCGGGAACATCATGCCCTCGGCCGTGGTTCGGGAGCAGATCTTGATCATGCTGCTGGCCAGCCGGGTGGCGGTGCGCAGGGCGGCCTCGGTCTCTTCCGGGGTGCTCTCGCCATCAGGGCGGCCGGGGGCGGCCAGCGGGCCGCCCACGAAGATCACATCGACATCGCTGGCGTAGTTGAGCTCGCCGCCGCCGGTCTTGCCC
>JBPCOE010000053.1:0-12387 GCA_051000605.1 Jatrophihabitans sp.
TCCATCAAAACCCTGGCGTCCAAGTTGCGAGCGACTCCTTGAGGCTCCCGGCCGAACCTGACGAGGTGGTTGGTTTGTCCCGAGATCATCACCGAGATCTGCCGCTGCGTCTCGCCGCGCCCGCACCCGGCTGGGACGTCGCGACCGACGTCGTCGTCGTGGGGTCGGGCATTGCCGGGCTCACCACGGCGCTGCACCTGAGCCGGCAGTCGTCGCTGCGGGTGCTGCTGGTGACCAAGGACGTCCTCGCGGCGGGCTCGACCCGCTGGGCACAAGGTGGCATCGCGGCCGCGCTCGGCGCGGGCGACTCGCCTGAGGACCACTTCACCGACACGATCGCCGCGGGCGCCGGGGTGTGCGACGAGGCCGCAGTGCGCGTTCTCGTGCGCGAGGGCGCCGCCGCGGTGCGCGAGCTGGCTCAGATGGGCGCGCGCTTCGACCGCGCCCACGACGGCACGCTGTCGCTCACCCGCGAGGGCGGGCATCACCGCGACCGCATCGCCCACGCCGGCGGGGACGCGACGGGTGAGGAGATCGAGCGGGCGCTCGTCACCCGGGTGCTCGACGCCTCGGACGTCCAGGTGATCGAGCATGCGCTCGTCCTCGATCTGATCAAGGCGGACGACGGCTCGGTGTCCGGTCTGACGCTGCACGTGATGGGCGAGGGCCGGCGCGACGGGGTCGGTGCGGTGCACGCCCGCGCGGTCGTGCTGGCCACCGGCGGCATCGGCCAGGTCTACGCGTCCACCACCAACCCGAGTGTCTCGACGGGCGACGGTGTCGCCGCGGCGCTGCGCGCGGGGGCGGTCGTGCGCGATCTCGAGTTCGTGCAGTTCCACCCCACCGTCACCTGGCTCGGGCGCAACTCGCGCGGACAGCAGCCACTGGTCAGCGAGGCGGTGCGCGGCGAGGGCGCGTTCCTCGTCGACGACGAGGGCAACCGGTTCATGGTCGGCCAGCACGAACTCGCCGACCTCGCGCCGCGCGACGTCGTGGCGAAGGCGATCCTGCGGCGCATGCGCGACACCGGGGCCGAGCATGTCTGGCTCGACGCCCGGCACTTCGGGCTGGAAAAGTGGCGCGTCCGGTTTCCGACGATCGGCGCCACCCTGCTCGCGCGTGGCATCGACCCGGTCACGCAGCTGATCCCGGTCGTGCCCGCGTGCCACTACGCGAGTGGCGGCGTGCGGACCGACCTCGCCGGCGAGTCGTCGCTGCCCGGCCTGTTCGTATGCGGCGAGTCGGCCTGCACCGGCGTGCACGGTGCCAACCGGCTCGCGTCCAACTCGCTGCTGGAAGGCTTGGTCTTCGGCCACCGCATCGCCGAGACGATCATGGAGCGGCTCGGCGGACCCGCTGCGCCACCGAAGATCCGGGTGCCGACGGCCGCCGGCGCGCTGCTCAGCGAGACGGCCCGTACCGAGCTGCAACAGCTGATGTCGCGCGGGGTCGGCGTCCTGCGCGACGAGAAGGGTCTGCAGGCCGCGGCCGAGGGCATCGCCGATCTCGTCGAACGCGACGGCGGCGAACCCGGCACCGAGGCATGGGAGACGACGAACCTGCTCACCGTCGCATCGGCTCTCGTCCAGGCCGCGCGAATGCGGCGGGAGACCCGCGGTGCGCACTGGCGCGACGACTTCCCCGATCGGGACGACGAGACCTGGCGCGGGCATCTCGAGACGGTGCTCGACGCCGCCGGCCTGACCACGACCTTTCACGCTTTGGAGCAAGAATGAGTGAAATCGCGCCGGGGTTGCCCGAACGCGTCGTCGCCGACGTCGTGACCTGTGCGCTCGACGAGGATCTCGGTATCGCCGGGGACGTGACGACGCTCTCGACCGTCGACGCCGAGTCGATGGCGCGGGCCGAGATCGTTTCGCGCCAGGACGGTGTGGTGGCCGGTCTGCCGGTGGCGGCATACGTCTTCGACACCGTCGGGCAGGGCCGGGTGCGGGTCGAATTCGGCAGTGCCGACGGCGCCCGGGTGCAGCCGGGCGACGTGCTGGCCACCGTCGCGGGACCGATGCGCGATCTGTTGACCGCCGAACGCACCGCGCTCAACCTGATCTGTCACCTGTCAGGCGTGGCCTCGCTGACGCGGCGCTGGGTCGACGCGATCGAGGGCAGCGGCGCGCACATCCGCGACACCCGCAAGACCATGCCCGGGCTGCGCGTGCTCGAGAAGTACGCGGTGCGCTGCGGTGGCGGGATGAACCACCGGATGTCGCTGTCCGACGCGGCCTTGATCAAGGACAACCACGTCGTCGCGGCCGGCGGTGTGGTGGCGGCGTTCGAGCGGGTGCGCGCCGCCTACCCAGGCCTGCCGCTCGAGATCGAGGTCGACACCGTCGAGCAGGCGCGCGCGGTGATCGACGCGGGTGCCGACCTGGTCCTGCTCGACAACATGAGCCCGGCTCTGATGCGCGAGGTCGTCCAGTTTGCGCGCGGACGCGCAAGACTCGAGGCGTCCGGCCGGCTGTCGCTGGACAACGCCCGCGAGGTCGCCGAAACCGGCGTCGACTACCTTGCAGTCGGCGCACTCACGCACTCCGCGCCCGTGCTCGACATCGGGATGGACATCTAGCTCGGACATCTAGCTCGGACATCTAGGGAGACACCGTGCTGCTCGCGATCGACGTCGGCAACACGAACACGGTCATGGGCGTGTTCGACGGCGCCGAGATGCGCGATTCGTGGCGGATCAAGTCCGACGCACGCAACACCGCCGACGAGCTGGCGCTGGCCTTCCGCGGGCTCGTCGCCGACACCCCGATCACCGGGATCGCCGCCTGCTCGACGGTGCCGGCCGTGTTGCGAGAGTTGCGCACGATGCTGTCGCGCTACTACGCGGGGGTGCCGACCGTCCTCGTCGAACCGGGGGTGCGGACCGGTGTCAGCGTCCTGACCGACAACCCGAAGGAGGTCGGCACGGACCGCATCTGCAACACGGCGGCCGCGTACCACCTCACCGGCGGCCCTTGCATCGTCGTGGACTTTGGCACGTCCACCAACTTCGACGTCATCAGTTCACGAGGCGATTTCCTGGGCGGCGCGCTGGCCCCCGGCATCGAGATCTCCTTGGACGCCCTTGCCGCCCGGGCTGCCCAGTTGCGCAAGGTCGAGCTCGTAGCGCCGCGCAGCCCGATCGGCAAGAACACCGTCGAGTCGCTGCAGTCAGGCATCCTCTACGGCTTCGCCGGGCAGGTCGACGGCATGGTGCGCCGGCTGTCGGCCGCCGTCGCGCCCGACGACCCGGCCTCCGTCCACGTCATCGCCACCGGCGGCCTCGCGTCGCTCGTCATCGACCACAGCGACACGGTCACCCGTTACGAGCCCTCGCTCACGCTGCTAGGACTCCGGCTGATCTACGAAAGAGCTCTGCCGCCTCCCCGGACTTAACTATTGCCGGCGCGTTCCACGCACTGCCTCGCTGATGCGTTGTCGCCATTCGCTTCCAGCTTCACCGCTACGTTCGAAGTCATGGACCTTCGTATCTTCACCGAGCCCCAGCAGGGCGCGACCTACGTCGACCTGCTCCGAGTGGCCAAGGCCGCGGAAGACCTCGGCTTCGAGGCGTTCTTCCGCTCGGACCACTACCAGCGCATCGGCGGCGGCGACCCCGGTCCCGGTTCGACGGACGCTTGGGTGACGCTCGCCGCGCTCGCGCGCGAAACCGCCACCATCAGGTTGGGCACGCTCGTCAGCCCAACGACGTTCCGGCTCCCAGGGCCGTTCGCCATCGCGGTGGCGCAGGTAGACCAGATGAGCGGCGGACGTGTCGAGCTCGGGCTCGGCGCGGGCTGGTACGAGTCCGAGCACACGGCGTATGGGATCCCGTTCCACGGCGCTCGCGAGCGCTTCGACCGCTTCGCCGAGCAGGTCGAGATCATCGACGGGCTGCTGCGGACGCCGACCGGCTCGTCCTACTCCTACGACGGCACCCACTACCAGCTGACCGGCTCGCCGGCGCTGCCCAAGCCGACGCAGTCGCCGCGGCCGCCGCTGATCCTCGGCGGCGCCGGCAGGAAGCGCGGGGCGCGGCTCGCCGCGACGTACGCCGACGAGTTCAACGTGGCGTTCCAGCCGCTCGACGACACCGCCGAGGTCTTCGACCGGGTGCGGGCGGCCGTCACCGAAACCGGGCGATCCGTTCGCTACTCGGCGGCGCAGGTGCTGTGCGTCGGGCGCGACGACGCCGAGCTCGCCCGCCGGGCCCATGCCATCGGCCGCGACGTCGACGAACTGCGGGAGAACGGTCTGGCCGGCTCGCCCGCCGAGGTCATCGAGAAGATCGGCACCTACGCCGGTATCGGCGCCACCCGCATGTACCTGCAGGTTCTCGACCTCACCGATCTCGATCACCTCGAGCTCGTCGCGTCGGTGGTGGCCCCTCAGCTCGATCAAGAGCACCCCTAGAGCCAACCCCGCTCGTCCGCGACCCGGATCGCCTCGACGCGGTTGCGGACGCCGGTCTTGAGGATCGCGGCGGACAGGTAGTTGCGTACCGTCCCCTCGGACAGGAACAGCTTCGTCGCGACGTCGGCCACGGTCGCGCCGTTGCGCGCGGCGACGAGCACAACGCGCTCACGCCCCGTGAGTGGGGACGGCCCGCCGGCGAGCGTCGCCGCGGCAAGCGCCGGGTCGACGACCCGTTCGCCGCGGGCCACCCGTCGCACGGCATCGGCCAGCTGCTCGGCCGGCGCGTCCTTCACCACGAAGCCCGAGGCCCCGGCTTCCATGGCCCGGCGCAGGTAGCCCGGCCGTCCGAACGCGGTCAAGATGATCAGCTTGCACGACGGGAGTTCGTCCGTGATCGCCGCCGCGGCGGTGAGACCGTCCATGCCCGGCATCTCGATGTCGAGCAGCGCGACGTCCGGGCGATGCTCCATCGCCGCGTGGACGACCTCGTCGCCGCGCGCCACCTGGGCCACGACCGCGAAGTCGTCCTCGAGATCGAGCAACGTGGCCAACGCGGTTCGGACCAGATTCTGGTCATCGGCGAGCAGCAGCCTGATCACGAGCTCGACCCGACGACATCGGCGGTGGAGGGCGTCGGCGCCACCACGATTTCGGCCCGCAGCCGGAACCCGGTGAGGGCGCGGGTCGCCAGCAACGTGCCACCGCGGGCCTCGACGCGCTCGCGCAACCCCCGCAGCCCGTTCCCCGGGGCCCCGCCACCGCCCTTGCCGTCGTCCTCGATCTCTACGATGCTGCGCCCGAGCGTCACCCGAACATGCTCGGCGCGCGAATGGCGCACCACGTTCGTTACTCCCTCGCGCACGACCCAGCCGAACACGTCCGAGAGCGTCGGGTCGGTCTCGGCGACCGAGGCCGGCAGCTCGCTGATGATGCCCGCCGCTCGCAGCACCTCACGGGCGGTGGCCAGCTCCCCGGCAAGGGTGACCTCGTGATGCATCGACACCGCCGCCCGGACGTCCCCGAGCGTGCGGCGGGACAGCTGCTCGACCTCGGTGATCTCGGTACGAGCCCGGTCCGCCTCGCCGCGCTCGGCCAGCCGCCGAGCCAGGCCGGCCTTCACCGTGATCGTCGTCAGCGAGTGCCCGAGCAGGTCGTGCAGGTCCCGCGCGATGCGGGACCGCTCGTTCTCGGCCGCCAGCCTGGCCACCTCGGCGCGCGCGGCGGTCAGCGCGATATTCGACTGGATGATCTTGAAGAAGCCGAACATGGCGATCGACACCAGCAGCACGGTCAGCCCGGCGTCCCAGTTGGTGCTCGCGTGCCACGGTCGGATCGCCCGGGGCAGGAACGTGGCGATGGCCGCGTACAGCACCGTGACCGGGAGGGCCAGGCGGGACTTCGAGGCGACGGTCAGTACCGCGAGGTAGACGAGTGTGACGAGCGCGTCCTGATGGGCGAAGGCGCACAGGACGCCCGCGAGCGCCAGTCCGGTCCCGTAGAGCGTCCAGTACGCCTTGTGGCGTCCGCTCCACCCCATCGGGAGGGCGGCCAGATAGGCGGCCGCGAAGGCCGCCACTAGCAGGTATCCCGCTATCGCGGCGGCGCCGCCGGAATGCTTCTGCACTCCGTTGACGACCTGACCCAGATACACCAGCCAGAAGCCGGGGAAGAAGTAGCGGCGCCACCCTCTGCCCCACATCCTGGTTACATCCTCCACGCGGGGATCGACGCCCGCGGACGCAGCTGTGGTGGTCATGGCGCTACTCCGAGCCAGGCCGGTCAGGTGCGCTGGGTGTCGCGCCGGTAGGCCCAGGCGGCACCGGCACCCGCCGCCACCGTCCACGCCGCGATGACGATCCATGACTCCGCGGTCCAGGCCTGGCCGCCGATGCCGGTCTTGCCGGCCTGCACCAGCCAGAACGACGGGATCAGGCGGACGAGGCCGTGCATGAAGCCCGGATTCTGCCCGATCGGGAAGTACGCACCGCCGAGGATCGAGAACAACGAGATGCCGCCACCGATGATCGGGCCCATCGAGTCGCCCTTCACCAAGTGGCCGATCATGATCCCGATCGCCGCGAACGGGATGAGCGCGACGAGGACCAGCCCGACGGTCTTGGCCCACAGCTTCGGGTCCAGGTGCAGCCCGAGGGTGAGGGCAGCGATGGTCATCAGCGCGATGGCGACGACGGCAAGCAGATAGGAGGTAAGGATCTTCGTTCGGATGTACGCCCTGGGCGAGAGTGGGGTGAGCCGTAACTGGCGGTTCCACCCGACCTGGCGTTCGAAGGCGATGCGGGCTCCGCCGGCGAAGACGGCCGCCAGGGTGCCGAAGGCGATCATGCCGGCCAGGTAGAACCTGGCTACCGTCACGTGCCCGGTGATGATCGTCGAGCGGTTGGGGCTGGCGATCGCGTAGAACATGATGAGCGGGAAGATCAAGGAGAAGATGAAGTTTTGCCGGTTGCGAAACAGCCGGATGAGTTCCATCCGGACGTAGGTGGCGTTCATCGGGCGACCTCCTGGTTCGCGGTGTCACGTTCGTCGCGCGGGGCGAGGTTACCGTCGGTGCCCTCGTCACCGGTCAGGGCAAGGAAGGCCGCCTCGAGGCCTGCGCCGCTGATCTCGATGTCGCGGGCGCCGGGACAGGCCGGCAGGAGCGCCCGGATCGCCGCGTCGGAGTCCCGGCAGGACAGGATCACCGCGTCCCCGCGGGTGTCCGTGCCGGTCACGCCGGGCAGTTTCGCCAGCGCCGGCAGGTCGGCGCCGGGCAGCGTGCACCGGATCGTGCGCTGACCCGCGACGGCTTTGATCTCGTTGGCGGGGCCGTCCGCGACGACCTTCCCGCGCGCCATCAGGATGATGCGGTCGGCGTACTGGTCGGCCTCTTCCAGGTAGTGGGTGGCGAACAGGACCGTCTTGCCGGCTCCGGCGAACTTGCGCACCGCCTCCCAGAAGGTGTGCCGCCCTTCGACGTCCATCGCCACCGTCGGCTCGTCGAGCACCAGCAGGTCGGGATTGCTGACGAGCGCCAGCGCCGCCCTGACCCGCTGCGTCTGGCCGCCGGAGAGCTTCTCGGTGCGCCGTCCGGCAAATTCGGCGATTCCGGTGATCGCCATGACCTCCTCTGCGGGCAGCGGATTCGGGTAGAACGAGCCGACCATGTCGAGCAGCTCGCGCACCGTCACGAACGAGAGCAGGCCACCGGTCTGCAGCATCGCGCCGATCTGGCCATGCTTGATCGCCTGTTCGGGGGTCTTGCCGAACACCCGGACCTCGCCGCGGTCGGCATCGCTGAGCCCGAGCAGTATGTCGATGGTCGTGGACTTGCCCGCGCCGTTGGGGCCGAGCAGGGCCACGGTCTCGCCCGGCTCGATCGAGATGTCGACGCCACGGACGGCCCGGACGGGGCCCTCGGGCGACTTGAAGGTCTTCTGCAGCCCGGACAGCGCGACGCCCGGGCTCGGTGGACTGGCGGTGTGCGTCGTCATGAGAAGCACTCTGTCGTATGCCGCGTGCGTCCAACAGTGGGCCGGTACCGAATTCGGCCATGTACATCCGTCAATTCAGCCATGACATCTGTCAAGCGTCCGCGGCGGGCACGCCCCGTGCCAGCGGGCATCCGGGCGGTGCGACGCCGCTAGGGTTTCGACGTGACCGAGAACGACGGCCCTGCCGACGACCTGCCGGAGCAGTTGCGAGTGCGCCGCGAGAAGTACGACCGGTTGATGACCGATCCGGCGCGCGCCCCCTTCCCGGTCGGGGTGCAGCGGACGGCCACGCTCGCCGAGGTGCGGGCCGCTCATCCCGACCTTGCGCCTGGTAAGCAGACCGGCGGCGTCGAGGGCGTCACCGGCCGGGTGATCTTCGTACGCAACACCGGGAAGCTGTGCTTCGCGATGTTGCGTGAGGGCGATGCTGAGCTGCAGGTCATGGTCTCCCTGGATCGCGTCGGCGCCGATGCCCTGGCGGCGTGGAAGACCGATGTCGACCTCGGCGATCTCGTGTTCGTCCACGGCGAGGTCGTTTCCTCGAAACGCGGGGAACTTTCCATCACGGCCGACGATTTCCGGATCACGGCAAAAGCATTGCGGCCGCTGCCGGTCGCTCACAAACCTTTGTCGGACGAGACCCGGGTCCGGCAGCGTTATGTCGATCTGATGGTGCGGCCCGAAGCTCGTCAGATGGTGCGGACGCGGGCGGCCGTGCTTCGCTCTCTTCGCGCGACCCTCGATTCGCGTCGCTACGTGGAGGTCGAGACGCCGATCCTGCAGGCCGTGCACGGCGGCGCCGCCGCCCGACCGTTCCACACGCACCTGAACGCATTCGATCAGCAGATGTCGTTGCGAATTGCCACCGAACTCTACTTGAAGCGGTGCATCGTAGGCGGTATCGAGCGGGTATACGAGATGGGCCAGGTCTTCCGCAATGAGGGTGTCGACTCGAGTCACTCGCCTGAGTACACCTTGCTCGAGGCATACGAGGCTTACGGCGACTATGACACCATGGCCGAATTGACGCGCGCACTCGTCCTGGACGCTGCGGCTGCGATCGGAGTGCTCAGTCCGACGAACGCGGACGGAATCGAGATCGACTTACACGGCGAATGGCGGTCGGTGACCATTCACGACGCTGTCAGCGCGGCCGTCGGCGAGCCGGTCGGTACCGACACGAGCTCCGCGGAACTCCGGCGGCACGCGGAGCGCCTCGACGTGGGCCTCGCGCCGGAATGGGGCGCAGGCGAAATAGTGCTCGAGCTATACGAAAAGCTCGTGGAGCACACGCTTGTGCAGCCGACATTCGTGAAGGATTATCCGGTGTCGGTGCGCCCGCTCGCCCGCCCGCACCGCGCAGACCCGCGATTGTCCGAAGCCTGGGATCTCGTAATCGACGGTGTCGAGATAGCCCCCGCCTATTCCGAACTCGTCGACCCTGTGGAGCAACGGCGACGCCTCGTCGAGCAGGCGCGCGCCGCAGCGAAGGGCGACCCGGAGGCCATGGAACTGGACGAGGACTTCCTGCGCGCCCTGGAGTACGGGATGCCCCCCACCGGCGGAATGGGGCTCGGTGTCGACCGCCTCATCATGATCCTGACGGGCAAGGGGATCCGCGAGACAATCCTCTTCCCGCTGCTGAAACGATTATGAATCGGGTCGTAGATCGCTGCTGCGATAACGGTCCCGCCGCGATTGCGCTACTGTTACCGGCGTACCTATACCCCATGGAACAGATCGGTGCCGCACATGGCTCAGAAACACATCGTCCAACTGATCGATGATCTCGACGAAGGCGAAGCGAGCGAAACCGTCATTTTCGGTATGGACGGCGCGACCTATGAAATCGACCTGTCGGAGAAGAACGCCGCTGCGCTGCGCGATTCGTTGGCGAAGTACGTCGCCAACGCCCGGCGCGCAACCGGCCGAAGCGGACGACCGGCGGGCGTGAGTGGGACCCGTCGTGGGCGAGCCGTTCGCGGCGACCGTGAGCAGACTCAAGCCATTCGCGAATGGGCTCGTAACCACGATTACAAGGTCGGCGCCAAGGGTCGCATCCCTGCTCATGTCACCGACGCGTACAACGCGCAGGCCTAGGCCCAGAAGTCACCCGCGCCCGTCGTGATCCAATCGATCACAGCCGGTGTAATTCGCAATCACCAGCGGTGCCGCATCAGCGCAGATGGGTGCCGAAGAACGACTCGATACGGGCCCACGCGTCCGGCGCGGCCAGTGGGTCCGGGCCGACGTGCAAAATTCGCTGTACCGAGTGGGCGACGTCCGGGCCGAAGTACTCGTCATTGAGAAACGAGTGCCCCGCAGTCGGGTACTCCTTGACGTCGTTCGGTACGCCGAGATCGTTCAACGTGCTCTTGAGTTTATTCGCCGCGCCGCGCAGTGCGACGTCCTTTCCCCCGTAGCTCGCCACGACCGGGCACGCTCCCGCCAGGGCCTGACTAGGGTGGCGCGGAAGCATGCCGTAATTCGGGGCCGACGCGTCGAACCCCTTGTTCGCGGTCACGAGCGCGAAACCACCGCCCATGCAGAAGCCGATGATGCCGACCTTGCCGTTGCAGTTCGGGTCCTCGAGCAAGTGCTCGCGGGCGGCCTCTATATCGGCTATCGGCTTGCCCGACCCGCTCGCCAGAGCGCGGAACGTGCTCACGATGCAACGCCGGGCGCCGCCGTCGCTGAACAGGTCGGGGCCGAGGGTCAGAAATCCGGCACCCGCCAGGCGATTGGCCTGCCGCCGCAGCATGTCGTTCAGCCCGAACACCTCGTGGATCGCCACCACGCCTGGCCAAGGGCCCTGACCGATCGGCTCGGCGGCGTAGGCGCGCAGGTTCGCAGATCCTCCGGCGACGCGACCGAGCTCGATGTCGGGCATGTGCTTCTCCTCACGACCTGGGACGGGGTGGTGTGCAGCGTATCTACCCTCCTGGGCATGACTGGAGCCATGACCGGCATGTACCGCACGATGTTCAAGAGCAAGATCCATCGCGCGACCGTGACGAAGGCCGACCTGCACTACGTCGGATCGATCACGATCGACGCCGATCTGATGGACGCCGCGGACCTGCTCCCCGGCGAGCAGGTGGCCGTCGTGGACGTCACCAACGGCGCACGGCTCGAGACCTACGTCATCGAGGGCGAGCGGGGCAGCGGGACGATCGGGATCAATGGAGCGGCAGCGCACCTCGCCGCCGCCGGCGACCTCGTCATCGTCATCAGCTATGCGACGATGCCCGACGCCGAAGCGAAGGCGTACGTGCCTCGGGTTGTGCACGTCGACGGGAGCAACCGAATCGTCCACCTGGGCGCGGATCTGGCGTACCCGGGCCATCTCTGATCCGTTGGCTTTCGGTGATCAACACGGCCCATGAAGATGATGGGCCCTGCAGAAACCGTGTTGATCAAGACAGATGGCCGCGACGGACCGACGCGTTCGCCATCAGCGAAGATGGGTCGGGCATCATCCGGGGCGCCTGGGCGTTAGATCCGTAACGTCGTCCGTACCGCATCGGGCGGCGTGCTGTCCTCAGACATCGCTCTGGGCGCAACTGAGTTCGCACGATCAGCCGGACTACAGTTGTCGGCAGCGGGAAATGGCGCGGAAGGAGCTGCCCAGATGTTCGAACGGTTCACAGACCGCGCGCGGCGCGTCGTCGTCCTGGCCCAAGAAGAGGCCCGGATGCTCAACCACAACTACATCGGCACCGAGCACATCCTGCTCGGGCTGATCCACGAGGGCGAAGGAGTGGCCGCCAAGGCCCTCGAATCCCTCGGCATCTCCCTTGACGCAGTGCGTCAGCAGGTCGAGGAGATCATCGGTCAGGGGCAGCAGGCACCAAGCGGGCACATCCCGTTCACGCCGCGGGCCAAGAAGGTTCTCGAGCTCAGCCTGCGCGAGGCGCTGCAGCTCGGCCACAACTACATCGGCACCGAGCACATCCTGCTCGGGCTGATCCGCGAGGGCGAAGGCGTCGCCGCGCAGGTACTGGTGAAGCTCGGCGCCGACCTGAACAAGGTCCGTCAGCAGGTCATCCAGCTGCTCAACGGCTACCAGAGCAAGGAACCAGCCGGCACGGCCGCCGAATCCGCGCCGTCGACGAGCCTCGTACTCGACCAGTTCGGTCGCAACCTCACCCAGAGCGCCCGCGAGGGCAAGCTCGACCCCGTCATCGGGCGCGAGAAGGAGATCGAGCGCCTCATGCAGGTGCTCAGCCGCCGCACCAAGAACAACCCGGTGTTGATCGGGGAGCCCGGCGTGGGCAAGACCGCCGTCGTCGAGGGTCTGGCCCAGGATATCGTCAAGGGCGAGGTGCCCGAGACGCTCAAGGACAAGCAACTCTACACCCTCGACCTCGGCTCGCTGGTCGCCGGCAGCCGCTACCGCGGTGACTTCGAAGAGCGCTTGAAGAAGGTGCTCAAGGAGATCCGCACCCGAGGCGACATCATCATGTTCATCGACGAG
>JBPCOE010000076.1:0-39210 GCA_051000605.1 Jatrophihabitans sp.
GCGCATTGGGTGTGGCGAACGCAAGTCTCCTGCGCGATTTGGGACTGTTTACGTGAGGGTGGAAGGCGATGAGTTGGTTCGGCTGGCCGGGAAGGTCCCCGACGGGAACTTGCCGATGCCGTCGCGGACTTTCGGCGCCGGCTTCATCAGATCTGGGCCCGCGCCCGCAGGCAAAAACCTGGAGGGCACGCAAACAATGGTCGGGGTGACAGGATTTGAACCTGCGGCCTCTTCGTCCCGAACGAAGCACGCTACCAAGCTGCGCCACACCCCGGTCGCAACCGTTTCAGCATAGCCGCTGGCGGCGCCGCCGATTTGAACAGCCCTCAGGCGCGGGGGACAAGCGTCAGCAGCGAGGCCTCGGGGCGGCAGCAGAACCGGATCGGGGCGTACGGATTGGTGCCTAGACCGGCGCAGACGTGAAAGTACATGTGCTCGTCCCAGCGGTGCAGCCAGCGGGCCCGCGCGCGATCGATGCCGCAATTCGTGACGATCGCGGGGCCGAACGGCACCCGCACCTGGCCGCCGTGCGTGTGCCCAGCGAGCACGAGGTCGTAGCCGTCTTCGGCGAACGGCGCGAGGATGAACGGTTCGGGGGAGTGCGTGACCCCTATGCGCACGGCGGCGTCGGGCTCGGCCGCGCCGGCGATCAGTTCGTAACGCGCCTTGCGCAGATGCGGATCATCGGTACCCGCCAGCGCAACCCGCGCGTCGCCGATGGGTAGGACGGTGCGGACGTGCGTCAGATCGATCCACCCGGCGCGGGACATCGCGCCGGCGAGCTTGGGCCAGGGCAGCCGGACCTGGTTGTGGGGCAGCACAGGAGTGGGATCGAAGTACCGCAGCGGACTCTTCGGTTGCGGAGCGTAGTAGTCGTTGTTGCCCGGCACGAAGACGCCAGGGAACTCGAACAGCGGCTCGAGCGCGGCCATGACGGCGGGGATACCGTCAACCGCCGACAGGGTGTCGCCGGTGTTCACGACGAGGTCGGGGCGCAGGTCAGCGAGCGCCTTGATCCAGGCGATCTTGCGGCTCTGACGCGGGGTGATGTGCAGGTCCGATACGTGCAGCACCCGCAGCGGCGCTGAACCGGGGGTCAGCACCGGGACGTCGAAGTGCCGCAGCGTGAAGGCGTTGCGTTCGACGAGCGTCCCGTAGGCCAGCGTGCCGAGGCCCGTCGCGCCGACACCGATGGCGGCACGGGAAATGGGACGCATGGGTTCAAGCCTACGGACCCGATCGCCGTGGTCTGCGCCGGTAGCGTGGCGGTCATGCCAACGCTGAAAGACCGTCTGCACGCCGACCTGAACGTGGCCATGAAAGCCCGTGACGAGCTGACCACGGCCACGCTGCGGATGGCGCTTGCCGCCGTCACCACCGAAGAGGTCGCGGGCAAACGCGCTCGCGAGCTGTCCGACGACGAGGTGCTGCGTGTGCTCGGACGCGAGGGCAAGAAGCGTCGCGAGGCGGCCGAGGCGTTCGACGGCGCCGGGCGGTCGCAGCTTGCCGACCGTGAGCGGGCCGAAGGGACGGTGCTCGAGCGCTACCTGCCTGCCCAGCTCGGTGACGCCGAGGTCGCCGAGATCGTCCAGGCTGCGGTTGCCGAGAGCGGGGCGACGGGTGCGCAGCAGATGGGCGCGGTCATGAAGCTCGTCCAGCCCAGAATCGCCGGGCGCGCCGACGGGAAACGAGTCAGCGACGAGGTACGCCGCCAGCTATCAGGCGGCTGATCCGCCGGGACCGTAACGTCACGCCGCGAGATGCGACTCCGTTCTGAGCCGCAGGTGATCAGATTTCCGTGAACCATGGAAAGGCATCAGTGGGTCGGGGGATGCGTGCGGACGCCGCCACGACCCCCGCCAGGACCGCCGCCGTGGCCACCGCCGCTCGGACCGCCGCCTGAACCGCCGCCCGGACCGCCGCCTGAACCGTTCCCTGGACTCGAACTGCTGCCCGACCCCGAGCCGTGGCCGTGCGAGCCGCCACGGTTGGTGGTCCCGCCGCTGCGCGGGAACGGAATGTAGACGGGTGGGGAGGAGTACGGCTGCGGCGAGCCGGAACTGAGGCACACGGTGATCGTCGAGCCGACGGGGGCCTTCTTCGGGCCGTAGTAGCCGACCTGCTCCAGCGGAACGCTGCTGGGGCAGGCCACGTTGGCGTCGGCACCGAGCTGCACCATCTTGAAGCCCTTCTCGGTCAGCGCGGACTTCGCCTCGGCCAGACTCTTGTTGGTCACGTCCGGGACGTCCACGCCCGCGACGTCACTGTCCGACGGCCAGGCCCACTTGTCCTTCTTCAGGGTCGGCTCCAGCGCCGCCAGCCAGACCTTCGCCGCGTAGTCGCCGTAGGCTTCGCCCTTCTTCACACCGGGCAACCCGGTAGAGGGCAGGTTCGGGTTGTCGAAGTCGATCAGCGCGCTGGTGGCCACCAGTTTCGGCGTCATGCCCGTGAACCAGATGGCGCCGTTCTTGCTCTCCGGCACGGCCGGCGCGGTCCCGGTCTTGCCGGCGACCGAGCTGCCCCCGGCCGAATAGAACCCGCCGAACACGCCCGCGGAGGTGCCGTTGCCGTGCGTGTCGCCCGTGAGCAGGCTGACGGCCCGGACGGCCGCCTGCGCGGCGACGACCTGCTTGCCGGGGCTGCGCTTGACCGGCAGGGCGTTGCCGCCGCTGTCGGTCACTGAGATCACGGGTGCCGGGGTGTTGTAGTTGCCCTCGTTCGCCACGCCTGCGTAGGCGCCGGTGAGCTCGAGCGGGCTGGTGCCGACACTGCCCAGCACCAGGGCCTGGGCACGCTGCTGGCCGATGATCGTCTGCCCGATCGTCTGCTTCGCGACGTCGCTGGGCAGGTCGAAGCTGCTGATGCCGAGGGCTTTGGCCGTCTGCACGATCGGCGAGAGGTCACAGTTGAAGAACTGGTCGGCCAGCCCGAGGAAGAACGTGTTGGACGACTTCGCCGTCGCCGACTTCAACGACTCGTTGACGTTGTAGGACTCGTTCGCGTCCCCGTTGCTGGCGCCGGGCTTCTTGGTCGCGCACTTCTTCGGCAGGTATTTGGCGGTGTTGCCGCCGACGGTCGCGAGCGTCCAGTTCGGATCCATCCCGACGCCCAACGCGCTGAGCAGCGGAAACAGCTTGTACGTCGACGCACCGGACGCCACGCGTTTGGTGAACAGCGGCTGCTCGGTCTGGTTCGTCTTGAGGCCGTAGTCCTTACTGGCGGCCATGGCCAGGATGTCGCCGGTCCGCGGGTCGACGGCCGGCAGAACGGCGGTGTACGGCGAGGTCGCCGGCACGGATTTGCGCAGTTGGGTCTGCGCGCTCGTCTGGACCGCGGGGTCGAGTGTGGTGACGATCTTCAGGCCGCCGGTCTGCAGCTGGGAGTCGGTCAGGCCGTTGTTGTCGATCAACCAGTTACGGACGTAGTCGCAGAAGAACCCGATGTTGGGCACGCTCGAGTCGGAGTTCGCGCAGCCTTCCTTGATCTTGGGTGGGGCGTTGGTGGCGAGCGCGATCGGCTTGGCCTTCTCCTGCGCACCCTGGGCAGCGGGCAGCTTGTGCACGGCGACGAGGTTGTTGATGACCTCGTCGCGGCGGGTCTTGGCGGCTAGCTTGTCGGTGAACGGGTCGTAGGCCGACGGCGCGCGGAGCAGACCGACGAGCAGGGCCGACTCGCCCAACGTCAACTGCGAGGTCGACTTGTTGAAATACGTCCGGGCCGCGGTCGAGATGCCGTAGGAGTTCTCGCCGAAGAACGCGATGTTCAGGTAGTTCTGCAGGATCTTCTGCTTCGACTCGTGCAGCGTGTTCTCGATGTAGATCGCGCAGCGCGCGTCCTCCATCTTGCGCTGGAGGGTCTGGTCGATCGCGGCACGCTGCTTCTTCAGGTCGTCGCCGGCCTCGTAGAAGCGGATCTGCTTGACGTACTGCATCGTCAGCGTCGAGCCGCCCTGGGTGTCACCGTTCGTCGTGTTGACCGCGGAACGCAGCAGGCCGCGCATGTCGACGCCGTGGTGGGTGTAGAACCGGCGGTCTTCGGTGGCGACCAACGCGTACTGCAGCGACTTCGGGATCTGGTCCAAGCCGACCTCGACACGGTCCTGGCTGAACAGCGTCGCGAGCGTGGTCTTGCCGTCGCGGGCCAGCAGCGTCGTCTTCTGCGGGGGTTTGCTCTCCTGCAGATCGCAGACGGTGTTGTCGAACTTGCCGGCCTGGCTGCCGGCGACCAGCCCGATGCCGCCCACGTAGGGCAGCGCCAGCCCGGCGACGAGGATTCCGGCGGCGACCAGCGCGGCGACGAGCTTGCCGAGCGTCTTCCACGGGTCAGGACGTCCTGGGATAGCAGCCACGAGTGCAGATGGTACGTGGCCGGTAGGCCTGCGGCAGTTCCTCCCTCGGGCGGACCTCAGCCCGGGATCGTCGCCAACGGGGCCCCGAGCAGGCCGCCGATGGTCCGCAGCCCGTCCAGATCGTGGACGTCGGCCGGCAGCGCCGGCACCGAGACCAGCGCAACCTGCGGATGGGCGGACGAGAAACGCTTGGTCATGCGGGCGTCGTGCTCGGCGGCGGTGGCTATCTCGGCGTGCACCCGCAGCGCAGCAGCGGCGAGTGACCCGCCGTCCTTGGCCGCCGCGATATCGGTCGCGACCTGCGCCTGCGCGGCGGTGAGAGGTTCGCCACCCGCGACATGCGCGCACTGACGAGTGCGGTTGACGACGATGCCGGCGAGCGGCATGTGCTCCTCCGACAGCCGTTCGACGAAGTAGGACGCCTCCCGCAGTGCGTCCGGTTCCGGCGCGGCGACCACGAGAAATGCGGTGCCGGGTGCCTTGAGCCGCTCGTAGGTCTGATCGGCGCGCTCGCGAAAACCGCCGAACATGGATTCGAGCGCGCTGACGAACGTCGACAGGTCGTTGAGCAGGTCCCCGCCGATCACCTTCGTGAACACCCGCGCGACCAGGCCGACGCCGACGGTGACGACCTTCAGGTACGCCCGGCCGCCGGCCTTCGCCGGGGCGGACAGCAGCTTGATCATGCGTCCGTCGAGGAAGCGGCCGAGCCGGTTGGGGGCGTCGAGGAAATCGAGTGCAGACCGTGACGGCGGCGTGTCGACGATGACGAGATCCCACTCGTTCGTGGCGACGAGCTGGCCCAGCTTCTCCATCGCCATGTACTCCTGCGTCCCGGCGAAGGAACCCGACAGCGACTGGTAGAAGGGATTCTTGAAGATCTGCTCGGCGCGGTCGGGCGTCGAGTTCTCGAGCACGACGTCGTCGAACGTGCGCTTCATGTCCAGCATCATCGCGAACAGCTGGCCGTTCTCGACTCCCCTGACTTCGCGGGGGGTGTTGTCGAGTTCGACGAGCCCCATCGACTGCGCGAGCCGCCGCGCCGGGTCGATGGTGAGCACGACGGTGCGGCGGCCGGCCTGCGCGCCGAGCATCGCGATCGCCGCGGCGATGGTGGTCTTGCCGACCCCGCCGCTGCCGCAGGTGACGACGACGCGGATGTTGGGATCGCGGACGAGCGCGGCGGCGTCGAGTGGCTTCACGCGTGCGCTCGGGCTGCTGTGTCGACTGCTGCTGTATTGGCAAGGAAGCAGGCGGCGAGATCCTTGAGCTCGCCGAGCTCGACCGGCGGGTTGAGGTCGGGCAGTTCGATGCGCGGCAGCTTGACGGTGTCGAGGCGCGCGGCATTCTCGGCCTGGACGCGTTGCCGCTCGGCGTACTCGGCCATCTCGCGGGCCAGGGCGGGCGCGTTCGCGACCGGCACCCCGGCCTTGCGAAGGCTCGCGGACAGCGCCTTGACGTCGACGGTGCCGTCGGCGGCGACCTGGTCGGCGTCGAGCAGGGCCGGCCGAGCGCGGTTCACGATGACCGCACCGAGGACGAAGCCGAGCGACTTGAGCTCGATCGCGGCGTCGATCGTCTCCTGTACCGGCATCTCCTCGAGCAGCGTGACGATGTGGACGCGGGTCAGCTGGCCGTGCAACAGCGCGATCACGCCGTCGCTCTGGCTGCGGATCGGACCGATCTTGGTCAGCTTCGCGACCTCCTGCGTCGCGTCGAGGAAGCGGCTGATCCGACCCGTGGGCGGGGCGTCCAGGACGACGGCGTCGTAGACGCGCTTCTTGTTCTCGTCGACGCGCACGACCGATTCCTTGACCTTGCCCGTAAGCAGGACGTCGCGCAGGCCGGGGGCGAGGGTGGTGACGAAGTCGACGGCGCCCATCTTCTTCAGGCTCTTTCCGGCGCGTTTGAGACCGTAGAACATCTCGAGGTACTCGAGCATGGCCTGTTCCGGGTCGATCGCGAGCCCGAACAGCTCGCCGCCGTTGTCCGTGCCGGTGAGGCGCTGCTCGCTGTAGGGCATAGGCGGCATGTCGAACAGCTGCGCGATGGCCTGGCGGGACTCGACCTCGATGAGCAGAACCTTCTTCCCCGTGTCCGCGATCGCGAGGGCGAGCGCGGCGGCGGCGGTGGTCTTGCCGGTGCCACCCTTGCCGGTGACGACGTGCAGGCGGCCCTTCTCGCCGACGCCCTCGGCGAGCGACTGCGAAGCGTAAGCACGGTCGGGGCCGTCGGGTGCATCGGCAGCGACGCGGGTGGCGACCATCCGGACAGCGTAGGAGATGCCGGGGGCGCATGCGCGGCGGGACTCGTCGCGCGTGATCGGCGCAGCGGATACCGTCGCGCCATGGTCTCTCCCCTGGCTCGACTCGACGAGCTCGGCCTCGTGCTGCCCCCTGTCGTCGCGCCGCTCGCGTCCTACGTGCCCGCGCGTCGCTGCGGTTCGCTCGTGTTCACCGCGGGTCAACTGCCCATGATCGACGGCGCTTTGACGCACACAGGGAAGGTCGGGGCGGCGGTGTCTTTGGACGACGCGGCGGTCTTGGCGCGTACGGCGGCGTTGAACGGCCTCGCGGCGATCCACGCTCTCGTCGGGCTCGACTCGGTCGCCGGGGTCGTGAAGGTCGTCGGCTACGTCGCGTCCGCTCCGGACTTCACCAGCCAGCCGGCGGTGATCAACGGGGCGAGCGACCTGCTCGGCGCGGTGTTCGGTTCGGCCGGTGCACATGCGCGCTCGGCGGTGGGGGTGGCGGTCTTGCCGCTCGACGCGCCAGTCGAGATCGAGCTGATCGTCGAGCTGGCATGAGCAATGCAGGCCCGGAACTGCGCCCCGACGACGTGCCGGTCCGTGACGCCGCCACGGTTGTCCTGCTGCGCGACGGCGTGGTCGGGGTCGAGGTCTGGCTGCTCACCCGCGTCGTCGGGATGCAGTTCGCGGCCGGCATGAGCGTCTTCCCCGGCGGGCGGGTCGACGACGCGGACTCATCCTTGCCCATCAGTGCCGGTGACATCGCGACGATGGCCGCTCGGTTCGGCTGCGACGAGGAGACGATGCACGCGCTGGTCGGGGCGGCGGTGCGCGAGACCTTCGAGGAGACGGGCGTGCTGCTGACCGTCCCCGCCGCGGACCTGAGTCACGCGCGCGCCGACGTCGAGCGGGGACTGGTCTCCTTCGGGGAGCTGCTGCTCGCGAACCGGCTGTCGATCGACGCGAGCGTCCTGCATCCGTGGTCTCGTTGGGTGACGCCGAAGGGAGAGGTTCGTCGCTACGACACGAGATTCTTCGTCGGCCGGCTGCCCGAGGGTGCCGAGGCAGCGAACGTCACCAGCGAATCGAGCGCGGCCGAGTGGCTGCCGATCGGCCTCGCCATCGAGCAGGCGCAGCGCGGCCAACGGCAGCTGCTGCCGCCCACGATGCTCACGCTCGTGGCGCTGGCCGACTGCGCGTCGGTCGCCGAGGTGTTCACGATCGCGGAGACGTCGTCGCTCGAGCCCGTCCGTCCCAAGCTGATCATCGGCGCGGACAGGTCGATCACGGTCGAGCTACCGGACGGTCGCCTGATCCCGATCCGCCCGGGCGCTGGGGCATGACCTCGCACCCGGCGTACGAGCTGGTGCGTGTCGTTACGCCGTTCGCGTCCGTGCTGCTGCAGGACAACCCCGGCCCGATGACGCTGGACGGCACGAACACCTGGCTGCTCGGATCGTCCGACGGCGTCGTGGTCGTCGACCCGGGGCAGGCATCGCCGGCCGGGCATCTGGACCGGTTGCTTGCCGCCGCGCCGTCGATCGCGCTCGTGCTCGTGACGCACCGGCATCGCGACCACTGCGAGCTCGCCGGCGCCCTGCACTCGCGGACCGGTGCTGTCGTTCGTGCGGTCGATCCCGCGCAGTGCCACGGGGGCCCTGCGTTGCACGACGGCGAGGTGCTCTCGGCGGCCGGGCTGCGACTCGAAGTCCTGACCACGCCGGGGCACACGTCGGACTCGACGTCGTTCGTGGTCGACGACGATGCTGCCGTGCTGACCGGCGACACGATCCTGGGGCGCGGGACGACGGTCGTCGCGCACCCGGACGGCAACCTCGCGGCCTATCTCGCCTCGCTGTCGCGGCTGCGTTCGTTGGGTGCGGTGCTCGTGTTGCCCGGGCACGGCGCCGAATTGCCGTCGGTGGGCGACGTCGCGGCTCAGTACCTGACGCATCGCGTCGAGCGATTGGACCAGATCCGCTCGGCGCTGGACTCGCTCGGGTCCGACGCGTCCGCCCGCCAGATCGTCGAACTCGTCTATGCCGACGTCGACCAGTCGGTGTGGTGGGCGGCCGAGCTGTCCGTCGAGGCCCAGCTGGAGTACCTGCGCGGGTGACCCATCCGCGCCAGCCAGGACCCGGTCGCGACCGCTACCGCGCGCGGCGAGCGAGCCGTTCGCGGTCGAGTATGACGACGCTCTTGCCCTCGAGGCGGAGCCAGCCCCGCGATGCGAAGTCGGCGAGCGCCTTGTTGACCGTCTCGCGGGAGGCGCCGACCAGCTGGGCGAGTTCCTCCTGTGTCAGGTCGTGGGTGACGCGCAGCTGGCCGCCATCGATCGAGCCGAATCGTTGGGCGAGCTGGAGCAGCTGCTTGGCGACCCGGCCCGGGACGTCGACGAAGATCAGATCGGCGAGCATCGTATTCGTGCGACGCAGCCGGCGGGCGACTACGCGCAGTAGCTGCATCGCGATCTGTGGGCGTTCTGTGGCCCACTTCTGTAACGCGGCCTTCGGCAGCTTGGCCAGGCGCGCGTCCGTGACCACGGTGGCCGTGGCCGTGCGGGGGCCCGGGTCGAACAGGGAAAGCTCGCCGAACTGGTCCGACGGGCCGTAGATGGCCACCAGGTTCTCCCGGCCGTCCGGTGAGCGACGACCGAGTTTCACCTTGCCGCTCAGGACGATGTAGAGGCTGTCGCCGGGCTCGCCCTCGTTGAACAGGACGGCACCACGCGGCGCCTCGAACATCTCGAACTCACCTGACAGCGCATCGACGTCCTCGGGGTCGACCCCCTGGAATAGCCCAGCCCTGCGCAGAATCTCGTCCACTTGCGCTCCTCGCCCGCGAAAATGCGAACCACGTCACAGTCGACGGAAGTCTAGGGCACAGCCCATGGTCGGTGCTGATCAGTCCGGGGCTTTGTGCCATCCTCGCCGCAACCGGCCCAGCCCGAGCCGGACCCGGAAACGGGAGAGCGCCGAGTCGGCGCCCTCGCGCACGAAGGTGTCGAGCTCGTCGGAGTTGGCGTCGTCGAGGAAGTGCTCGATCTCGCGTTCGGTCGCGACGTCGCTCAGCGGCCCCTCGACGCGCTGCATGAGCAGGACGAAGCCGAGCAGCAGGAAGGGGAAGAGCAGCAGCGCGAAACCGATCATGGTGATGCTCATTCTGCCGTACCGGCGTCAGATGCCGGTCGTAGGCTCGCGGTGTGAAGCGAGCGGAGCGAGCGAACCAAGGGTGTGACCCTCCGGTAGTGCGATCCGAACAGACTCCGCTCGCCCTGACCCGCCGAGCCCGGCGTATCAACCGCGAACTCGCTGCCTTGTATCCCGATGCCCACTGCGAGCTGGATTTCACGACCCCGCTCGAGCTTTCTGTCGCGACGATCCTGTCAGCGCAATGCACGGACAAGCGGGTCAACGAGGTCACGCCGGCGCTGTTCGCCCGGTACCGGAACGCCGCCGACTACGCGCAGGCCGAGCGCGAGGACGTCGAGACGCTGATCAGATCGACCGGGTTCTTCCGCAATAAGACGACGTCGGTCATCAAACTCGGTCAGCAACTCCTCGAGCGATTCGACGGCGAGGTGCCCGACAACCTCAAGGACCTCGTCACGCTGCCCGGCTTCGGGCGCAAGACCGCGAACGTCGTCCTGGGCAACGCGTTCGACGTGCCCGGGCTGACCGTCGACACCCATTTCGGGCGGCTCGTGCGCCGCTGGCACTGGACGGCCGAAACCGACCCGGTCAAGGTGGAGCACGTCGTCGCCGAGCTCATCCCGAAGAAGGAATGGACGATGTTCTCTCACCGCGCGATCTGGCACGGGCGGCGGATGTGCCATTCTCGCAAGCCGGCGTGCGGCGTCTGCCCGATCGCTGCCCTCTGCCCTTCCTACGGCGACGGCCCGACCGATCCGGCGGTCGCCCGCAAGCTGGTGAAGTCCGAGGAACAGATGCTCGAATCGTGAGCGACGCAAGCGGTGCGAACAGTGGGTATGGCGCCCCGAGCGGCGAGGGCCTGACGGACCTGCCTGGGTGGTTTCGGGCTCTGGCGGGGGCGGCGGAGCACATCGCGGGGGAGGACCTGTCCCGATTCCTGCCGCCAGATGACGGCAGCGGGCGCCAGTCGGCGGTGTTGATGGCGTTCGCCGACACCCACGCCGGCCCATCCGTGCTGCTGATCGAACGCGCCGCCGATATGCGCAAGCACGCCGGCCAGGTTGCGTTCCCCGGCGGATCGCTGGACCCCACCGACGCGAGCTTCGACGCGGCCGCGCTGCGCGAGGCGCAGGAGGAGGTCGGCCTCGACCCGGCGTCCGTCCGGATCGTCGCCGATCTGCCGCCGATCTTCATCCCGGTGTCCGGCTTCGTGGTCACCCCGGTTCTTGCCTGGTGGGAACGCCCGCACGAGGTCCGTGCGGTCGTCGCCGCCGAGGTCGCCCGGGTGGCGCTCGTGCCGATCGCCGAACTGACCGAACCGGGTCACCGCTTCCGCGTCACCCACCCGTCCGGGTGGCTCGGGCCGGGCTTCGAGGTCGACGACCTCTTCGTCTGGGGGTTCACCGCCGTGCTGCTGGATCGGCTGCTCGAATTCGGCGGGTGGGCCCGGCCGTGGGACGAGTCAGTCACCCGGCCGATGCCCGAGCCCGTGCGTCATCGCTGAGCGCGGGTGCGCTGGTTGTGTCGCTGAGCGCGAGACCGTCCTGGCCAGCGCACGCCGGTACCTTTTGGGGATGCTCGCGTTCCGTCGCATCCTCACCCTGACAGCGGTGTGTTGCGTCGCCCTGCCCGCCGCGTGCAGCAACACCGAATCCGCCCAGCAGAAGCGTCCGCACAACGGCACCACGACGGCGGCCGCCGGGAGCGGAGGCGGCGGCGTCCAGCAGATCACGGTGACGACTGGCAACGACTACCGGTTCCACCCGTCCACCCTGGTCGTGCATCCGGGGCAGGTACGGATCGTGCTGAAGAACACCGCCCGCTCCGGGCCGCCGCACAACCTGTCGGTGACGGGGCTGCCGGCAGCGTTCGTCCCGCTCGCTTCGGCCGGTGGTGCCCAGAGTTCGACGTTCACCGCTCCCGCGCCGGGCACCTACAAGTTCATCTGCACGATCCACGTCGCTCAGGGTCAGACCGGCACGCTGATCGTGCAGCCGGCCGCCTAGAGCGACGCGCTGAGGGAACGGGGAGCCGCAGTGAACCTGCTCGACGTCATCATCGTGTTGGCCGCCGTCGCCTACGCGATCGGCGGCTTCCGCAGCGGTGCGGTCGTCGGGGTGTTCTCGCTGGTCGGGTTCTTCGGCGGCGCGGCCATCGGCGCCCAGCTCGCCCGGCCCCTCGGCACCAAACTGGCCGACGGGCGGGCGCAGATCCCGATCGCGATCCTGTGTGTCCTGTTGCTCGCGATGCTGGGCCAGTTGCTCGGGGTGTACGTCGCGGGGCACGTGAAGCAGCGTTTCGTCCGCGAACGTGGTCGGCCCTGGGATTCCGGCGTCGGGGCCGTACTCGGCGTCCTGTCGGTGCTGCTCGTCGCCTGGATGGTCGCCTTGCCGCTGGCGACGTCGGCCTATCCGTCTCTCGCGGCGCAGGCCAGCCAGTCGAAGATCGTCCGGGGCGTGAACGACGTCGTCCCCGGCAAGGTCCGCGGCCTGTACTCCTCGTTGCGGGACTTCTTCAACCGCAGCGGCTTCCCGCCGGTGCTCGGCGACCTGCCCTCGACGAGCGTGGTCGCGGTGCCCGCGCCGCCGGGCGATCTGCCGCCGGCCGTCCAGAACACCGTACGAAACGCGCAGCAGTCGATCGTCAAGGTCTATGGCCAGGCCCCCCAGTGCAGCCGCGGCATCGAGGGTTCCGGTTTCGTCTTCGCCCGGCATCGGGTTCTCACCAATGCGCACGTCGTGGCGGGTACGAGTTCGGTCGAGATCGACGTCGGCAACGGTCGTACGGTCGCGGCCAAGGTCGTCGTCTTCGACCCGAACCGCGACGTCGCGGTGCTCGACGTCCCTGATCTGACCGCGCCGCCGCTGACGTTCGCGCCACAGGACGCTCAGCGGGGCGCACCTGCGGTCGTGATCGGTTACCCCGAAGACGGGCCGTACACCGTGCGCTCGGCGCGGGTGCGTTCGCAGACGACCGTCAGGGGAACGAACATCTACGGCGCCGGCGACGTGCAGCGCGAGATCTACTCGGTCCGCGCGATCGTGCGCAGTGGAAACTCCGGCGGGCCGATGCTCGACTACGGCGGCCACGTCCTGGGCATGGTCTTCGCCACCGCGCTCGATTCGAGCGACACCGGCTTCGTGCTCACCGACAACGAGATCTCCGCGCGCGCCGCGCAGGGCACGCAGGCCACGAACTCGGTCGACACCGGTGGCTGCACACCCGACTAGACCCCGCCGCAACCCGGATCAGGCTCTACCCGGCGCAGCGCGGCTCAGTGCGTCTTGGCCCACCGGACGAGCTCGCCGCTGACGAACTCGGGCACCTCGGCGTGCGGGAAATGCCCGACGCCGTCGATGCCGCGCCACTCGTAATCCCCGGTCACGAATTGACCCGAGCCCTGCGCCGTGGCCGGCAACACGCAAGTGTCGAAGTCGCCGTGCAGCTGCAGGACGGGCGCGGTGATCGGCGCGCGTAGGGCAGCGGCGTACCGTCGGCCGTCGGCGCGGAACAGCGAGCGGAACATCCAGCGGAAATGCTCGGCCGCGCAGTAGGAGACCGGGTGGATGCGCATGGCGTGCGCGAACCGCTCGACGTCGGCGACGTACCCGGGGGTGCCGCGCCACCGTGGTCCTGTCCAGCGGTCGTAGAGCTCGCGCACCCAGGGCGAATCGCGCGAGAGCAGATTCTCCGCCCGGCGCGGGACCTGGAAGGTCTGCAGCGCATAGGCGGACGCGCGCCGCTGGGCCGGTCCGGCGCTGGGGCGCATGGCCGTCCGCATCCGCAACGGATGCGCGGCGCCCAGTACCACGATGCTGCGCACCACGCGGGGATGGCAGGCGGCCATCGTCCAGGCCAGCGTGCCGCCGACATCGTTGCCGGCGACCATCGCGTCCTGCTCGCCGAGGGACGTCACTAGCGCGGCGATGTCGGTGGCAAGGGTCGGGGCGTCGTAGCCGCGGGGCGGTTTGTCACTGGCGCCGTAGCCGCGCAGGTCGACGGCGACAGCCCGGTAGCCGGCGTCGGCAAGGTCGACCAGCTGCTGGCGCCACCCCCACCAGAACTGGGGAAAGCCGTGGATCAGCAGGACGAGCGGTCCGGTGCCGAGTTCGGCGACGTGCAACGCGATGCCGTTCGCGCGCACGGTGCGGTGCGTCCACGGCCCGTCGACCAGGACGACGGAGCTGTCGGGCGCACCGGGAAGCGGGCCGAATCCCACTAGTGGCGGGACTTCTTCAGGTAGTCGACCGTCTCTTTGGTCGTGCGGATCGTCTTCTGCGGCGCCTTGACCTTCTTGACCTTCTTGTAGCCGACGACGACGAACAGCGCCACGAGGATGAGCAGGAAAGCGAAGACGATCAAGAAGGCGAGCCAGCGCGATAACCCGAGCGCGGCGATCCCCTCGGCGAGCGCGATGAAGCCGAAGGTCAGCGAGAATACGAGGACGACGGCGGCGCCGAGGAACAGCCCGATGCCGACGCCGGCGTTCTTGAGCGACAACTTGAGCTCGAGCTTCGCCAACTCGATCTCGCCGTGGATGATCGTGGAGAGGTGGGTCGAGGCGTCCGACACCAATTCGCCGAGGCTGGGCTCCTTGGCAGCCGCGTGCGCGGGAACCGGTGCGGCGTGCGCGGGCATCGGCGCGGGTGCCGGCCGGGGGGTTACACCTGTCGGCTGTGGGGTGACCGTCACGGGTCTCGTCTCCTTCGGCGCACGGACGTGGATGTGTAGGGAATCATTGCAGCCTGCGCGGGTCGGTGCGTCAGCTCACCGTAAGGCCGCTGAGGGCACCGCGTCGCGCCGGATGGTCGCTAGCCTCGCGGATATGCCCGCCGACCTGGCCGTTCCTCCCGATCCCCTGGGCCCGCTGCTCGACCTGCCGGGGGTTGCGGACGCGGTCGACCGGACCCGCGCCGCCGTCGACAGCCTGCTCGGCAACCGGACGCTGCGCCGTAGGTCCGCCGACGTCTCTGCCGAATCGTCGTTACGGGGGGCGTGGGCATCGGCTTGGCTCGCCGGCGACGAGGTCGCGCTCGACGACGTCCGTTCCGGCGCGGCAGCGGGCGATCCGGTCGTGCAGGGCGCGCTGCGGGCGCAGGCGGCGATCGGGACGCTCAGCGACACCTGGTCCCGCGCCCCGCGGCAGGCGCTGGCCCGGCTGCACGTGCTGGCCGCCGCGGATCTGGTCGAGTCGTCCGACACGCTCGGCCGGCCCGTACCCTGGGCCGCACCGCGGCTGGACGTGTTGGCCGCCGTGCTCGCGGCGACCTCTGCACCGGCCGTGATCGTCGCGGCCATCGTGCACGGCGAAATCCTCGGTCTGGACGCGTTCGCGCCGGTGTCCGGTGTCGTGGCGCGCGCCGCCGCCCGGCTCACGCTCGTCGATCGCGGCTTGGACCCGAAGTCGCTGGTGGTCATCGAGGCCGGGCACCGCGAGCTACGTTCCGAGTACGACGCCGCGCTGACGGCGTATCGCACCGGCACCCACGAGGGCATCGCCGCCTGGCTCGTCCACTGCTCGGAGGCCCTGGTCGCCGGCGCGTTGGAGACCACCGCAATCTGCCAGGCCATCGCGCGCCGCTGATATTCAACCTGGACTACTCTGGTGGCATGTCGTCGGCCACGCGCCTGCTCGTCCTAGGGGCAATTCGGATCATGCAACCCGTGCACGGGTACGACGTGCGCCGGGAGCTGCTGTCGTGGCGCCTCGAGGAGATCGCGAACGTCAAACCGGGCTCGATCTACGGCGCGCTGCGCACCCTGCTCAAAGACGGCTGCGTCGCCGTGCATTCGCAGCAGTCCGACGACAACCGTCCCGAGAAGACCAGCTACGTCACCACCGGCGAGGGCGAGAAGGAGTTCCAGTTGCTGCTGCGCGAGGCGTGGTGGACGGTGCGGGCAGGGGTCGCACCGCTGGTGCCGGCGCTCACCTTGATGGTGTTCATGCCGCGCGAGGAGTTGATCAGGGCTCTGGGCGCCCGCATCGCGCGGCTCGAGGCCAACACCGATGCGGCGTCGTTCGCGCGGGCGTCGATCCGCGACGGCGCCACCGGCGCCGATGGCGCGATCCCCGAACACGTGCGCGAGATCTACGACTTCCTCGCGCTGCGCACCCGCGCCGAGATCGATTGGGCGAAGGCGTTCCAGAAGCGGTTGCGCGCCGGGGCGTACCGCTTCGCCGGCGAGCACGGCATGCCTGACATCGCACCCGGCCGGGGGTACGACCGCAGGTCGGAGCTATAATCAAGCTTGACTGATGTCAATGCCTTGTGCGATTGTCTTGCGCATGACAGAGCATCAGATGATCACGGCACGCGGGCTGGCCCGCAGCTTCAAGACGAAGGCGGGGCGCGTCGACGCCGTCCGCGGGATCGATCTGGACGTGCGGGCAGGGGAGATCGTCGGCCTGCTCGGCCCCAACGGCGCCGGCAAGACCACCACCCTGCGCATGCTCACCACCTTGCTGATGCCGAGCGCGGGCACTGCGACCGTCGCCGGCCACGACCTGATCGCGCAGCCGCGCGACGTCCGCCCCCGCATCGGCTACGTGGCCCAGGTCGGCGCGGCACCGTCGGCCGGCACGCTCGTCGGCGAGGAGCTCATCACCCAGGCCCGGCTGCAGGGGATGTCCAAGTCGCAGGGCGCCGATCGGCTGCGGGCGGTCGCGCCGCGCCTCGATCTCGGTGGCCTCGAGGGTCGGGCCCTGCTCGAGCTCTCCGGCGGGCAGCGACGCCGCTTCGACGTCGCGCTCGGCTTGATGCACGCGCCGCAGATGGTGTTCCTGGACGAGCCGACCACGGGTCTCGATCCGCAGAGCCGGGCGAATCTGTGGCAGCACATCCGCTCGCTGCGCGACGACACCGGTGTCACGATCGTGATCACCACGCACTACCTCGACGAGGCCGACGCGTTGGCCGACCGCGTCCTGGTCATGGACGACGGGCAGATCGTCGCCGACGACACGCCTGACGCCCTCAAGGCGCGCATCTCCGGCGACGTCGTCACCCTCGGCCTCTCCGATCCGGAGGCACGGACCAAGGCCGAAACCGTTGTGCGGCAGGCGATCGAGGTGCGCGAGGTCGTCACGACCGAGGCCGCGTTGCTGGTGACCGTCGACGAAGGCGCCACGGCCGTCGCCCCGCTGCTGCGCGCCCTCGACGCCGCCGGTCTCAGCCCCACGTCCATCGCCGTCAACCGACCGACCCTGGACGACGTCTTCCTGACGCTCACCGGCCGGTCCCTGCGAGAGGACGCTGCCTGATGTTGACCGAGACGATGGTGATCTTCCAGCGGCAGATGCGGATCCTGCTTCGCAACCCGGTGTGGGTGTTCTTCGGCCTGACTCAACCGATCCTCTACCTGGTGCTGTTCGGGCCGCTGCTGAAGAAGGTCAATGCCGGTGGGCTGAGCGGCGACGACGCGTGGCGGGTGTTCGTGCCGGGTTTGCTGCTGCAGTTGGCGATCTTCGGGGCCGGCTTCGCCGGGTTCGGGATCATCCAGGAACTGCGCGAGGGCGTCATCGACCGGCAGCGGGTGACGCCCGCCCGGCGCATCTCGCTGATCTTCGGCCGCACGCTGTCGAGCATGGTGACGATCGGGGTGCAGGCGGTCGTGCTCGTCGTCGTGGCGTTGCCGTTCGGGCTGAGCGCGTCGTTCAGCGGCATCGTCGCCTCCGTCGTGATCGTGTGCCTGCTGGCACTCGGCATCTCGGCGGCGTCCTACGCGATGGGTCTGATCCTCAAGGACGAGGACGCGTTCGCGCCCTTCATCCAAGGCGTCTCGCTGCCGCTGCTGCTGCTGTCCGGCGTGTTGCTGCCGATGACGCTCGCGCCGGCCTGGCTGCGGCACACGTCGCAGGTCAACCCGTTGACCTACGTCGTCGACGCGACCCGCGCGCTGTTCCGCGGCGATTTCGGGGATCGGCACGTCTGGATCGGTGCGCTCGTGACCGTCGTTCTCGGCGCGTTGCTCGCGTGGTGGGGTTCGCGGACCTTCCAACGGCAAAGCGCCTGAGATCCGCCAAGAGCCAGAGGCAACATCGCGGAGACACGAGAAGTGTGAGCGCGACGACACGAGAAGGTGTGAGCGACGACAACAGTGAAGTCCGGGGAAGCGGCTTAGCTAAGGCGGCCCGCTCGCCCACCTGCCCTCGGGGAAGTTCAACGCCAACGGCGCGTGGCTGGTACTCGCCGCGATGGCGTTCAACTTCACCCGCGCCGCCGGCGCGCTCGCCTCACGCTTCCACGCCAAGGCGACCAAGCCACCATCCGCCGGCAACTGATCAACGTCCCCACCCGGCCCTTCCGCTCCGCCCGCCGCGTCCACCTGCGGCTACCGTCGAACTGGCCCTGGGCCGACGCCTGGCTCGACCTGTTCAGCGCCGCCCTCGGGCCACCCACCGCGATCGCTGCCTGACCCCCGGCCCAACGGCCACAACGACCAAACATCAGTGGAACGGCCGGGCAGACCGGCAGCCCAGCCACGCCCGCACAGTGCTCAACCCAACCCAAGATCAACTACGCCCAACGGCAATTCGCTTCGGTGCATCCGGGCATAGGCAAGATCAACAGTCGCCGTGAGCACGAGAAATGGGCTGTGCCGTGCCTAGACTATTGCTGAGGGCCTCCTGGTTTGCTTTCATCTACATCAGCACCGGCTGTACTCCGACGAACGGAGCACCATGCGCAAACTTCTCCTCCTGCTGGTTTCGCTGGCGTTGCTGGCCGGCACAGCGGTATCCGCCTCGGCGGCGCCGGCCGACCAGAGGCAAACCATCGTCGTCGCCGTTCGCACGTCTGATGGCGTCAATACCTGTCAGGTGGGCGCCACCGGCCCGATTCACGGCGCCGGCACCTGCGGGTTCGAATTTAAATACGGGTTGAACCTGTTCCTGCTGGTCTTCCCGAACGGGACCGTCGACCTTCTCGCCACCGCCGAGCACGAAACCGATCACAGTTCTCCGTGCCTGCATACCGCCCGGTTCACCGGTTCCTACGAGATCCTGGGTGGCAGCGGCGCCTACGCCGGCGCCAGTGGGTCCGGCACGATCTCCGGACAGAGCGCGGAGGTTTCCAAGATCTGCGGGGGTGTTTCGCGCGCTGTCTTCGTTTTCACCGCAAGCGGCAGCGCCATTATCGGGGGACCGATATCCGGCTGATCGTCCGATCGCACCCGCGTTGCCCGGGCCCGGCTTCTCGCCCGGGCAGCGTTGGGCGCCGGGATTGCCACCTGCACCGATCATGCAAGCATGCCTAGGCTTAAAGCATCACATCCCGTATCCCAGGGCAAATCGCGCAACGTGCGTCCGTCGATGTGGCATGCCGACCCAAAGCACGATCGACCTAGACTGAGCACAGGAGGGCACATTGTCGGGGCAGCAGCTCGGGTTCTTCGATCCGCAACTGGTCGCTGCCCCGAAACCGCCCCCGGGTGGCGCGTCGACTCAGCGTGCTCGTGACGGTCAAGGCCGCCCGAACCCATCAGCCACCTACGGCGAGACTGTCTGCGTAGCTGGCATCTCCACCGACCTTGCCGACCCCGGGTGGGTCCGGCTGTACCCGATCAACTTCCGCGACCTCGCCTCGTGTCGGCCAGTTCCAGAAGTACGAGCTGATCGAGGTGGATGCCACTCCGGCGAGCGCCGATCCACGTACTGAGAGCTGGAAGCCGGTCATGAGCACCATGACCCGCGGAGCATTCCTCCCGCCATGGAACAAGCGCCGACCGCTCGTCGACCCGCACATCGAGCCCTCCATGTGTGCTATCAACTCCGGCGCGCTGCTTCCGTCGGCGCGGTCCCTTGCTGCGATCCAGGTCGCCGACGTGTCCAACTTCGTCGTGACGCCCCACCCCGGTTGGTCTCGGGACGAGCAGGCCAAGATCGACAGCTACGTCAACCAGCTCGACCTGTTCGGCTCGAACGACCGCACCGCGTTGGAAGCACCTCGCTTCCGCGGCAAGTACCACTGGCGTTGCTCGGATCGTGCGTGAAAGGGCCACGAGCAGGGCCTGCTCGACTGGGAGTTCGTCGCCCTCCAGCGCCACCTGTCCGGCGGCCTCGATGACGAAGCTAAGACCGCGTTGCGGCGAAAATTCCTGGACGAGATATGCAGCCCTGGGAAAGACCTCGCGTTCTACGTGGGCAACCAGGCCAAGCGGCACAACGTGTTCAGCATCCTCGGGGTCAACTACCCCACGTCGCGGCAGGTGGCCGCAACCTCGTCGATGATCACCTTGCGGTGGCACCGCTGCTCATCGCGCTCGAAGCAGAGCACCGCAACGATCGGATGGTAGTCGCGATCTGCTCGCGTGGCACCTTGTAGAACGACTCGAGCACGTAGACCGTCTCGGCCACGACCAAGTCAGCCAACAGCAGCTCGGACCCCTCCCGCAGGAACGCCGTCGCCCGTTTCGCCATCGCCGGCGGGTCGCCGGTCAGATGCCGGACCAGCACGTTGGTATCGACGAACGCGCTCACCGGCCGCGGCCGGCGCGGGCAGACCGTTCCGGCGGATGACCTCATCCCAGGCGGCGTTGCGTTTGGCGGCCGGCACCGGCACCGACCTCGCCAGGCCCAAGAAGTCAGGCGTACGGGCGACGATCGCGCGGTTTCCCTCCACGTGGAAAACGAGTTCGTCGCTTACCACGACGCCGAGCGCCTCCCGGACCGCCTTAGCTTAGCCGAGGCGGCTTAGCGGAGGCGGAACGGACGGCGCCGCTCCTACTCGGGAGCGGCGCCGTCGAGCGCGGCCTCGCGGGTTACCAAGCGTGCCCTAGCGGATGTCAGACGCGGTCCGTCGCCGGTGCATGGTCAACATCGAACGCGCACCGATCTTGGTCCCGCGTCGACTCACCTGTGCGTGGTGGGATCGCCGCGTGGGTACCCGTTTCGTCCGTGCGGGATCGGCGTTCGCTGGGGGCTGGACCGCCATGGACGCCCGCCGTTCCGTTCTTCTAGTGGACACCCATGTGACCTGGGACACAACCCTTGTCCGGCGTGTCGCTGGCCGCGCAACTGTCTTGCACCGGCAGGGTCCAGTCGCGTTTGGCGCAGGACAGATGCACCGCAGTCAGGCGCGGACGCGACGCTTGGCGAAATACCAGGCGAGTCCGGCGGCGCCGACGCCGGCACCGACCACGCTCGCCGAGATGACCGGGTGCTCGGGCCGCAGCCCGGAGATGCGTTCCCGCAGCGGGACGGCGTTGGAGAAGGTGAGCAGAGGCCACTCGCGCTCGGTAGCGATCTTGCGCAGCGCGCGGTCGGCATTGACGGCGTAGGGATGCCCGACGCTCTCGAGCATCGGGACGTCGGTGGCGGAATCGGAGTACGCGTAACTGCGGCTCAGGTCGTAGCCGCGCTCGTCGGCGAGCCGCCGGATGGCGACGGCCTTCTCGGGCCCGAAGGCGTAGCTGCTGATCTCGCCGGTGTACTTGCCGTCCGCGACCACCATCTGCGTCCCGACCACCTGGTCGGCGCCGAGCATTGCGCCGATCGGCGTGACGACCTCTTCACCGGAGGTGCTGACGATGACGACGTCCCGGCCGGCCGCCTTGTGCATGGCAATCAGTTCGACGGCTTCGTCGTAGACGATCGGATCGATGATTTCGTGCAACGTCTCGGACACGATCTCGCGAACCTGCGCGACGTCCCAACCCGTGCACATGCTGGTCAGATACGCGCGCATCCGCTCGATCTGATCGCTGTCGGCGCCGGCGAGCGCGAACATGAATTGCGCGTACGCGCTACGCAGGACGGCGCGCCGGTTGATCAGGCCGCCCTGGTAGAACGGTCGGCCGAACGCGAGCACGCTCGACTTGGCGATGATCGTCTTGTCGAGATCGAAGAACGCCGCTGTCCGGTTCAGGGCTGCCACACCCGCGAGGATACGGATTCCCTTACGCCCGAGGGCTCTGCCGCCCTGCGTGTCAATTCTCCTGAACAGGGTCCGGACCGCTTCCGAGCGCCGGCACACGTGCCCCGCCCAGGGCTATCGCCATAGCGAAGTTGTATGACGCGCGTAACACAGTGTGGAAGGGCATGCCGAGGGTTCCCGCAGACAATTGTCCGGCCTCGCTGGGCTGACGTGCGCGGTGGTCGGCTCTCGTCCACAGGCCAGGCCGTCGTCCACAGATTGCGCAGCGGGGCCTCCTCGTTGCGCCCCGCGCGGCACGCTCGGTTGCGTGGACGAGCGAGATGGGCCGGTGATCGGGGTCGTCGGTGGCAGCGGGGGTGTCGGCGCGTCGTGCTTTGCGGCGGTGCTGGCGGTCGTGGCCGGCCCGTCGGTGCTCATCGATCTGGACGGCACGGGCGGCGGGGTCGACGTGACGCTCGGTGTCGAGGGACTTCCCGGTGCGCGCTGGTCCGGGCTGCGGCTCGCGGGCGGGCGGCTCGATCCGCAGGAACTGGTGTCGGGGTTGCCGCGGGCCGGTCCCTGTGCCGTCCTTGCGGCCGACACCCCTGATCTCGACGCCGAATCTGTACTTCAGGTGATCGCGGCCGCCGTGCGCGCCGGGCCGGTTGTGCTCGACCTGCCCCGCGCCGTGTGCGCTGCGCGGGCGGCGGCCCTGCTCCGCTGCGATCTCGTCGTCGTGCTGGCACGGTCGGACGTCAGCGGTCTGGTCGCGGCGCACGCCATGGTTTCGGCGCTGCCTGAACTACCGGTCGGTGCCGTCGTCCGGCGCGGCGATGTCGAGCCGGCCGAGGCTGCGGCGTTGATCGGCGCGCCGCTGCTCGGGGTGCTGCCTGCGCTCGGTTCGGGCCGGCTCGTCCTCGATGCCGAGCGGCCCCCACGTAGCGCTGCTCGCGTCGCCGCCGGCGTGCTGGCCGGCGTGCATTCCGTCGCGGGACGGCACACGCTGAGCGCGGCCTCATGAGCGACGATCTCATGAGTGCGGGCCTGGTCGAGCGGGTGCGCAGGCACCTGGTCAGCGACGGCGCCGAATTCGACGACGCGGTCCGGGCCGCGTCCGACGGCATCGTCGACGACGCCGTGTTCGAGCAGTTGCGTAACGACGTCGACGCCGAACTGCACGGGGCCGGTGCGCTCGAACCGTTGCTGGCGACGTCCGGCGTCACCGACGTGCTCGTGAACGGTCCGCAGTCGGTCTGGATCGATCGTGGGCGAGGCCTGGAACGCTCGTCGATCACGTTCCGCGACGAAGCCTCGGTGCGGGCATTGGCGCAGCGGCTTGCGGCGGCGGCCGGGCGCCGGGTGGACGACGCGATGCCGTACGTCGATGCAGTCCTGCCCGACGGCACGCGACTGCACGCCGTGTTGCCGCCGCTCGTGGCGTGCACGACGCTTTCGCTGCGCGTGCTCGCCAGGCGTCCGCACGACCTCGACGCGCTGGTGGCGCTCGGCGCGATGCCGCCGCGGATCGCCGCGGTGCTCCGCGCGGTTGTATCCGCTCGGCTGGCGTTCGTCGTCACCGGCGGCACCGGCACGGGCAAGACGACCCTGTTGGGCGCGGTGCTCGGCGAGGTCGGCGTCACCGAGCGGCTGTTGTTGATCGAGGACGCTCCCGAGCTGGTGGTCGCCCACCCGCACGTCGTTCGGCTGGTCGCCCGGGGTGCGAACGTCGAGGGCGCGGGCGCTGTCGGGCTGCGCGAGCTCGTACGGCAGGCGTTGCGAATGCGTCCGGACCGCTTGGTGGTGGGTGAGTTCCGCGGCGCCGAGATGGTGGAGCTGCTGGTGGCGCTGAACACCGGCCATGAGGGCAGTGCAGCGACGTTGCATGCCAACTCCGCCGCCGACGCCCCGGCCCGGTTCGCCGCGCTCGGCGCGCTCGCGGGGCTCCCGTCACCGGCGGTCACGAGCCTGGTCGCGAGCGCGATCGATCTCGTAGTGCATCTGCGGCGACACCGGGACGGGCGGCGGGCAATTGCCGAGATAGGTCTGCTCGATCGTGACGGCGACGCGCTTGTCATGACGTCCGTCTGGACGGCGAGCGGCGGCGAAGCGGCTGGGGCGGCGCGTCTGCGTGACCTGATCGAGCATCATGACTGAGCTGACGAGGTACTGGCCCGTGTGGCTGTTCTGTGCACTTGCCCTTGCCGTGACGCTCGTGCCGAGCGCCTCGGCCGTCCGGGTCGGCGGCCTCGCCGATGGTGGGCGGTTGCTCGGGCGGTCCGCGCGCGATTCCGGTCGGCGAAGAACGGTGGCGTGGGGGCGGCTCGCCGCCGCTGTCGGCCTGGCGGCCGTGGCATCGATCGTTGTGTTCGACGGCGTCGCCATCGCTGTTGCGGTCGCCGCCGTGCTCGCCACCGTGGGCGTTCTCGGGCGGGACGTCCGCACCACGCGCGCGACCGCACGGCGACATCGGGAACTGCTGACGGCGGTCGGCGTGCTCGGCGGTGAGCTAACGGCGGGCGCGCGACCGGCCGGCGCACTCCGCGCCGCAGCCGGGACGAGCCCGGCCATGGAACACCTCTTCGGTCCAGCTGCCGACGCGGCCGCACGCGGGGGCGATGCCGCGGAGCTGCTGGTGGCCCAGCCCGATGTCGGCGTACGGACGATCGGGCTGGCCTGGCGTCTCGTCGACAGCACGGGCGCCGGTCTCACCGGCGTGATCGAGCGGGTGGCCGCGGACCTCGCCGACCGCGACACGCAGCGCCGGACGGTGGCGGTCGCGTTGGCCGGCCCACGCTCGTCGGCGATGCTGCTGAGCTCGCTGCCGGCGTTGGGCATCGGGCTGGGGGCGGCAATGGGCGCCGCGCCCGTGCCGTTCCTGCTCGGCGATCCGATCGGGCGGCTGCTGTGCTGCGTCGGCATCCTGCTCGATGTCGCCGGCGTGTTCTGGATGCGGCGCATCGTCGGGCGGGTGCAGGACTCATGACGGTGGCGTGGCTGCTCGTGGCGTTCGCCGTCCTGCTCGTTCCCGGGCGGCCGGGACCAGGTCGGACTGCCGGCCCTGCGTTGCCGGATGCGCAGGTGCGGTCGCCGGCGGGGCCGCGCGCGGGAAATCCGGAACCGGACGAGACCGACGACCGGCGCCGCTCCCGTACCGGGCTCGTCCTGGCCGTCCTCGCGCTCGGCGGCGGGTGCGTGGCGCTGGGCGGTCCGATCGGCGGCACGGTCGTGGCCGCGGTCGTCTGCCCGACGGCCGTGCTCGGGCTGCGGGCCCTGCAGCGGCGCCCGGCCCCGCTGCCGGTGAACCGCTCGGTCGCGCTCGCTCTGGACCTGACGGCCGCCGCGCTTCGAGCCGGCCGCCCGCTCGCCGACGCGTTGATCGCGGCTGCACCCGCTGCCGACCCTCCGGTCGAGCGTGCGCTGCGCCGCATTGCCGGTTTGCTGCGGCTCGGCGCCGATCCTGAGCAGGCGTGGTCGGTGCTCGCTCGCGACGGACCCCTGGCGCCGGTCGCGGCCGCGGCGACCCGGAGCGCGGCGAGCGGGATACGGCTCGCGGCTGCCTTCGAGCGGCTCGCGGCCGAGATCCGGGCCGACGCATCGGCCGCGGCTGCCGCTCGCGCCTACCGAGCCGGGGTGACGGCCATGGCCCCGCTCGCCGCCTGTTTCCTGCCGTCGTTCGTATGTCTCGGGGTGGTGCCGGTGGTCATCGGGATCGCGCATTCGGCTCTGGGGGTTCTGCCGTGAACGGCGCGCCGCGTTCCGCCGCCGCGTGTCAGGTGAAGGCGCCGACGCCGGTGATGTCGCGTCCGACGATCAACGTCTGCATCGTCTCGGTCCCCTCGAAGGTGTGGATCGCCTCCATGTCGAGCATGTGCCGGATGACGTGGAAGTCGAGCAGCACACCGTTGCCACCGAGCAGGTCGCGCGCCTCGGACAACACCGAACGCGCCTTGGACGTGTTGTGCAGCTTCGCCAGCCCGGCGAGCGTCGGGGCGAGCTTGCCCTCTTGCGCCAACCGTGCCGTCTGCACGCAATAGAGCTGCATCGCCGTGACGTCGGCAAGCATGTGCACCAGACGCTGCTGCACCAGCTGGAAGCTCGTGAGCGATTTGCCGAACTGCTGCCGCCGCGCTGCGTAGTCCAGGGCAGCGTCGAAGCCGGCTACGGCGTGGCCCAGCGCCATCCACGCGCACAGGCTGCGGGTCGCGACGAGCACCTTCGCGCAGTCGTCGAAGGACTCAGCACCGGGCAACCGAGCGGCGTCGTCCACCCGTACCGCGTCCAGCTCGATCTCGGCCTGCCAGACGGCGCGCAGCGAACCCTTGCCGGTCATGACCCGCGGGTGGAAGCCCGTTGCGCCCTTCTCGACCAGGAAACCCTTGACTTCGTTGTCGGCGGTGTCGCGCGCCCACACCACGGTGACGTCGGCAATCGTCGCGTTGCCGATCCACCGCTTCGCCCCGTCGAGCACCCACGAGTCGCCGTCCCGGCGCGCCCGCGTCTCGAGCCCGACCGAGTCGGAGCCGTGCTCGGGCTCGGTCAGGGCGAACGCGCCGATGTCCTCGAGCTTCGCCATCCGCGGCAGCCAACGCTGCTTTTGCTCCTCCGAGCCGCACTCGGCGATCGCGCGCATCGCCAGGCCCGACTGCACGCCGACGAACGTGCCGAGGCTGCCGTCGCCGCGGTGCAGCTCCATGTGGATCAAGCCGGCGGCGAGCGGATCGATGGGCGGGCAGCCGTAGCCCTCGATGCCATCGCCGATCACTCCGAGCGCGCCGAGCTTCTCGACCAGCGGCCACGGGAACTCTGCGCGCTCCCAATAGTCGTTGATGACTGGCAGGACCTCGGTGTCGACGAAGTCACGGGTGCGCACCAGGTAATCGAGCTGGGCCTCGGTCAGCTGCTCGCGGATGCGGAAGTAGTCGGTGAGCCGGGACTTGCCGATGCCGACCCGCAATTCCTCCGCCACGTCGTCCATGGATGTCGGCATGCCCTTACCGGCTCGAACCTAACCGTGCCGCAACCCGTCGAACGCCATCGATGTCACGCGGTCGGCGAGTTCGGCAGCGTCGTGCTTCGCGCCGGGTCGGAGCCACTCGGTGAGCGAGTTGACCGTGCCGAACAGCAGGCGCGCGGTGACAGCCGGGTCGAGGCCGGCACGAAGCTCGCCGTCGGCCACCGCCCGCTCGACGAGTTCGGCGGCAAGATGATCGATCTCGCGCCGCCGGTCGAGAGCCTGCCGTTCGACGGCACTGTTGCCCCGTACCCGCAGCAGTAACGTCACGTACGGCAGTCGTTCGACGAGGACGGCGACGCTGCGACGGACCAGCAGTTCGAGCCGCTCGCCGGCGGGCGCGTCGGCCGTCCGCGCGTCGTGCGCAGCGTCCTCGAGCCCGGACAACGCGTGGTCGAGCGCAAGCCCGAGCAGCGCGTCCTTGCTCGAGATGTGGTGGTACACCGCCGATTTGGTGATGCCGAGCTGCCGGGCGACATCCTCCATCGACGTGCCGTCGAAGCCGCGGGTATTGAATACCTCGACGCTGCCCTCGACAACGGCATCCAGGTTCAGCCCGGGCCGTCCGCGGCGCCGTGTCTCCGTCATGCGCGCAACTCCATGCTGCGGCCGCGGAACTCGGCGATGACATCGTCGCCGCGGCGCACGGTGACGTCGTAGATGCCGAAGCGGCCGGAGCGGGTGCGGACCGCGGCGTGTGCCTCCAGCATGTCGCCGGACCGCGCTGGCGCGAGGAACGAGACCTCGCCGCCGGCGGCCACGGTCGGTGCGCCCCAGCTGTTGCACGCACAGGCGAACGCCGTGTCGGCCAGGGCGAAGACCAGCCCGCCGTGGGCGATGTCGTGACCGTTCACCATGTCGGGACGGATCGTCATGCGTGCGCGGGCCCAGCCCGTCCCGTGCTCGACGAGCGCGATGCCCAGCGCGGCGGACGCGCGATCCGCGGCCATCATCGCCGCTACCGGATCCGGGGGCTGGTCAGACGCCATGCTCGGACGCTACCATCAATAACAGACCGATCGGTCGGGAAATACGGAATGGGGTGTTGGCCGGTGCCGCTGCGCAGCTACGTCCAGGGTTCGTGGGTCGAGCCGTCTGCCGAGGGTGCGCCCGTCTTCGACGCGGTCACCGGGGAGCAGATCACGACGGTGTCCTCCGACGGCATCGACATGGCCGGCACGCTCGAGCACGGCCGCGGTGTCGGCGGTGCTGCCCTGCGCGGGCTGAACTTCCATCAGCGCGCGGCGATCCTGAAGGACCTGGCGGCCCATCTACGCGACCACCGCGATGACCTTTACCCGGTCTCGGCCCGCACCGGTGCGACCCTCGGCGACTCTAAGTTCGACGTCGACGGCGGCATCGGCGTGGTTGCGGCCTATGCGTCCAAGGGCAAGCGCGAGCTCCCCGCGGACACGATCGTGGTCGACGGTGCGATCGAGCCGCTGAGCCGCGGTGGAACGTTTCTCGGCCAGCACGTGCTGACGTCGCTGCGGGGCGTCGCCGTCCAGGTCAACGCCTTCAACTTCCCGGTCTGGGGCCCGCTCGAGAAGTTCGCGCCGGCCTTCCTCGCCGGCGTCCCGTCGGTGATCAAGCCGGCCAGCTCGACGGCATTCCTGACCCACCGGCTTGTCGAGCTGATCGTCGAATCCGGGCTGCTGCCCGAGGGCACGCTCCAGCTCGTCTGCGGCGGGGTCGGCGACATGTTCGACCACCTCACCGAACAGGACCTGCTCTCGTTCACCGGCTCGGCGTCGACGGCGCAGCGCCTGCGGACCCACCCCACCGTCGTCGCGCGGGCTGTCCGCTTCAACGCCGAGGCCGACTCGCTGAACTGCTCGATCCTCGGTCCCGACGGCGAACCGGGCACAGCCGAGTTCGAGCTGTACGTCAAGCAGCTAGTGACCGAGATGACGGTCAAGGCCGGGCAGAAGTGCACGGCGATCCGACGCGCGTTCGTCCCCGCCCATCTCGTCGACGCCGTGGCCGACGCCGCGTCGGCGCGGCTGGCGAGGGTGACCATCGGCAACCCCGCTGACGAGGCGGTGCGGATGGGTGCGCTGGCGAGCCTCGACCAGCGTGAGGAGGTCCGTCGATCGCTCAAGTCGCTGCTCTCGGTGGGCACCGCGGTCTTCGGCGACCCCGCGCACGTCGACGTCGTTGGGGCCGACCCCGAGCGCGGCGCGTTCATCTCACCCGTCCTGATCACCGTCGACGACGCTGAGCGCGCCGAACCGCACGAGGTGGAGGCCTTCGGGCCGGTCAGCACGTTGATGGGCTACCGCGACACCGCGCACGTGATCGAGCTCGCCGCTCGCGGCCACGGCTCGCTGGCCGGATCGGTCGTCACCGACGACCCGTCCTTTGCCCGGGATGTCGTCCTGGGCGTCGCACCCTGGCACGGGCGGCTACTCGTCCTCGACCGCGACGCGGCTGAAGCGTCGAGCGGCCACGGCTCACCCATGCCCGGACTCGTTCACGGCGGCCCCGGCCGCGCCGGCGGGGGCGAGGAGCTGGGCGGCATCCGCGGCGTGCTGCACCACATGCAGCGCACGGCCGTGCAGGGCAGCCCGCGCATGCTTTCGGCCGTCACCGGCCGGTGGGTGCGCGGTGCCGCGCGCGACGAGTCCGGTGGGCACCCGTTCCGCAAGTCGCTCGCCGACCTGCGCATCGGCGACGCCGTAGTCGGCGGCCCGCGCACGGTCACCCTCGAGGACGTCGAGCACTTCGCCGAGTTCACCGGCGACACGTTCTACGCGCACATGGATTCCGACGCCGCCGCCGCGAACCCGTTCTTCGACGGACGTGTCGCCCACGGCTACCTGATCGTCTCGTTCGCGGCCGGGCTGTTCGTCCAGCCCGACCCCGGCCCGGTGCTCGCCAACTACGGCATCGACGATCTCCGGTTCCTGAACCCCGTTTACCCCGGCGATGCGCTGACGGTGGCGCTCACCTGCAAGCAGATCAGCCCGCGCGAGGGCGACTACGGCGAGGTGAGGTGGGACGCGGTTATCACCAAGCAGGACGACTCGGTGGCGGCCACCTACGACGTCCTGACCATGGTCGCGAAGGAGTGGCCGGCATGACCGCGACGACCGATCTCGAACAGCATTTCGACTCAACCATCGACGGCGACCGGCGCATCGAACCGCGCGACTGGATGCCCGAGCCCTACCGCAACACGATGATCCGCCAGATCGCGCAGCACGCCCACTCGGAGATCATCGGTATGCAGCCCGAGGGCAATTGGATCACCCGCGCACCGTCCCTGCGGCGTAAGGCGATCCTGCTGGCCAAGGTGCAGGACGAAGCTGGGCACGGCATGTACCTCTACGGCGCGGCCGAGACTCTGGGCGCCGACCGCGCCGACCTCACGTCCAAGCTCATCGAGGGACGGCAGAAGTACTCGTCGATCTTCAACTACCCGACGCTGACCTATGCCGACGTCGGCGTGATCGGCTGGCTGGTCGACGGCGCCGCGATCTGCAACCAGGTGCCGCTGTGCCGCGCGTCCTACGGCCCGTACGCGCGAGCGATGATCCGCATCTGCAAGGAGGAGTCGTTCCACCAGCGGCAGGGCTACGAGCTGCTGATGACGATGATGCGCGGCACCGACCGGCAGCGCGAGATGGTTCAGGACGCCACGAACCGCTTCTGGTGGCCGTCGCTGATGATGTTCGGCCCACCTGATGACCGCTCGCCCAACACCGAGCAGTCGATGGCGTGGGGGATCAAGCGGCACACCAACGACGAGCTGCGGCAGCGCTTCGTGGACATGGCGGTGCCGCAGGCGCAGCGGCTCGGCGTGACACTGCCGGATCCGTCATTGCGCTGGAATTCGGAGCGTGGTCGCTACGACTTCGGGGCCATCGACTGGTCCGAGCTCGACGCTGTGATCAAGGGCAACGGTCCCTGCAACGCCCAGCGCGTCGAGCATCGTCGCCGTGCCCAGGAAGACGGCGCCTGGGTGCGAGAGGCCGCGATAGCCCACGCACGGCGACAGCGTGGCCCGAAGGCGACAGAGCAACCGCAAGGGATGGCTGGAACGTGACAACCACAGTGCAGGCCGGGGAGGCGAGCCGCTGGCCGTTGTACGAGGTGTTCCTGCGCGGCAAGCGCGGGCTGAACCACGTGCACGTCGGCTCGCTGCACGCCGCGGACGCGCAGATGGCGTTGCACCACGCGCGTGACCTCTACACCCGCCGTAACGAGGGCGTCAGCATCTGGGTCGTCCCCGCCACCGACATCACAGCGTCCAGCCCGGACGAGAAGGATCCGTTCTTCGCGCCCGCCGGTGACAAGGTCTACCGGCATCCCACGTTCTACGAGATCCCTGCCGACGTTCCGCACATGTGAGCTGATCATGACCCACGACAACCCGTACGACCTGCTGAATGCGGAATCCGACGACCACCGGTGGGCGTTCGGTACCGGCTTCACCGATCCGCTCGAGGGCATCGACACCTCCGTACCCGAAGGTATGGACGCTGGCCCGCTGGCCGACTACTGCCTCGCACTCGGCGACGACGCATTGGTCTACTCGCACCGGCTGCAGCAGTGGATCACCCGCATGCCAGAGCTGGAGGAAGAGACGGCGCTGGCCAACATCGCGCTCGACCTGCTCGGCCAGGCCCGCATGCTCCTGGCCCGGGCCGGGACCATCCTCGGACGCACCGAGGACGAACTCGCCTTTATGCGCGACGATGCGCAATTCCGCAACGTCCGGCTCGTCGAGCGGGCGGACACCGACTTCGCCGAACTGGTCGGACGCCTGCTGATCTTCTCGACCTGGCGGCTGGCGCTGTTCGAACACCTCGCGAACGCGCAGGACCCCGTCCTTGCCGCGATCGCCGGCAAGGGCGTCAAGGAACTCACCTACCACCGCGACTATGCGGCGCAATGGGTCGTCCGCCTCGGCGACGGCACCGAGCAGTCGAAGGTCCGGATGCAGGCCGCGCTGGACACCATCTGGCCGCTCGTCGACGAGCTGTTCCGTGACGACGACATCTCCAGGGACGACTTCGACGTCGTCCTGGACACCGCCTTCGCCGCCGCGGGCCTCGCCCGTCCGGACAACGCCCCGCTCGCAGCCGTCGGCGGACGCACCGGGCGCGACGGCATGCACACGGAGGCGCTCGGGTACGTCCTGGCCGAGTTGCAGTCGGTGGCCCGAGCGAACCCGGACGCGACATGGTGAGCAACGCCCGCGGAGCGACCGATCCGGTACAGGATCTGGCCACGCGAACGAACGAAGCGGAACCGGCGGGCGGCCCGTGGGCGGCCGCCGCCGCGACGCCGGACCCGGAACTGCCCATGCTCACCGTCGCCGACCTCGGCATTTTGCGCGCAGTCGAGCAGAAGCCGGGCGGCGGCGTGGTCGCGACGATCACGCCGACCTACAGCGGTTGCCCGGCGATGCGCGAGATCAGCCTGGACGTCCGGCAACGTCTGCAGCGCGCGGGCTACCGCGACGTCGAGATCCGTACGCAGCTCGCGCCGGCGTGGACGAGCGACTGGATCACGGCCGACGGACGCCGCAAGCTCGCCGCCGCCGCGATCGCCGCACCACACGCCGTCGCGACGAAGGGCGCGACGATCCCCTTGCAGTTGGGCACCACCCGCCGGCTCGTCCAGTGCCCACATTGCGGGTCGCAGCGCACCGAGCGCACCGCCGACTTCAGCGCTACCGCGTGCAAGGCGCTCCACCGCTGCACCGAGTGCCGCGAGCCGTTCGAGTACGTCAAGGACATCTGATGATGCCGTCATGATGCGCACCGACTTCCATCCGTTGCGCGTCGCGCGCGTGGAACGGCTCACCGAGGATTCTGCGGCGGTCACCTTCGCCGTCCCGGCCGAGTTGCAGCCGGTCTTCGCCTTCGCGCCCGGGCAGTCGCTCACGATCCGCCGCGGTGCCGAACGCCGGTCGTACTCCATCTGCTCGCCGACCGGTCGACCCCCGCGGATCGGGGTGCGGGTGGTCGACGGTGGTGCGGTGTCGGGCTGGCTCACCCATGACGTGCGGGCCGGGGACGTCGTCGACGTCCAGATGCCGGCCGGTTCGTTCACGCCCGACCTCACCGCGCCCGGCCACCACGTCCTGATCGCGGCCGGCAGCGGCATCACTCCGATGATGTCGATCGCGGGTTCGGCGCTCGCCGCCCGCGACGACACGACCGTCACCCTGGTCTACGGCAACCGCCGCAGCGACAGCGTGATGTTCGCCGACGAGGTCGCCGACCTCAAGGATGCCTTCCCTGCGCGCATGCACCTGGTGCATGTGCTCTCGCGCGAGCCGCAGGAGGTCGAGCTGTTCCACGGCCGCATCGACGCCGCGAAGTTGCGCGAGCTACTGCCGGCCCTCGGCGTCACGCACGCAGATCACTGGTGGCTGTGCGGCCCGTTCGGCATGGTCACCGACGCCGTCGACGTCCTGACCGAACTCGGGGTCCCGCGCGGGCGCGTCCACCGCGAACTGTTCTTCGTCGGGGACGATCCGCCCGACGAGGTGCACCATGTCGACGCGCCTCGCGGGCCCGGTGCCGAGGTCACCGTCGTGCTCGACGGCCGAAGCACAACGGTCACCGTCCCGCCCGCGACCGCCGTGCTCGACGGCGCTCAGCAGGTGCGTCCTGACCTGCCGTTCGCCTGCAAGGGCGGCGTCTGCGGGACGTGCCGGGCCAAGGTGACGGCCGGTGAGGTGCGGATGGTGCGCAACTACGCCCTGGAGCAGGACGAGCTCGACGACGGCTACGTGCTGACCTGCCAATCGTTGCCGATCACCGACGCGGTGACAGTCGACTACGACGTCTGACATTCCGGCTCGCGTACAGCACACTCGGGCTCGTGAGCATTCATGTGCAGCACCGCGGGCCGGTGACGATCGTCAGCCTCGACCGCCCGGACGTCCGCAATGCCGTCGACGCCGAGCACGCCGCGCGGTTGACCGAGGCATTCGAGGCGTTCGACGCCGATCCGTCCGCGTCAGTGGCGATCCTGCACGGCCGGGGTGGGAACTTCTGCGCCGGCGCGGACCTCAAGGCCGTCGCCCGCGGTGACGTGCACGTCGGCGCGCCGGCGCAGGGTCCGGCGGGGATGGGCCCGACCCGCCTGCTGCTCGGCAAGCCTGTGATCGCCGCCGTCGAGGGCTACGCGGTCGCGGGCGGTCTGGAACTGGCGATCTGGGCCGACCTGCGGGTTGCCGACCCCGGCGCGACGTTCGGGGTGTTCTGCCGCCGCTGGGGCGTGCCATTGATCGACGGCGGGACGGTCCGGCTCCCGCGCCTGATCGGGCAGTCGCACGCGCTGGACCTCATCCTCACCGGCCGCGCGGTCGGCGCCGACGAGGCGCTGCGCATGGGCCTGGCCAACCGGGTCAGCGCTCCGGGCCAAGCGCTCGCCGCGGCGATCGAGCTCGCCGAGCAGCTCGCCGAGTTCCCGCAGACCTGCCTGCGTCAGGACCGTCTGTCGGCTTACGAGCAGGACGGCCTGGCCCTGGACGACGCGATCGGAAACGAATGGCGCCACGGACTCGAGTCGCTGGCGACCGACTCGCTGATCGGCGCCGCCCGGTTCTCCGCCGGCGCGGGACGGCACGGTGGCTCCACCGACCACGCGCCGAATTGAGACCGAATACCATCACAAGGAATTCTCCGGCTGATCATTCGCGATCGACAAGAGGTGCGCCCATGCCCGAACCCGTCCACTACGACGTCCTCGTCATCGGTTCGGGGTTCGGGGGCAGCGTCACCGCGTTGCGGCTGACCGAGAAGGGCTACCGCGTCGGCGTGCTCGAGGCCGGGCGCCGGTTCAGCGCGGACACGCTGCCCACGACGTCGTGGCGGCTGCGCGACTACATGTGGGCGCCGAAGCTCGGGCTGACCGGGATCCAGCGCATCCACGTGCTCAAGGACTGCCTGATCATGGCCGGGGCGGGGGTCGGCGGCGGCTCGCTCAACTACGCCAACACCCTCTACGAGCCGCTGCAGCCGTTCTACGACGACCCGCAGTGGGCGCACATCACCGACTGGCGCGACGAGCTGGCGCCGCACTACGAGCAGGCCAAGAAGATGCTCGGTGTCGTCACCAACCCCACGACCACGCCGAGTGACATCGAGATGCGGCGGCTGGCCGAGCAGTTCGGCAAGGCCGACACGTTCCACCCCACGCCCGTCGGCGTCTTCTTCGGACGGGACGGGGCGCAGGAACCGGGCGTCACCGTGCCCGACCCGTACTTCGGCGGCGCCGGGCCGGAGCGCACCGGCTGCATCCAGTGCGGCGAGTGCATGACCGGCTGCCGGCACGGCGCCAAGAACACGCTCATGACCAACTACCTGTACCTCGCCGAGCAGCACGGCGCGACGATCCACCCGCTGACGACGGTCACCGATGTCCGTCCACGTCCCGAAGGCGGCTACGAGATCCGGACCGAACGCACCGGACGCTGGTTCGCCCGCGCGGGGCAGACCTACACCGCCGACCAGGTCGTCTTCTCCGCCGGCACGTACAACACCCAGAAGCTGCTGCACCGGCTGCGCGAGACGAGCCTGCCCAACGTCTCGTCGCGGCTCGGGTACCTGACGCGGACGAACTCCGAGGCCATCCTCGGGGTGCGCATACCGAAACCCGAACGGGACTACACCGAGGGCGTGGCGATCACGTCGTCGTGGCACCCGAACGCGAACACCCACATCGAGCCCTGCCGCTACGGCAAGGGCAGCAACGCCATGGGCATGCTGAACACGATCCTGACCGACGGCGGCACCCGGCGGCACCGGTGGCTGCAGTTCCTGGCCGCGATCGTCCGCAACCCCGCGAAACTGGTGCTGCTGATCCCGCGCAAGTGGTCCGAGCGGGTGATCATCCTGCTGGTCATGCAGTCGCTGAACAACTCGATCACCGTCCTGCGCAAGCGCACCCGGTTCGGCTTCTCGAAGCTGACGACCGTGCAGGGCAGCGGCGAGCCCAACCCCACGTGGATCCCGGTCGCCAACCAGGCGGCCACCCAGCTCGCCGACAACGTCGACGGTGTGGCCGGTGGCACGTGGGGCGATCTGATGAACATCCCGATGACGGCGCATTTCATCGGCGGCTGTGCGATCGGCGACTCCGCTTCGACGGGCGTCATCGACGCCTACCACCGGCTGTACGGCCACGAGGGGCTGCACGTCGTCGACGGCTCGACGTTGTCGGCGAACCTCGGCGTCAACCCGTCGTTGTCGATCACTGCGCAGGCCGAACGCGCGATGTCGATGTGGCCCAACCGCAGCGAGCAGGACGTCCGCCCACCGCTCGGCTCGGGTTACGAACGCATCACGCCGATCACGCCGGAGCGACCGGCTGTCCCCGATGATGCGCCGGCCGCGCTACGGTACGGTCCGGTGCGTCTCGGCATGCCCGGGACGCGCACTGCCTGATGCACCTAATGCACCTAATGCACCTGATGCACTACATGCACTACGTGCCAAGCCGGACGGAACGCATCCAAAGTAAACAACCCATCGTTGGGACGTTTGGCGGGGCAATATGCGCCTGCTAAATTGCTGTAAGTTCGCGCGCCGACGCCCGGACCCAGTGTGACAAGTGAAGGGCCTTTGCATGACTGCCAACAGTTCTCGCGGCCGCGGCCGGGGCACTATGCCCGGGCGTACCCTCGCCGCCATCGTCACGGTGGGCCTCGCCTCCACCGCGATCGTCACGGCGGGCGGTGGCACCGCGGGTGCGGCTGCCGCGCCTTCTTCCGGCAGCACGCCGGTCGCCCAGGCAGGCGGGAACTTTCTTGACGCGACCCTTGGCGGCGGCACGCTGGACCCCGTCGCCAAGCTGAAGTTCGCGTACGCCAGGGCCCCCGGCGCGACCTCGGTGCAGAACCCGCTGGACGTGACCGCGCTGAATGCGATCAATCTGCCGCTCACTGGCGCCCTGCAGTTGCCCGGTGGTGGTGCCTTCAACTTCGGCGCGGCGAACCAGGTCGCGCAGGCCAAGCTCGACGAGTCGTCCTTCGGCGCGTCCGGCGCGGTGAGCAACACCGGCGGTGTGTCGCTGAACGACAACAAGAACCAGTTCCCGGCGAACGCGACGATCGACCTGTCCTCCGACGCGCTGGGCAAGCTGCTCGGCGGTGGCGTTCCGTCCCTGCCGATCCCGGGGCTGCCCGGCCTGCCCACCGGTGGCGGCGGCACGAGCACCAGCCTGCCGTCCCTCGGGGGTGTCAAGGCCGAGATCGGTGCCGTATCGGGACTGGCCCAGAACAAGGTGGGCGGCGCGCAGGTTACGCCGAAGTACCAGATCGCCAACGTGAAGCTGACGATCGGCTCGCCGGCGCTGGGCGGCCTGCTGGGCCAGCTCGCGCAGGGCGGGACGGCGCTCAAGGGGTTGCTCGGACCGGTCATCAGTCAGCTCGGCATTCTGTTGCCATCCCAGTGCGACCTGACCTCGGCGATCACGTCTGGCACGCTGCCGATGGCACTGAGCCTGGATGGCGGCGCCGTGGTACTCGACGCGAAATCCGGCGGGATCACCGTGGATGTGGGCCTGCTGCTCAAGCAGCTCAAGCTCGACCTGAACAACATGCCCGCGAACACCGACCTGCTCGGCTATGTCCTGGGCAACCTCGGCACGATCCTGAGCAAGGGCTTGGAAAACGTGATCAACGGGATCACCGATCCGTTGGCTGCCCAGGGTCAGGCCTGCATCAAGGCACTCGCGGGGCCGCTGGCAGGTCCGTTGAGCGGGCTACTCACTACGCTGACCAACGGTCAGACGATGCTGGAGACCACGATCAACGGCATTGCCGACCAGCTCAGCAGCGCGGGCGCGCCCGGGCTGCAGGCGCTCGCCAAGGGCCTGGCGATGCTGCTCGACATCGGTATCAACGTGGAGCACGGCCCGGGCAAGCAGGCGGACAACACCAAGTACCCGTTCACCACCGGCCTGCTGCCGACGGTGAAGCAGGGCACTCCGGTTATCGCCAACCAGAGCCTGGTCCGCGCGATCGAGATCCGGGTGGCCGGCGCCGGTAGCGGCGGCCTGCCGGGTCTGCCCGGGTTGGGCGCCGGCGGTCTGCCGGGTGTGCCCAGCATCCCGGGCGTCGGCGGGTTCGCCGCCCCTCATGCACTGGCTGCAGCGAACTCCGGTGCGCTGACCGTCGCACTCGGCAACGCAGTCTCCGGCCCGAGCCGTCCCGCGGCGGGACCGCCGTCGGGCACCAACCCGGCACCGCCGGTCTCCTCTGGGCCGCCGGCGAATCGCGTCCCGACCGGTGTCCCGGCCGGTGCGGCGGGCAATCACAACGGCGGCAGCCCGGCGCTCCCGCTGATCGTCCTCCTGCTCGGCCTGACTCTCGCCGGCGGCGGCTACCTCAGCTTCCGCATGCGGGGCAAGTACCAGCCGTAACGGCACCTGATCGCGTAGTTCGACCCGCCGTCCGTCCCGGACGGCGGGTCGAGTTCGTTAACCTCCGTGCCCGCGTCTGCCGTGCACTACGTTCTGCGCATGGTCGACATTCATCACGAGGGTTACGCCGAGGCGCCGCTTGCCGTCGCGTTCGCCTACATCGACGACTACCGGACGGCGCCGTCCTGGATGTTCGGGCTCGCCAAGTTCGAGGCGGTCGACGCGACGAAGACGCACGGTCTCGGCGCGGTATACGACGGGACGTTCCAGGTGAAGCCGGTCAAACCTCAGCTCACGGGTCGAGATCACCGAGTGGGAACAGGATTCGCTGATCACGCTCACGTCGATCAAGGGGTTCAAGAACTCGTCGGTCTGGCGGTTCACCGCCGACGGCCCCGAGCGCACGAGGTTGACGGTGAAATTCAGCTACGAGCTGCCGGGTGGGCTGGCCGGCAAGGCGCTCGGCAAGGCGATGGAGCCGATCGTGGGCATGTCGGTTCGGCACAGCGACGCCGCGCTTCGCAAGAACATCGAGGCGGCACATCGAGCCCGCACCTGATCCGCCGCTGCACGCCGCGTAGGAAGGCGAACCGATGTCGGCCAGGAGCACGACGATCAGCGCCCAGGCGGCCTTCGGCCGGGTTGCGGACCTGCGACTCGTCGCTGGTGACATGTCGATGATGCACATACGGTCAGCTTTTCGCGCAGGACTTGCTGGGTGTGGCTGATCGGCTGGGTCGATCACGACCGGGCGGGTAGACCCACGACATGCCGAACTATCGAGTGAACAACGACGCCGTGAAGCACGCTCGCAAGCTGATCGACGCGGGCACCTACGACGACAAGACGGACTGGTCTGATGCTGCGCCGTCCGCCGACGACGCGAACAGGGAGATCGACAAGGAGAGTTTCGACGACTTCGCGCAGTGGCATCTCGCCATCGACCCGGACGCATCGAAGAACACGAAGGGCCGCTTCGCGTTCCCGTACGGCGATTTCAAGAAAGTCAATCGCGCCGCCCTCATCCACGCCAAGCAGCGGGCGTCCCAGAACGATCATCAAGAGATCGAAGAAGCCGCCGACAAGGGGTCTGTCAACTCTTCGGTGTAACTGATCTTTGTTGGTCTATTTCGTGCCGGCGGACAGGCGTCCGTCGAAGGTGATCTCGAAGGCGTTGAGTGCTGCCTTCCAGCGGTTGGACCAGCGTTTGC
>JBPCOE010000084.1:0-4478 GCA_051000605.1 Jatrophihabitans sp.
CACCAAGGGTGGGCTGGCCGGCGTCGACAACGGGACCTTGATGTTCGACCACGTCCGGGTGTCGAGGCGGATGCTGCTCAACCGCTACGGCGGGGTGAGCGACCAGGGGGTCTACGAGAGCCCGATCGACAACCCCGACCGGCGCTTCTTCACCATGCTCGGCACGCTGGTGCGCGGCCGGATCAGCATCGCTGCCGGCGGTGGCGTCGTGGCCCGCAAGGCCCTCTCGATCGCCACTCGGTATGCCGTGGCGCGGCGTCAGTTCTCCGCCCCCGGGCACGACGGCGAGGTGCTGCTGATCGACTACCTGGCACACCAGCGCAAGCTGCTGCCGGCCATCGCCACGTCATACGCCATGATGTTTGCTCAGAACGAGCTCACCGAGCGGCTGCAGGAGCTGCACGAGGCGCCGGAGAAGGACCAGGAGGCGCAGCGCGAGCTGGAGACTCGGGCCGCGGGGATGAAGGCGATGTCGACCCGGTTCGGCAACGACACCGCCCAGATGTGCCGTGAGGCGTGTGGTGGGGCCGGCTACATGGCGGAGAACGGGTTGACCGTGCTACGCCAGGACGCCGACGTCTTCGCGACGTTCGAGGGCGACAACACGGTGCTGCTGCAGCTCGTGGCCAAGGAGCTGCTGACCGGGTACCGGGACCACTTCGGTGAGCTGGACATCGTGGGAACCGCGCTGTTCATCGGTGAGCAGGTCGTCGACACGGTTGTCGAACGCGCCGGCGGGCGGCGGCTGCTGCAGCGGCTGCGGGACGTGACCCCGAGCTCCGGCGAGGACGGCGGCATCCACGACCGTGATTGGCACATCGAGATGTTCGACTACCGCCAGAAGCACCTGCTCGAGACGCTGGCCAGACGGCTGCGCAAGGCCGCCGGCGCGGAAGACCCCTTCACGGTGTTCAACGCCGCGCAGGATCACCTGCTCACGGCCGCACGGGCGCACATCGACGGCGTGCTACTCGCCGCGTTCGTGCACGGCATCGAGTCGATGCCCGAGGGCCCGGAGAGGGAACTGCTCATCAGCCTGTGCGATCTGTTCGCGCTGTCGACGATCGAGGCCGAGCGGGGTTGGTTCCAAGAACACGGCCTGCTCACCGGTGCCCGCTCGAAGTCGGTGATTGCGGCGGTCAACGAAATCTGTGCCGCGATCCGCCCGCACGCCCGGGTACTGGTCGACGGTTTCGGCGTGCCCGACTCGGCGATCTCGGCGCCCATCGCGTGGCCCGCGGACGTCCCCGAGGCGAGTGGGCGTCCTGAAGGCTGACCGGACGCCATGTCCGCGACGCCGTGACCGCGACGCCGTGGCGATCAGCTTGTCAGGTGCCAGGGTGTCGTTCTACGTCCGGCGGAACGTCTCACTGCCGGAAGACCTGATCGTCACCGGGTCGCGGTCGCGGTCGGGGTCGGGGTCGCGGTCGCGGTCGGGGTCGCGGTCGCGGTCGCGGAAGTTGACGTAGCTGTAGACGACCAGCGCGAGCGCGATCAGCCCGGAGATGATCAGCGAGACCCCGGTGCCCCAGCCGCCGGGCAGCCACCAACGATCGCGCATCGGCCACCAGCCGGGGACGTCGGGTTTGGCGCACCACAGCGCTCCGAGCCCGACCAGCACCCCCGCGCCGGCGCTCGACGTGAGGATCCGCGGCCAGGTTTCGACGCCTTGGGCCGCCGTCTGCAAGGCCTTGAGCTTGACCGGGTCGAGCCTGCGTCTGGCCCAGTCGTACTGCTGGGACAGCAGTACCAGGCCGCCGACGATCATCAGCAGTCCCGGGCCAGGCAGGATCAGCCCGGCGGTCCCGCCCACGACGAGAAGCCACCCGGTGCCCTCGAACACGATCCGTTTCGCGGCGGATCCGACGACGGCCATTGCGCCATTCTGCCCAGCCCGGCCATGACGACTCTGTGTGACGTGTCCGATGCATCGCCGGGGTGTAGGAAACCGCCTACAGAAAGTCGTAGCGCACTATCGCGCGGCGCAGCGATGGCACGTGCACGACCCGGAATCCGGCAGCGAGGAACGCGCTGAGCGCCCCGACGTGCATCTCGCCCCAGGTGACGTCCTTGCCCGGGGCCGGCTTCATCGGATAGGCCTCGACGGCCCGGGCGCCATGGTCGCGGGCCAGGTCCACCGTGCCGCCGGCCAGCGCGCGAGCCACGCCTTGGTGACGGAACCCGGCTCGAGTCACGAAACAGGTGACCGTCCAGATGCTCGTATCGTTCCTGTCCTCAGTCCGTCCTTTCCACGTGGTCTGGCGCAGGTAGGTGTAATCGCTGCGTGGTGCGACCGAGCACCAACCCACCGGCTCACCGTCGAGATGGGCTACCAGTCCGTGTCCCTCGATCACCTGGTCGCGGAGCAGCTCGCGGCGGCCCTGGACATCGTCGGAATGCTGTGCGTACCAGCCCATCCGATAGCCCTGGCACTGGCAGCGGGCGGCCTGTCCCCTGCTCCCGAAGATCGTCTGGACATCGTCGAAGAGCGCCTCGCTGACCGGCTGGACGACGATCGCCATGGCTTCATGGTCGCAGCCACGAGACGATCCCGCGATGGTCGCTGCCTGTCGGTCCGAAGACGAGGCCCGTCACCGCTGGGCACCAACCCTGGTGGCATCGGCAGGTCGCGCTGATGTATCGTGCTGATACATCGCGCCGACACGCGTCGGTCGTGAAGAAACAGGAGCCAGGGGGCGGCATGCTCGAGATCGCCGTCCTCGGACTGCTCAGTGAGAGCCCGATGCACGGTTACGAACTCCGCAAGCGTCTGGCGACATTGCTCGGGACGTTCCGCGCCTTTTCCTACGGTTCGCTGTACCCGACGCTGCGTCGGCTGGCGGAGGCCGGTTGGATCAGCGAGGAAGCACCGCTCGACGCACCGAGTGTCCGGTCCCGGCGGGGCAAGCGCGTCTATCAGCTCACCGCCGACGGCAAGGAACACCTGGCCGGCCTGCTCGCCGACGTCGGCCCGGACGCCTTCGACGACGACGGCTTCGGCGCTCGGCTGGCTTTCTTCGCGCAGACGCGTTCGGACATCCGACTGCAGGTCCTCGAGGGTCGCCGCCGCCGGGTCGAGGAGCAGCGCGACGGAATGAAGAGTTCGATGGCTCGTCCGGGTGAGCGGTTCGATCGCTACACCCGGGTGCTGCACGAACACGGCCTCGAGTCGGTCGACCGCGAAGTCCGCTGGCTCACCGAGCTGATCGAGAACGAACGCACCGAGAACGCCCCGGACCTCGGGCAGCGCGACAAGTAAGCCGTACGACCACCAAGCACCGAACACCAAGTATCAATACCTAAGGAGGAGCCCTGATGGCTTCGCAATCCACGGCCGGCAAGATCCGCGTCGCAATCATCGGCGTGGGCAACTGCGCTGCGTCCCTCGTCCAGGGTGTCCACTTCTATCGCGACGCCGATCCGGCCGCGAAAGTCCCGGGCCTCATGCACGTCAATTTCGGCCCGTACCACGTCAGCGACATCGAGTTCGTCGCCGCCTTCGACGTCGACGCCAAGAAGGTCGGCCTCGACCTGTCACAGGCGATTCTGGCCAGCGAGAACAACACCATCAAGATCTGCGACGTCCCCCAACTCGACGTCCCCGTCCTGCGCGGCACCACGCTCGACGGGCTCGGCAAGTACTACCGCGAAACCATCGAGGAGTCGCTCGAGGAGCCTGTCGACGTCGTCAAGACGCTGAAGGACAACGCCGTCGACGTCCTGATCTGCTACCTGCCCGTCGGGTCGGAGCAGGCCGCGAAGTTCTACGCGCAGGCCGCCATCGATGCCAACGTCGCTTTCGTCAACGCGCTGCCGGTCTTCATCGCCAGCACGCCCGAGTGGGCGCAGAAGTTCACCGACGCCGGCGTACCGATCGTCGGCGACGACATCAAGTCTCAGGTCGGGGCCACGATCACGCACCGCGTCCTGACCAAGCTGTTCGAGGACCGCGGCGTCGAGGTGCAGCGCACCTACCAGCTGAACGTCGGCGGCAACATGGACTTCAAGAACATGCTCGAACGCGACCGCCTGGAGTCCAAGAAGATCAGCAAAACGCAGTCCGTCACCTCACAGATCCCCGACCGCGACCTGGGCGCGCGCAACGTGCACATCGGCCCGTCGGACTACGTCGCGTGGCTCGACGACCGCAAGTGGGCGTTCATCCGCCTCGAGGGCAAGACGTTCGGCGACGTCCCGCTGAACCTGGAGTACAAGCTCGAGGTGTGGGACTCGCCGAACTCGGCCGGCATCATCATCGACGCGCTGCGTGCGGCGAAGATCGCCAAGGACCGGGGCATCGGTGGCCCGATCCTGTCCGCCTCGTCCTACTTCATGAAGTCCCCGCCGGTGCAGTACTTCGATGACGAAGCGCGTCAGGCCGTCCAGGACTTCATCGACGGCAAGGTCGACCGCTGACCTGACGCGTGCGACGCTGACCTGTGTCTTCCCGCCTGTCGTGGTCGATCCCGCACGAAGGC
>JBPCOE010000135.1:0-41251 GCA_051000605.1 Jatrophihabitans sp.
GCCTTCGGCAAGACGGCCGAGCAGGTCGCGGCCGAGGGCACCCCGGACTGGCTGGTTCCGCACCGGGTCTTCGACGGCAACCGGCCCTCGACGGTGATGATGCTCGACGAGCTCACCCCGCACAGTCTCGGCGCCCTGATCGCCCTGTACGAACACAGCGTCTTCACCCAGGGCACGATCTGGTCGGTCAACTCCTTCGACCAGTGGGGCGTCGAGCTGGGCAAGGTGCTGGCCAAGAAGGTCGCCGGCGAGCTGTCGTCGGCCGACGAACCGGCACTCGCGCACGACAGTTCGACCAACGCGCTCATCCGCAGGTACCGCGCGGCCCGGGCAGGGGAGTAACCGAGTGAGGTTCGCAGGTAGCGCCAGCGAGCGAGGACCGGAGCGTGGCCGCGATGAGCGCCCGCGCGAAGAGCAGAGGAGCTGAGCATGCAGCTGGGAATGGTTGGTTTGGGGCGCATGGGCGCCAATATCGTTCGGCGGATCACGCGCGACGGTCACACCGCCGTCGCGTACGACAACAACGCCGACACCGTCGCCGAGTTGGCGAAGGAAGATGGCGTCACCGGCGCTGACTCGCTCGAGGACTTCGTGTCGAAGTTGGACAAGCCGCGTGTCGCCTGGGTGATGATCCCCGCCGGCATCACCGACAAGGTGGTGCAAGAGCTCGCCGACCTCATGGACGACGGCGACATCATCATCAATGGCGGCAACTCGAACTACCGCGAGGACTACGACCGTGCCGAGTCGCTTGCGCCGCGGGGCATCACCTACATCGACGTGGGTACGAGCGGCGGCGTGTGGGGCCTCGATCGCGGTTACTGCCTGATGATCGGGGGCGAGACGGAGGCGGTACGGCACTGTGATCCGCTGTTCGCGAGCATCGCTCCGGGGCTCGGCGACATCGAGCGCACCCAGGGCCGCAGCGGCGACCCCGCTCCGGAGGAGCAGGGTTACCTGCACTGCGGCCCGAGTGGCGCCGGCCACTTCGTGAAGATGGTGCACAACGGTATCGAGTACGGGCTGATGGCCGCCTACGCCGAGGGTCTCAACGTCCTGGCCAAGGCCAACGCCGGCAACAAGGAACAATCGCACTCGGCCGAGGAGACGCCGCTGGACCAGCCGAAGTACTTCAAGTACGACCTCGACCTCGACAAGGTCGCCGAGGTGTGGCGCCGCGGCTCAGTGATCTCGTCCTGGCTGCTCGACCTCACCGCCGGCGCGCTGAACAACAATCCCGAGCTGGACGGTATCGCCGGGCGGGTCTCGGATTCCGGCGAGGGCCGCTGGACCATCAAGGCCGCCATCGACGAGGGCGTGCCGGTGCCGGTGCTCTCGGCGGCGCTGTTCGCCCGGTTCTCCAGCCGCGGCGAGGCCGTCTACGCCGACAAGCTGCTCTCGGCCATGCGCCAGGCCTTCGGCGGCCACATCGAGCTCCCGACGGGGGAGTGAGTCCAGGGCGAGAGGGGTATGCGCCGGTCAGGCGTGCGGGGGCTGCGTCCACTCCGCGCGGTTGATGACGTAGTCGGCGAAACCGGGAATTGTGAATTCCAGGCGTCCGCGACCGGCTGCCTGCACGAGGCCCTTGTCCAGCAGGCGGGAGCGGGGCACCGAGAGGTCTTCGGTGCTCGCGGCAAGCCTGCGAGCGATATCGGCGCGCTGCACAGGTGCGTCCCCGCCGATCTCGGCCATGACCCGAAGGAAACGGCGCTCTGCAGGTGTCGAGTTCTGCCATCGGGAACGGAACAGCGCGTCCAGGTCGATCTGCATAGCCGCGTTGCCCTGCCGTACGTGCTCGGTCGTGATCACCGTTGTGGCGTCGGGATGGCCCGCTGCGGTCCACGCAGCGTCGCCGATTAGCTGCACCGAGTACGGGAAGCCCTGCGCGAGCGCGACCGCCTCGGCCAGCGCGGGCCGGTCCCACTCGACACCGATGGCGCGGGCCGGTCCGACCAGCGCGAGCATCGCCGCGTCCTGTTCGAGGCGCCCGAGCGGGCGGTACGCGAAACGCTCACTGAAGGTCACCACTGACGCGATCACCTCTGGCGAGGTCGGCAGGCCGGCCGCGAAGACCCCGGCCGGCAGGTCGGGGGCTTCGCTTTGCAGGTGCTGCCACGCGTAGGCCAGCGTCCGCAGGCCGTCCGAGTCGGCCGACTGGATTTCGTCGACGAACAGCACGAAGCCGGTATGACCTTCCTTGCGCGCACCGGCCACCGTCTGCCGCAGCGCCTGCTCGAACTCGCGAACGCCGCGCGACGGTGGTCGTTCTCGCGTTGCCGACGATGCTTCCACGTGTGCGATGCCGGGGACGCCGACGCTGACGGTCAGCCGGCTTAGCGCGGCTTTCAGGCGTCTGCGGGCCTCACCGCGCCATCCGCTTGTGCGGCGCTCGAGTTCATCCGCGATCGCGGCGAGCAGTCCGTCGGTCTCCCCTGCGGTCACCCAACCGGTCAGCGCGCCGCGCGCCTCGGCCCGGCGCTGCACCTCGCGCAGCAGCGAGGTCTTGCCGATGCCGCGGGCCGCGACGTCGATGCGGATCCGGCCGAGCAGGCGCCCAAGATCGATCATGTAGGACAGGCGCTCATCGGCCTGCGCGAGCTGGACGGCTCGGCCCGGGACGTCGCGGGCAACCTCGCCGGGCGTGTACGGGCTGGGCTGCATAGCTCGAGCTTATAATCCGTTACAGAACAGAGAAACTATAAGGTTCTGTAACGGACGGCCTGTGGCTCACACCAGTGATCTCAGCGAGTGGTGCTGCTGATCACCTTCGAGCTGTCGATCTTCACGATGCCACCCTGCTTCACCAGCCCGAACGAGGTGTCTTCGTCGACGACACGCCCGTCGTTGTAGAAGTAGGTGATGGTGGCCTCGACCGAACCCGGGGGGTTGGCCACGACCTTGGCGGTGGTGACCTTGCGGATTGCCGACCAGAAGGTCTGGTAGTCGGCCTTGCTGCCGGAGGTGCTGGTCCGGTACGTAGCGGTCAAACTCATCCAGGCTGCGTCGGTGTTGCCGGGCAGCAAGGCGTAGTAGTTGTCGAGCGCCTGGGTCAGGTCGCTCGCGGTGAGCGGGCCCGTTGCCGATGACGACGCCGATGCCGATGTCGAGGGCGCTGTCGACGACCCGGAACTCGAGCTCGGCTGCCGGCTAGTCGGGCTGGTGCTCCGGTTGGTTGGTGTTCGCGAGATAGGCGAGGACGAGACGCTCGGCGAGTGGGACGTAGCGGCCTGCTGGCCGCCATTCGAGCCCCCGAGCTGCGTCGCGAGCACCGTGCCGAGGGCGGCCAGGATCACGACGGCGGCGACCACGGCGATGATGGCGCCGGTGCGACGCCGTCGCTGCGGGCGGTGTGGCGGCGGTGCGTCCCCGGACGCCGGCAGCGTGACGGTCGTGGTGGGCGGAACCGCGACCGGCGTCGCGATCTGCTCGGTCGTCGCAGCGGCAGCGGGATCCGCCGGTGCAGCGTGCACGGCCGCCAGCGGCCCAGCGACCTCGTCCATCGTGGGCCGGTCCGCAGGAGCTGCCGCCAGCATGCGGGTCAGCACCGGCGTCAGCGCGCCGCTACGCCGCGGCGGGATGATCCGGCCCGACGCCACCGAGTGCAGCATCGCCATCGGGTTCGTCTCGGTGCCGAACGGCGGGCTGCCCTCGAGCGCGGCGTACAGCGTCGCGCCGAGGGAAAACACGTCGGAGGCGGCACTCGAATCGTCGCCTCGGGCGACCTCGGGCGCGAGGAAGGCGGGCGTGCCGGTGACCATGCCGGTCGAGGTGAGGCTGGCGTCACCGAGCGCGTGCGAGATGCCGAAGTCGGTAAGCTTGGCGGCGCCGTCCTCGTCGATGAGCACGTTGCCCGGCTTGACGTCGCGGTGGACGATCCCGGCTCGGTGCGCGGCGGAGAGCGCGGCCGCCAGTTCGCCGCCGACCCGCGCCACTTCGCGGACGTCCAGCACGCCATGTTCGGCGATGAGCGCGTGCAGGCTCTTCGACGGCAGGTACTGCATGATCAGGCACGGGAGGCCCTCGTAGTCGACGACGTCGTAGACGGGCACCGCGTGCGCGTGGTGCAGGCGGGCGGTGATCCTGGCCTCGCGCATCGCCCGGCGGGTGACCAGCTCGGCGTCCGCGGCGCTCAGGCCGGGCTGCGGGTGCAGCTGTTTCAGCGCGACGCGCCGGTGCAGGGTCTCGTCCCAGGCCTCCCACACGCTGCCCATCCCGCCGGCGGCGATCCGCTTCACCAAGCGATACCGGCCGGAGATCAGCGCGTCGGGCTGCGTCACGGGCATCCTCTTCTCACGTCGCCGGGCGGCTCCGCAGGGAACCTACCCAACAGCGGACCGGTCGTCGTGTTCGCGCGTCTCGCAGACCGCCGTCGCGGGCCGACGACGGGCCAGCATGACGCGCCGGGCCAGGCATTCGCGATGAACTGGACAATCTGGCGGCCGCCGCTGCGCGCACCGCCGTGGCTGCGCCCGCATCGTCAGCGTCGCCTCCGGGCGGCCGGATCCCGTCGACTTCGGACTAGCCCAGACCGGCGTCGTGGACGGCGATCGCCACCTGGACCCGGTTCGTCGCGTGGAGCTTGGCCAGCAGCCGCGACACGTGCGCTTTGACCGTGGCCTCGCTCAGGTAAAGCGATCCGGCGATCTCGGCGTTGGAAGCGCCGCCGCCGACCGCGACGGCGACCTCGCGCTCGCGCTCGGTCAGCTCGGCCAACCGGGCAAGCGCGACGCTGCGTCGGTCGTCAGCCGCGGAGTCGCCCACGTGCCCGATCAGGGTGCGGGTGACGGCAGGCGACAGCATCGCCTCACCGGCGTGGACGAGCCGCACCGCGTGCACGATCTGATCGGGTGCGGTGTCCTTGAGCAGGAAGCCGCTCGCGCCGGCGCGCAGGGCACGCAGCACGTAGTCGTCGGCGTTGAAGGTCGTCAGGACGATCACCTGAGGCGCGTCGGGCCGGGCGCGCAACGTCGCGGTGGCCGCGATGCCGTCGGTGCCGGGCATCCGGATGTCCATCAGCACGACGTCCGGCGAGAGGTCGGCGACCGCGGTGATCGCGGTGGCGCCGTCGCCGGCCTCGCCGACGACCTCGACATCATCGGCGGAGGACAGGATCATCCGCAGACCGGCGCGCACCAGCGCGTCGTCGTCGACGAGCAGGACCTTCAGACCCACGTCAAACCCAGGCCAGCGTTGCGGCGACGACGAATTCCCCGGCGGAGTTCGGGCCGTGCTCGAGCGTCCCGCCGGCGAGTGTCACCCGTTCGAGCAGCCCCAGCAGTCCGCTGCCAGACCCGGGCAACGACGCAGTGCCTACCGCCACCGGCATCCTGTTGCGAACCTCGACGCGCAGCCCGTCGCCGGGCGTACCGTCCACCCGCACGTACGTGGCCGTCCCGCTGGCATGCTTCGCGACGTTGGTCAGCGCCTCCTGGACGATGCGGTACGCGTCCCGGCCCAGACTGGCCGGCGGATCGGCGTCGTCCGGTACGTCCATGGTGAACGAGATCTTCGCACCGGCTGCCCGGGTGTCGTGCACGAGACGAGGAATATCTTGCAACCTCGGCTGCGGCGGCGCGGGCGACGTCTCGTCGACCGTCTCGTCGCGCAAGACGCCGATGACGCCGCGCAGTTCTTCGAGGGCGCGCTGGGCGGTGGAGCGCAACAGGGCCGCCGTCTGCCGTACCTGCTCTGGCGGCAGGTCCGAGCGGACCTGCAGACCGCCCGCGTGCAGCGCCATCAGCGAGATGCGGTGGGCCAGGACGTCGTGCATCTCGCGGGCGATGCGAGTGCGCTCGGCAAGTCGAGCCTGCTCGGCCAGCATGCGCTGCTCGGTCTCGGCGCGATCCGCGCGCTCGCGCAGCGTCCAGATGAGCTGGCGTCGAGCGCGCACGAACATGCCCCAGGCGACGACGACGGCGACGACGCCGAGGTTGATCAGCATGGACACCCAGAAGTTCATGTCCTGTGCTCGGATGAGAGGGAAGATCGCGCCGACGCCGAGGTTCGCCACCAGGATCGCCAGCGCCAGGCTGGTGCGCCGGTGCACGGCGACCCCGAACAGACCGACCACGCTGGCCGGGGCGGCCGACGCCGACGCGATGGACAGCACCGCGGTCACGACGGCGACGCCTGTGGGCCACCGGCGCCGCCACCAGAGCGAGAGACAGGCGGCGGCGCCGCAGATGATGTCGATCGCCTCGAGCGTGCGCGACACCGGCCCGACCGCAGCATCGATCGTCCCCGCATAGAACGCGACACCGATGCCGACGGCAAGCAGGAAGAGCAGGACATCGACGAACCAGTCGCGGACCGTACGCCGCACCGAACCCGAACGGGACGGATCCTCGGGCGGTAGCAGCGTGGCCGGCACCAGCCGCGGGTAGGACAGCCCCGCCCGCGCCCTGCCTGCGTTGTCCACGTTCCCCAGCCTAGAAGCAAGGCAGCACCGAGAGCGTCCGACGAAGGTCGTGACTCCTCGTGGCGAAAGGTGTAGCCGCGTGCCCCGATGAGGCGACGGACGGACGTCCGGAGCAGCCGCCCGGCCGATGCGGCGCAGGCGTCCCGAAGGCCACGGTGGACGCATGACACCACCGAGCATCACAGCCGAAGGACTCACCAAGACCTATGGCAGCGCACACGTCGTCCGCGACGTCTCGTTCGCCTGCGACCCGGGCACCATCACCGGCTTCCTCGGCCCGAACGGCGCCGGCAAGTCGACGACCCTGCGGATGATCACCGGGCTCACCCGCCCCGACCGGGGGACGTCGTCGGTGGCTGGCCGCGCGTTCGGCGAGCTGCCGAACCCGACCCGGGTCGTCGGGACGCTGCTTGACCCGAGCGCGATGCACTCCGGGCGCAGTGGGCGCGCCACCCTCCAGATCGCCGCACGCATGGCGGGCGTCCGGGACGCAAAGGTCGGGGACGCCCTAAACCTGGTCGGACTGAATGGTGGGTCGGCCGACAAGCGGGTGGGCGACTACTCGCTCGGCATGCGCCAGCGGCTCGGCATCGCCCAGGCGCTGCTCGGCGACCCGCGCGCGCTCATCCTGGACGAACCCGCGAACGGCCTCGACCCCGAGGGCATCGCCTGGATGCGCCGCCTACTGCGCGACTTCGCCGACCGGGGCGGAACGGTGCTGCTGTCCAGCCACCTGCTGCACGAGGTCCAGGCGACCGTCGACCACCTCGTCGTGATCTCCGACGGTGCTGTCGTGGCGTCCGGACCGATGCTGGAACTGCTTGCGACCGCGGGCATCATCGTCCGCTCGCCGGACCACGGCGCGCTCGGCCGGCTGCTGCAGACCGCCGGCGGCTCGTTCAGCACCAACCCGGACGGCTCGTACACCGTCGACGGCGCGGTCGCCAACCTGGACCGCGACCGCATCGCGGGGTTGGCCCTGGACGAACAGGTGCTCATCACCGAATTGCGCCAGGCCGATTCCACCGGCCTCGAAGACCTGTACTTCGCCCTGACCACGCAGGGCGCAACCGAGGAGGCTGCAGCATGAGCACGCCAACCACCACCACGACCACGACGGTGACCCGGTCCGGTCCCGAACCGGCCCCGGCAGCGCCCGCAGCACCGATCCCATTCAGCCGACTGCTGCACGTCGAGTGGGGCAAGGCGACCGACACCCGCTCGGCACGGTGGCTGATCGCGGTCACCGGCGCCGCGACCGTACTGATCATGCTCGCCCCGTTACTGGCCAGAAACAGCATCGACCAGAACTACAGCAGCTACCTGCAGTTCGCAGCGCTCGCGCTCACCGCATTGCTGCCGGTGGTCGCGATCCTCACCCTGACCACGGAGTGGACGCAACGCACGGTGCTGACCACGTTCACCCAAGAGCCCCGACGGGCGCGCGTCATCAGCGCAAAGGTCAGCGTGGCCCTGCTCATGGCGGCGATCGCGATCGTGTTCGGCGGCCTCGTCACCGCCGCCGCGATCGGCGTCGCCGAGGCGTCCGGACGGCACGTCGTGGCCGATCTGGGCTCAGGAGGGCTGATCGGCTTCGTCCTGTTCGTCCTGGTCAACATTCTGATGGGCGTCGCGTTCGGTGCCCTGCTGCACAACACGGCCGCCTCCGTCGTGCTGTTCTTCCTGCTTCCGACGGTCTTCGGCATCCTTGGCCGAGCGGTCAACTCGGTCGGCAAGTGGATCGACCCGGGCACCACGTTCAACTGGATGCTCGACGGCGACTGGAACGGGCACGCCGCCGGGATCGTCATCACCGCGCTGATCTGGCTGGTGCTCCCGCTGTCGGCCGGGCTCGTACGCACCGTCCGACGCGAGATCAAGTAGCCGCCAGGTCACGGCGCGGCGTAGGCGCGGCAACGCGGGTCAGGTCTTGACGGGAGCCGCCGTGCATCGGTGCGCGGCGAGGACTCGCCGCCGGTGCTCGCTGGGCGGGCCGAACGCAAGCGCGGTGAGGATGGCGGCGGCTGCCCCGATGAGGGCCGTTGGGTAGCCGAGATCGGTGATCGCCGCGCCGGCGATGGTTGGCCCGGCGAGGGTGCCGATCGTCAGGGCTGTGTTGATTGCGGCGAGCCCCGGGGCCGGGTGCTCGGCGAAGACTCGTGAACTCCAGATGCCTTGCGCGGCGATGACGCTGTTGTAGAACACGCCGAACAGGATCGCCGCCGTCAGGGCTGCGATCAGATTGCTGCTGGCGAGTCCCAGCAGTGCCAAAGATCCGGCAAGCAGCGTGCAGGCCGCGAGGTAGCCGGCGCGTAACCCAAGCCGGGCGAAGGCGGCGCCGCTGGCGGACGCGAGGATGCCGGCCGCTCCGCACACGGCGTATACGATCCGGGCCGGCGTCGCGTCGAGGCCAGCTCTGCGCAGGGCGTCGACGCTGAAGGCCCACCACACCGCACTCCCGGTCCCGATCAGGACGGCGGAGACCAGAAGCGGGCGCGACTTCGGGCAGAAGAACCAGGTCCAGCTCAGCTGTGGACGTTGTATCTGATCGCGGTGGCGGTGTGCCGGTGCGAGCCGAACTGCCACGATGCCAGTGCCCACCGCGAGCGCGACGAACACCATCCAGGCGGCGCGCCACTGATCACCGGCGGCGATGGCGATCGGGCCGGCGATGGCTACGCCCCAGCCAGTGCCCGAGCTGATCGTCGACCAGGCCAGGTCGCGGCGCCGTTTGGCTACGCGACGAGCGACGAGGTCTGCGTAGGGCGGGAAGGCGAGCCCTGCCGCCGCGCCGGACACCAGGACGCCTACGGCCAGCATCGGCGCACTGCCGGCCACGGCGATCACGGCCATTCCGGCAGCCGCCAGTGCTGCCGCGAGTCCGATTGCCGCTCGCGGGCCCAGCCGGCTCGTCACCGAGACCACCGCGACGTTGGCGAGAAGGTAGGACAGGTAGGTGCCCGAAGAGATCAGCCCCGCCCCAGCGGGGCTGAAGTGAAGATCGGCCTGCATCTCCGGCAGCAATAGCCCGTATCCGTAGCGGGCCAGGCCGAAGGTGACAGCGATCATCGCCGCGCCGGGCAGGACCGTCCGGCTCGTGGACCAAGCCTCAGATGCCGGCCGCTTGATGGTCTCAGTCATCGGCGTCGTTCGCCGGCACCGTGTGCTCGAGCGGGCATTCCCGACCATCCGATGCGCACGCCGACCGGTCGCACAATCGGCACACTCGCAACGCTGGTAGCCGCGTCTCCGCGAGGGTGCCGACGAGCAGATCGAGTAGCCGCTCCAACTCGCGTCGGTCACGTTCGGGCAGCCCCGCAAGTGCGTCCGCCATCGCCTTGCTGCGAGCGTTCAGCACGGCCCGCGCACGGTTGCGTCCTGCGCCGGTCAGCTTGACGCGGCGGCTGCGCGCGTCGATTCCGGCTGTACGGGTCACCCATCCCGCCGCGACCAGCCGGTCGACCAACCGCGTGATGCCCGAACTGGTCAGGCCCAGCACGTCGCCGAGCCACGACACCAAGTGATCCGGATGGGCATGCAACGTCACCAAGGCTGCCCGCTCCGACGCCGACGTGCTGGCCGCCCGACCGGTTTCAGCGGCGAGCAGACGATCGGTCAGAGCCAGCGCGTGCGCCCCCAGCAGATTCTCCAGTCGAGCCATCAGCCCATTCTGCAACACCTGACTGCCGCAGGCAATATATTGTTGTGGTTGACGTATCAGCGGGTCGTGCGCTCTGACGTCCGTAGAACGATCCGTCTAAACCGAATCGGGTTACAGCCGGAGCAGGGGGCGCAGCATCTTGAGCGAGGTTGCGTATTGACCATGCAGTCAATATTATCGACTGCATGGTCAATACATCGTGGAATGCCCGGTCGGGTGGTCTCGATCGGGTGGCGAGACTGGTCGCGGTCTATGTCGTCGTCGTGCTCGCCACCATCGCCGCTCTCGCCGTTCTGTCTCGCACCGACTCGGATCAAGCGACTGCGGACGCCTGGGTGCATGCGGTGATCGTGGGGGTGTTCGCTGTGGTACTGCCGGTCCGGTTGCGCGCGGCGCGCCGCGGAAGCCGCCGTGCTGTGGTCGCCGTCGGCATCATCGCTACGGTCCTGTTGGTGGTCAACGTCGTCGAGGCGTTGATCCCTGGGCTTTTTCCGATATGGATGCGGATCGAGATGGCGGGTATCGCGGTGCTGATGGCGGCAGTGGCAGTGCTGGTCCTGCGCAGGCGTCGGTGACGACACGATTTCGCGGCGAATACGTCCACGGCTTTCAGGTCAGGTAGCTGGTGGCTGGGACTGCGGTAGGGAGGCAGCGGCTGGGCCCCGAGGAACGACGCGAGCAGCTGATGGCGGCAGCGGTCGAGGTCCTCGCCGCGCAGGGATACACCGGCGCCACGGCTGACGCGATCGCCCGGCGGGCCGGCGTGTCCAAGGGCCTGCTGTGGCACTACTTCGCTGACCTCGACGAGCTGTTCGAGATGACGGCGCGCCGAACGCTGACGACGCTGAGAGCAGCCGCCGCGGCTGCCATTGACCTCGAAGCCCCCGCACCCGACGTGATCCGATCGGCGGTCCACGCCGCGGCAGCCCTACGTCGCACGCACGGTGCCGAGCGGCGTGCGATGCGCGAGATCATCCTCAACCTGCGCACCGCCGACGGGGGGCCGCGCCTCGGCCACTCGGACATGGACGACCTCTACGCGTCACAGGAGGCGATCTTCCGCCGCGGCCAGCAGGACGGTGACTTCCGCGAGACGCTCGACCCCCGGCTGCTCGCCGTCACCTACCAGGGGGCGGTCGACAGCATGCTCGGATACTTGGACGCATATCCCGACACCGATGCCGGGCGTCATGCCGACAACGTCGCCGAGATCCTGCTCGGCGGGATCACCCAGCCGCGGCGCGCACGCCGTGCCGGGTCCGCTCGAACTCGTGCCCCGAAGCAGCATTCGAAAGAGGACTCACCTGCCCGGTATCCGCCGAAGTAGACGGCTCGCTGCCGAGCGGCTCTCGTCTGAACCTCGCCGGCCGACCAAGCGCTCAGGCGTCATGCTCCTTGCGATCGCCGGCCCACTCGGTGTGGAACGAGCCTTCCTTATCGACGCGCTTGTAGGTGTGCGCCCCGAAGTTGTCGCGCAGCCCCTGAATCAGCGCGGCGGGTAGGCGGGCGCGGCGCAGGCCGTCGTAGTAGGCGAGCGAGGACGAGAACGCGGGCGTGGGGATGCCGGCGGTCGCGGCCTGGGCGACCACGCGGCGCCACGAGTCGACGCTGTCTCGGACCGCCGACGCGAAGTAGGGCGCGACGAGCAGCGAGGGTAGCTGCGGGTCGTCGTCGTAGGCCTCGCGGATGCGGTTGAGGAAGCGGGCCCGGATGATGCAGCCGCCGCGCCAGATGGTCGCCATCGCGCCGCGGTCGACGTCCCAGTCGTACTCCGCGCTGCCCGCAGCGATCTGGTCGAAGCCCTGCGCGTAGGCCACGACCTTCGACGCGTACAGGGCCAGCCGGACGTCCTCGACGAAGGCGTCACGGTCGTCGACCTGTAAGTCGTTGACGTCCGAGCCGAACGCCTCCTGGGCAGGTCCACGCTGCTCGGCGTGCCCGGACAGCGCGCGTGCGAATGTCGCTTCGGCAATGCCGGTGATCGGGACGCCGAGGTCGAGGGCGCTCTGGACGGTCCAGCGGCCGGTGCCCTTCTGCTCCGCCTGATCCAGCACGATGTCGACGAACGGCTTGCCGGTGCCGGCGTCGGTCTGGGCCAGGACGTCGGCGGTGATCTCGATCAGGAATGACTCCAGGTCGTCTTCGTTCCAGTGTCGGAAGATGTCCGCGATCTCACCCGGGCTCGCGCCGAGTCCCTGGCGCAGCAGGTCGTACGCCTCGGCGATGAGTTGCATGTCGGCGTACTCGATGCCGTTGTGCACCATCTTGACGAAGTGGCCGGCGGCGTCGGGGCCGACGTGCACGCAGCAAGGGGTGCCGTCGACGACCGCGGCGATCGAGGTCAAGATCGGGCCGAGCTTCTCGTAGGAGTGCTCCGAGCCGCCGGGCATGATCGAGGGCCCGAGTAGGGCGCCTTCCTCACCGCCGGACACCCCGCAGCCCACGAAGTGCAGACCCTTCTCGCTGAGCTCGGACTCGCGGCGGCGGGTGTCGGTGTAGTGCGCATTGCCGCAGTCGACGATGATGTCGCCGTCGTCTAACAGAGGGGTCAGCTCGGAGATCACCGCGTCGGTCGGCTCGCCGGCCTTGACCATGATGATGATCGCGCGTGGCTTCTGCAGCGACGCGACGAAGTCCTCGAGTGACTCCGACGGCACGAAGTCACCCTCGTCGCCGTGTTCGTCGACGAGCGACGTGGTGCGCGAATGCGTGCGGTTGTGCAGCGCGACGGTATGACCGTTGCGTGCCAGGTTGCGCGCCAGGTTGCGTCCCATGACGGCCAGGCCGGTGACGCCGATGGTGGCGGTAGCCGAATCGCTCATCACCTCAACGTAGTCAGTCGCACGAGAGTTGTCGGCAGCAGCGATCTAGGGTTGGCGGATGCCTCGATTCAGCGCAAGCGTCGCCATCGTCAACGGCCGGATCGTCCCCATGGATGGTCCAGTCCTGGAATCGGGCACCGTGCTCGTCGAGGATGGCGTGATCACTGCCATCGGCGCGGACGTCACGGTGCCCGCCGGCGTCGAGACGGTCGACGCGTCCGGGCGCTGGGTGCTGCCCGGCTTCGTCGAGGCCCACGGGCACGTCGGGATCGACGAGGAGTCGCAGGGCTGGGCGGGCGACGACACGAACGAAATGACCGATCCGAACGGCGCCCGGCTGCGCGCGCTCGACGCGATCAATCCGGCCGACGAGGGCTTCCGCGACGCGCTGTCCGGCGGCGTCACGTCGGTCGTGGTCAAACCCGGCAGCGGCAACCCGATCGGCGGCCAGACGGTCGCGATCAAGACGTGGGGACGCATCGTCGATGAGATGGTGATCAAGTCGCCGGCGTCGGTGAAGAGCGCGCTCGGCGAGAACCCCAAGCGGGTCTACGGCGACAAGAAGCAGCTGCCCTCGACCCGTCAGGGTGTCGCCGCGGTGATCCGGGACGCCTTCACGAAGGCGCAGGACTACCAGCTCGCGCGCGAGCACGCCGCCGCCGAGGGCAAGCCGTTCGATCGCGACCCCACCAGCGAGGTGCTCGTTCGGGTCCTCGACGGCGAGCTGCCCTGGAGCCAGCACTGCCACCGGGCCGACGACATCGCCACCGCGATTCGGCTGGCCGACGAGTTCGGTTACCGGCTGATCGTCAACCACGCCACCGAAGGCTTCCTGCTCGCCGACGTGCTCGCCGAACGCGGCATCCCGTGCGTGGTCGGGCCGATGTTCACCACCCGCTCAAAGGTCGAGCTGCGCGAGCGGACCACCGCCAACCCCGGCCGGCTCGCCAACGCCGGCGTGCAGGTCGCGATCATCACCGACCACCCGGTCGTGCCGATCGACTACCTCGTCCACCAGGCGACGTTCGCGGTCAAGGACGGCATGACCCGCGAGGACGCGCTGCGGGCGATCACGATCAACCCGGCACAGATCATGGGGCTGGACGAGCGGGTCGGCTCGCTCGCGCTTGGCCGCGACGGCGACGTCGTCATCTGGGACGGGGACCCGCTCGACGTCATGAGCCGGGCGGTGCAGGTGTTCGTGCAAGGCGTCTCGGCGTACGAGTGGCGCGACGGTAACGGCGTCACGACCAGTGCGTACGCCTGATCGCGGACCACGCAGATTCTCGCTAGTGTCCGGGACTCACCGTGTCCACCCGGAGGGATCCCGAACGCCATGACCGACTTCAGTAAGCCCGACCCGAACCAGCCGACGCCCGGGGCGCCACAGGGTCAGCCCGGCTACGGGGGATTCGCGCCCGCGCCGCCGCCACCAGCGGTGACGCGCGGTGCGCCCGGACCCAACGGCACCGTTTTCGACGACGCGGCCGGCATCTACCTGCCGCCGGGCGTCGAACTCGCGAACCGGGGCCGCCGCATCGGCGCCTACTTCCTCGCGATCCCGCTCATCATCGTCACCTTGGTCATCGGCTACCTGGTCTGGGGGCTGACCCTGTGGTCCAAGGGCACCTCGCCAGCACTCAAAGTGCTCAAGATGAAGTGTTATAAGCCGGGCACCGGCGAGGTCGCCACGTTCGGCACGATGGCGCTGCGCGACATCGTCGGATCGGCCATCGTCGAGAGCATCTTCATCCTGCCGCTCGTGTCGTTCATCATGTTCCTGGCCACCGGCAAGAAGCAGGCCCTGCATGACGTCATCGGCGGCACGGTCGTCCTCTATGACCCGAACAACGTGCTCGGCTGACTAGACCTGGACGCTCGACTCCTCGACGTCATCCAATTGGCGTGGCCAGTCCGCCGGCGTCGCCACGAGCTCCCAGAGTTCGGGCAGGAGCACCGGCCAGACCTCGTCGGTCGTCGCGTCGAGCTGTGCGCGCGTCCACCAGTGGTGCCCGAGCAGCGTCCGCTCTTCGTCCGCGGTATGACCGGCCGTGCTGATCTCGAACGCCGGCACGGCGACGGCGAAGAACGAGTCGTCCTGCTCGACGACCACGTCGCTGTAGCCGTGCGTGACGTGCCGGTGCGCGATCGGGCCGCGGACGTCGGCCGGGTCGAGCCGGTGGCCGGTCTCCTCCTTGATCTCACGGAGCACGGCGGTCAACTCGTCCTCACCCGGATCGATGCCTCCACCGGGCAGGATCCACCAACGCCGCGCGACTGCGGCGTCGCTGTCCTCGAAGAGGAGCAGCCGTTCGCAGTCGTCGATCAGCAGCACGCGCACCGTCGTCCGCTCGCTGCGCGGCCGCCCGTCCTGCAGCCAGATCTCCATCGTGGGAGTGTCGCGCAGCCGGTTCGCCGCGGACGTGGTCGGGTAGGGCCACAGCAGCGGTTCGAGGGCGAGGAGGATTGTCATGTCCGATCAGTTCGGTGGGTTGCCGCCCGCGCCGCCTTCGTCGTCGCAGGACTGGGCGCAGCCGCCGCGCGGCCCACGGCCCGACACCGTGACGAATGCGGTCCGCCTGATGTACGCGCTGGTGGCCATCAATCTCATCAGCGTCATCGTGCTGTTCTCGACGAAGGACGATCTTCGCAAGCGCATCCGAGCGAACACGCCCAACGCGTCCAACGCCACCGTCAACGCCGCGGTGACCGTGGCGGTCGTGATCGCCGTCGTGTTCATCGTGCTGTACGCGCTGCTTGCGTTTCAGGTCAGCCGGGGACGGAACTGGGCGCGCATCGTGACGTGGGTGCTAGCCGGGCTCGCGATCATCTCCGGCCTGGTGGGTCTCGGCCAGCCGGAGCCGACCCTGAGCCGAATCGTCGGCGTCATCGCCTTGCTGCTCGAGATCGGCATCGTCGTGCTGCTGGCGGTCAAGCGCAGCAACCCCTATTTCCGGCGCTAGCCGCGCGCCGCACGGCTTGTGCCAGGATCGGGTCATGCCTCTCGACCCGAACATCGCCGGCCTGCTCCAGTTCATCGAAGCGAGTGACCTGCCGCCGATCGCGGAGAGCACGCCCGAGCAGGCGCGCGCGGGGCTGCGCGCGCTGATGGTCGACTTCCGCGACGACGCCACGCTCGCGCAGGTCGCCTCGGTTACGCCGGACACGATCACGGGTGACCTGCCCGTCCGCGTGTACCGCCCGAACGGCGCCGACAGCACCGTGCCGACGATCGTCTACTTCCACGGCGGCGGGTACGTGATCGGTGATCTCGACACCCACGAGAACGTCTGCCGCCAGCTGTGCCGCGACGTCGACGCGGTCGTGATCAGCGTCGACTACCCGCTCGCGCCGGAACATCCGTTTCCGGCCGCCGTCGACTCGTGCTACGCGGCGGTGACGTGGGTGGCCGAGCACATCGATGACTACGGTGGCGACGCGAACCGGCTCGTCGTCGGCGGCGACAGCGCGGGCGGCAACCTGGCTGCGGTCTGCGCCCAGCTGGCGCGGGCGGACGGCCCGCCGCTCGCCGCCCAGCTGCTCGTGTACCCGGCCGTCGACCTGCTCGGCGAGTACCCGTCGCGCATCCAGAACGCCGAGGGCTACTTCCTGACCCTGGCCGACATGGAGTGGTTCGCGCAGCAGTACACCGGCATCGCGGGCGGCGCCGCCGCGGCGGCGGCGGACCCTGCGGGAACGGCGCTCGCGCGCGACCCGCGGATCTCGCCGCTGCTCGCCGACAGCCTCGCCGACCTGCCGCCGGCCGTCGTGGCCACGGCCGAGTTCGACCCGCTGCGCGACGAGGGCAACCGCTACGCCGAGGCGCTGGCCTCCGCGGGCGTGCCGGTCGTCCACCATCAGTTCGCCGGGCTGATCCACGGTTTCTACGGCCTGGAACAGGTGAGCCCGGCGGTCGCCGAGGCGACGGCGCTGGTTAACCGCGAACTGCGGGGCCTGCTCGCGACGGAGTGAGCCTGACGGCCGCGCCGCCGAGCCCTCCGACAGGTACCAGGTCAGAAGATCGTTCCGGGTCCGATCGGTAGGTCGAGCAGGCCGAGCAGGATGCTGCGGACGGTGTTGGGGAACTGCGTCAGCCCGCCCGGCGTCAGCGCCGTCGACAGCACAGTGCTCGTATGGCAGCCGGACGCAGCCGCGTGCCCGGTGAGCCGGTCGGTGAGCCACGCCAGCGCCGCGGGCGCGCCGGTCACTGCGAGGCTGCCGTGTTCGCTGAGCAGGTCACGCTCGTAGCGCACGGAATCCCCGGCGGCGCAGTACTTCTTGACGGTCGCGTCGGTGCCGGCGATGGGGACGAGTTCGTCGTTGACGGCGTGGTAGACGTACAGCGGCGCGGCGGGGGCGCTGCCGCCGAGATCAAGCTCGGCCACCCCGGCGCGAACCGTCGGCAAGGTCAGGAACGTCTTCAACGGCACGGTGAGGTACTTGCTGAAGTCGGTGAACGGATAGGACACCAGGTTGCTGATCTCGCACTGGGTGCCGGCCTTGGCCAGCGCCGCCTTGCCCGCCGGGGTCAGGTACTTGGCGAGCGCGGCCGCCAGCGGCGGGCTCGAGCGGTCCACCCCCGGAAGCGCCGAGGCGATCAGCCCCGAGCCGAACCCGCCGTTGATCTTGATGAGCGCGGCGGCCAGATCGGTGACGAATCCGCCCAGCGCAATGCCCCTGATGTTGAGATCCGGCGCGTAGCTGGGCTGGACCTGGGCCGCCCACCCGCTCGCCAGCGAGCCGCCGGAGTAACCCCAGACGGCCGCGGGGGTCCGGTTGCCGGCGGGCAGCGCCAGGGGGCCGAAGTGCTCCGCCGCTCGCAATCCGTCGAGGATCGCGTAACCGGGCTGGCGAGCCGCCCCGAAGTCGCCACGGAACCCTTCGTAGTCAGGCACCGAGACGGCGAAGCCCTGGCCGACGGCCGCGTCGATGAGCAGCAGCTCGGCCTGGTTCACGATCTCGCCGGGAGCCGCTCCCGGGCGCATCGTGTAGGACGGCGCGCACTGCGGCGCGGCCGCGTCCTCGGCGACCTGATAGGAGATGACGGCCTTCGGCGCCGCTCCGGCCGGTTTGAGCAGGGTCGTGACGGACGCCATGGGCTGGCCCCGGTAGTCGGTGCTGCGGTAGAGCACCTGCCAGGCCTGCACATTCTGTGGCAGGACTGCGAACGCGGCGAGCTGCACCGGCCGCGAGCGCAGGATCGTTCCGACCGGCGTAGCGGCGAAACCGGGCGTAGGCCGGTAGAACGGATCGTTCTGGGGCAGCGGAGCGGTCGCAGCGCCGGCCGGGGACTGCGCCACCGCCGCGGCGCCCGAGACTGCCAGTGCCAGGCACGCCGCTGCGGATGTCACCGCCCTGCGCACACGTCGAAACCTGAATCTGGCAGGAGCGTGACGGGTGCGCATGCCCATATCAACGACTGGTGGTTGCGACGGTCACGGACACGGCGGCCTCAGCCGAGGTCGAGGCCCGGGTACAGCGGGTTCGCGGTAAGCAGTTCGTCGGCCGCCGACTGCGTCTTGTGGGCCACCCCGTCGGCGATCGTGTACTTCGCCTTCGACGACCCGCCGCTGGCGGCAGCCGTAGGGCTCGTCGCGGTCAGCACGTCGACGATCAGTTCGGCGACGCGGTCGAACTCGGCCGCGCCGAACCCGCGCGAGGTCAGCGCCGGGGTGCCGATGCGCACACCCGAGGTGTACCAGGCGCCGTTCGGGTCGCGGGGGATCGCGTTGCGGTTGGTGACGATGCCCGCGTCGAGCAGCGCCGACTCGGCCTGGCGTCCGGTGAGGCCGAAGGACGTGACGTCCAGCAGCGCGAGATGGTTCTCGGTGCCGCCGGTCACGAGCCGAACCGCGCGGCGCATCAAGCCCTCGGCCAGCGTTACCGCGTTGTCGACGACCGCCTGCGCGTAGGTCCGGAACGACGGCTGCCGGGCCTCGGCCAGCGCGACCGCCTTAGCGGCCATGACGTGCCCGAGCGGCCCGCCGAGCACCATCGGGCAGCCGCGGTCGACGGAGTCGGCGAACTCGGGCTGGCACAGCACCATGCCACCGCGCGGCCCCCGCAACGACTTGTGCGTGGTGGTGGTAGTGACGTGCGCGTGCGGCACCGGGTCGTAGTCGCCGGCGAAGACCTTGCCGGCCACGAGCCCGGCGAAGTGCGCCATGTCGACCATCAGCACGGCGCCGACCTCGTCCGCGATCTCGCGCATCGTCGCGAAATTGATCTTGCGGGGGTAGGCGGAATAGCCGGCGATCAGGACCAGCGGCTTGAACTCCCGCGCCGTGGCGCGCACGAGGTCGTAGTCGAGCAGGCCGGTCTCAGGATCCGTCCCGTACGAGGATTGCTCGAACATCTTGCCGCTGATGTTGGGCCGGAAGCCGTGCGTCAGATGGCCGCCGGCGTCGAGCGACATGCCGAGTGCGCGCTGGTTGCCCATCGCCTTGCGCAGGTTCTGCCAATCGGCCTCGGACAGGTCGTTGACGTGCTTCGCGCCGCCCGCAGCCAGTGCGGGCGATTCGACCTTGTGCGCGAGGATCGCCCAGAAGGCCACGAGGTTCGCGTCGATGCCCGAGTGCGGCTGGACGTACGCGTGCGGTGCGCCGAACAAGGCCTTCGCGTGCTCGGCCGCGGCCTGCTCGACGATGTCGATGTTCTGGCAGGCCGCGTAGAAGCGGTGCCCGACCGTGCCCTCGGCGTACTTGTCCGACAGCCAGGTGCCCATGGTCAGCAGGGTCGCGGGGGAGGCGTAGTTCTCGCTGGCGATGAGCTTGAGCGACCCGCGCTGGTCGGCGAGCTCGCTGCGGATCGCGCCGGCCACTGTCGGCTCGACGGCCTCGATGACCTGCAGGGCGCTGCGGTATGCGGCGGACGCGGCGGTGGCGTCGAAGGGCTGTGACACGCCGGCGAGCATATCCGAGAGGCAGCCCACATCCTCGCTCGTTCGGTGGCTGGCAACTACTAGGTCGTCCTACTATCGAAGCCATGAGCGCTGCGAATCCCGGCTTCGATCAGTACCAACTCGTCGAGGAGCAGCACATGCTCCGCAAAGCCGTCCGCCAGCTCGCCGAGGACAAGATCGCCCCGCGCGCGGCCGCGATCGACGAGGCCGGCGAGTTCCCCTACGACGTGCTGGCCGCGCTCGTGCGCTCCGGCTTCCACGCCGTGCACGTCCCGGAGGCGTACGGCGGCATGGGCGCCGACGCGATCTCGGGCTGCATCGTGATCGAAGAGATCGCCCGGGTCTGCGCGTCGTCCTCGCTGATCCCGGCCGTCAACAAGCTCGGCTCGCAGCCGGTGCTGCTATCGGGCTCCGAAACGCTGAAGCAGCAGGTGCTGCCGCCGCTCGCGTCCGGTGAGGCGATGTTCAGCTACGCGCTGTCCGAGCGCGAGGCCGGCTCCGACGCGGCCTCGATGCGCACCCGGGCGCAATTGGCCGGCGACCACTGGGTGCTCAACGGCACGAAGGCATGGATCAGCAACGCCGGCGTCTCGACGTTCTACACGGTGATGGCCGTGACGGATCCGTCGAAGGGTGCCAACGGCATCTCGGCGTTCGTCGTGCGGGCGGACGACCCTGGCTTCTCGGTGGGGACGAAGGAGCGCAAGCTCGGCATCAAGGGCAGCCCCACCTGCGAGATCTACTTCTCCGACTGCACGATCCCGGCCGACCGCGTCGTCGGCGAACCCGGCACCGGCTTCAAGACGGCGCTGCGCACACTCGATCACACCCGGCTCGCCATCGGCGCGCAGGCGCTCGGCATCGCGCAGGGCGCGCTCGACGCCTCGATCGGCTACATCAAGGAGCGCCGGCAGTTCGGCAAGGCGATCGCCGATTTTCAGGGCGTCCAGTTCATGGTCGCCGACATGGCGATGCGCGTCGAGGCGGCCAGGCAGTTGGTCTACGCCGCCGCCGCCCGCGCCGAGCGCGAGGAGCCGAACCTCACGTTCACGTCGTCCGCGGCAAAGGTGTTCGCCTCCGACACCGCGATGTCGGTCACGACCGATGCCGTCCAGCTTTTCGGGGGCGCCGGCTACACGATGGACTTCCCGGTGGAGCGCATGATGCGCGACGCGAAGATCACCCAGATCTACGAAGGCACGAACCAGATCAACCGCATGGTGATGGCACGCAACCTGCTCAAGTAGGACCGCGACGGCCGGCTCGCGCGGCAAACTCGTCAAGCCGAGCCAGAACTTCGTTGGCCGCGTATTTGCGGTTGCGGTCCCCGCCGCTGACCTTCGTCAACACACCGGCGTCGACCAGACGCCTGATGGCCTCCAGTGCCGCGGTGTCGGAGATCCCCAACTCGCGCTGAAGCATTGGCGAATCGACGACCGGCTGGCTCAGCAGCAGAGCCGCCGCACGCACCGCACCGGACCCCTGTCGCGCACGGATGCGCGCGTCCCAGCCGGCACGCGCCGCGCGTAGATCGGTGACCAGATGGTGGCCGTTGTTGATCGCGGCATAGGACGCGTGCGCCATCATCGCCACGATCGGGTCCGGATCGCCTCTGCGGTAGGCAGTGAGCGAATCGAAGTAGGCATCGGTGTCGGTGAGCAGGCCAGCCGAGACCGGCACCGTGACCTTACGAGTGAGGCCCTTACCGCGCAGCAGGCTGTGCACCAACGCCCGGCCGGTGCGGCCGTTGCCGTCAGGGAACGGGTGGATGGTCTCGAACTGGGCGTGAGAGACCGCGGCCTGCACCAACGGTGGTATGTCGTCGCGGCGCATGAACCGCACGAGATCGTCGATCGCGGCCGCCACACGCTCATGGTGCGGCGGGATGAAATCGGCCTCATGCGGGGAGTAGGTGCCCCCACCGACCCAGACCTGCTCCTCGCGCCACCGGCCCGCGTACTCGGGTCGGGAAGGGCGCAGCAAGGCGTCGTGCATGGCAAGGATGGCCAGGTCATCGAGATGGTCGGCGAGGGCGATAGCCGCCTTCATCGCCGTGGTGTTGGCGACGATGACTGAGGCGTTCTCGCGGCTGGTGTCGCCGGCTTCTGCCAGAGCGACGGCTCTGGCCGACGCGGTGAGGTTCTCGATGCGGGAGGAGGCCACCGACTCGGTGCGGAGCAGGATGGAGGCGAACGGTGCGACGTCCGCCCCGAACTCGGCGTCGAAGCGCGCGATCTCGGTCGCGGCGGCCGTGGCGAGGGTGAGGGTCCCGCCCGACAGCAGCACGGTCTCGATTTCCGCGATCTCGGGAAGGACTGCGGCGTCGTAGGGTCCGCTGGTACGTCCGGCCCCGGGCGGCAGCGCATATTGGATGTGCGGCCTCCATTCGCGCCGCTCGGCAGTGATGGCTGGCCAGGCGCCGTCGGCGGACACCTCCGCAGACTGCCGAGTTGAAACTTTGGCCACGACACCACTTTAGCTGAGTTTACGAACTAGCCTTGGATTAGGAGGTCAGCAAGCCAAGTTTGTCACGCCTCAGCGCAGGCCTACGGGATGCGCCGGACGAACACCGAGCGGGCTCAGGACCAGCACCTCGAGGAGATGGTCTGGTGCGTCGACCCACGACACGGACAGCTGCACATGCCCGATCACGGCGGCGTCGACCTCGGCGACCAGTGACGCGGACGTGTCCGGGCGGCGCCGAAGCGCCTCGGCGAGTGACGCCACGTGCCCGCCATCGCCGAACGCCTCCGTCTGGACGAGGCGTACGTCCGGTTCGTCGGCGGCCAGTGCGGAGCGAATGATTACGGCACCGAGGCCCTTGATCATGATCAGCGCCCCAGGTAGGTAGACCGGCTACCGGGCTGTTGATCATCCAGAGCGACCGGGGTCACTGCTTCGCGTCCTGGTACCGCTCGAGCGCCACGAGACGCTCGGCCTGGTGATCGACGATCCGGTCCGGGTACCCGTCCGGCACGCCACCGGGCAGCTCCCACGGCTCGTGGACGGCCTTGCCCTCGACGCCGCGCAGCTCCGGAATCCATCGCCGCACGTAGTCGCCGTCCGGATCGAACTTCAACCCCTGCGTCACGGGGTTGAAGACCCGGTAGAACGGTGCGGCGTCGGTGCCGGTGCCCGCGGTCCACTGCCAGCCGTGCTGGTTCGAGGCGAGGTCGGCGTCGACGAGGTGCGCCATGAAGTGCCGTGCCCCGTGCGTCCACTCGATGTGCAGGTCCTTGACCAAAAAGGACGCGACGATCATCCGCACCCGGTTGTGCATCCACCCCTCGCCGAGCAGTTGACGCATGCCGGCGTCGACGATCGGGAACCCGGTGCGCCCGTCGCACCAGGCCGCGAACGCTTTCGTGCCTGCCCGGGCGTACTCCATCGTCGCGAACTGGGGCAGGTAGTACTCGCGCGCCGACGCCGGCCAGCGGTGCAGCACCGTCACGTAGAACTCTCGCCACGCAAGCTCCTTGCGATACACCTCGTCACCGGGCGCGAGGTCGGCGAGGATCGTGCGGGGGTGGATGCAGCCCCATTTCAGATAGACCGACATGTGCGACGTGCGGTCCAGGTCGGGGCGGTTGCGGTCGCCGGCGTACGTCGCCAGCAGGCCCTTGTCGCGGTACGCCCGCCATGCCCGCAAGGCCGCGTCCTCACCAGGCTCGGGCAACTCCAGACCGGCCGGCAGAGCGGGGTCCTTGGGGATCTCGACCGAATTCAGGGAGGTGTGCCAGTCGACGCGTCCGCTGATCGTGGTGGCGGGCGCGCGCCAGCCGTGCTCGGACCACGCCCGGAAGAACGGGGTGTAGACCTTGTAGGGTTCACCGTCGTCCTTGGTCACCCGCCCGGGCGCGATCGCGTACGGCGATCCGGTGCGCACCAGCGGAACGTCCCCGCGAGCGCTGAGTGTCTTGTCGACCTCGCCGTCGCGCCGGCTGCCGTACGGGCCGAAGTCGGCGCTGACGTGCACGGACCCGGCGCCGGCTTCGCGCACGACCTTCGGAACGGCGTGGACGGGATCGCCGCTGCGCACGATCAGCGCCCCGCCGTGGTTTCGCAACTCGGCGTCCAGTGTGCGCAGCGTGCGGTACAGGAACGCGACCCGCGGCGCGCCGGCGGGCCGCAGCAATGCCGGGTCGAGCACGAACAGCGCGACGACCGGGCCGTGCTTCGCCGCCTCGTGCAGCGCGGGGTGATCACGCAGCCGCAGGTCGCGCCGGAACCACAACACCGAAGTCACCGATCGATCGTGCCCGTGAGGAATACGGAGTAATCGGGAAGGCATGCAGTCATGAGCGAATCAGACGATCTGTACGAGGGCGTGGTCGTCGGCCGCGACCAGCCCGACCCGTCCGACACCTTGACCGGCGACAACACCTCCGACCCGCTGGACGCCGGTTACTCGCCGCCTGACCGGGAGCCGGGCTCGTTCCGCGGCGACACCGCCGAGGAGACGCTCGAGGGCGAGCCGCTCGACGACAAGCTCGCCGAAGAGGTACCCGACGTCAATGAGTCCGACCTCGACCGGGCCGACGAGGACGAGCGGGCCGGCCGGCTCGTCGCCCCCGACGAAGGCGCGCACCCGGACGAGGAGAAGGACGAGATCGCCACGGATGTCGGCCGGGCGGGGTATGCCGCGAGCGCCGAGGAGGCCGCCATGCACGTCGATCAGGAGGCCGCTCCGGACGCTGAGCTCGACGGACCGGCCTCGCCGTGACGGCTCGCGCATGCAGCTGACGAAGTTCACGCACTCGTGCGTCCGCCTCGACGACGGCGACCGCACCCTCGTGGTCGACCCCGGCGTCTTCAGCGAGGTTTCGGCCGCGCTCGACGGTGCCGACGCGGTCCTGGTCACGCACGAGCACGCCGACCATGTCGACATCGGACAACTGCGGGCGGCGGCGAAGCGCGATCCACGACTTCGGGTCTGGGCGCCGGAGCCGGTGGCGGCCGACCTCGCCGATCTCGGCGAGCAGATCAGCACGTCGTTCGCCGGGCAGGCCTTCGACGCGGCAGGCTTTTCGATCCGGACGTTCGGTGGCCAGCACGCGTTGATCCACCCGACGATCCCGGTCGTCCCTAACGTCGGCTACCTGATCGACGACACGGTCTACCACCCCGGCGACTCGTTGATCGTCCCGGCGGCGCCCATCGAGGTGCTGCTCGCGCCGATCCACGCGCCGTGGTCGAAAACCGCCGAGGTGATCGACTTCGTGGTCTCCGTCCGCGCGCAGCGCGTGGTCGGCATCCACGACTCCCTGCTCACAGACACCGGCCGCGCGTTCGTCGAGAGCCACGTCGGCCGGATCGGCGGCGAACACGGCAGCGAGTACCGCTACCTCGCGCCCGCCGACACGCTCGAGGTGTGACGCCGCAGCCGACCACAGAATCGAGGGCACGGATGACCGAGTTCGAGTACTCCGAATCGATCACGATCGACGCGTCCCCAGACGAGGTCTACGACCTGGTCTCGGACGTGACGCGCACGGGCGAATGGAGCCCGGTCTGTCGAGAGTGCATCTGGAACGACGGTGGCGCCCCGCGGGTCGGCGCCACGTTTACCGGTCGCAACGAGGACTCCGGGCGCACCTGGGAGACGACGTCGCGGGTCGACGTCGCGAGGCGCGGGCACGAGTTCGCCTGGATCGTCGGCGACGGCTATGCGCGCTGGGCGTACATGCTGCGCCCGGTCGAGGACGGCACCGAACTGACCGAGTCGTGGCAGTTCCGAGAGGCCGGTCGCGACGTGTTCCGAACCCGCTACGGCGACGATGCCCAGGCACAGATCGAGAACCGCACGCGGGCCGCGCGGACAGGCGTCCCGGCGACGCTCGCGGCGATCAAGAAGATCGCCGAGTCGGGCGCCTGATCTGTACCCGCCGTCCGCGATCGTCAGGCTGACGGCGTCCCGCCGGCGAGCACCTCGGTGAGCATCGCCGAGTCGACGTTGCCGCCGGACTGGACGATCGCGACGCGCCGCCGGAGCGACACATCGGCGAGCAGCCCCGCCAGGCCCAGCGCACCGGCCGGTTCGCAGACGTTGTGCGTCGTGCGGAACAGCAGCCGCATGGCCTCGGCCGCCTCGTCGTCGGACACCCGCACGATCCGCGCCGCGCCGGCGAGGATGCGCCGGATCGCCTCGGGATCCGGTGATCGCGTGGCGACGCCGTCGACGAAGGTGTCGGCCGACTCGGTGGTCACGACCTCACCGGCGGCGAAGGAGCGTGCGGTCGCGTCTGCTCGGTCGCTGACCACGCCGACGATCTCGGTGTCGAGACCGAGTAGATCGCGCACCGCCATCAGCCCGCAGATGCCCGAGCCCATGCCGACCGGTACGTACACGGTTTCGAGCGCGGGGGCCTGCGCGAAGAGCTCGAGCGCGTACGTCGCGACGCCCAACACGAGATCGGGGTGGAACGACGGCACCAGCTCGAGTCCGGCATCAGCAGCGGCGAGCTCACTCGCATGCTCGCGGGCCTCCTGGAAGTCCCGGCCGTGCTCGAGGACCTCGGCACCGAACCCGCGCATCGCGGCGTTCTTGTCGCGGCCGTTGCGATGAGGGACGACGATCGTGACGGGCAGTCCGGCCCGGGCGCCGGCGAAGGCCACGCTCTGACCGTGGTTGCCGCGGGTGGCCGTGACGAGCCCGGTCGCGTCCGGTCGACGACGGCGCAGGCGGTCGACGAACACCAGCCCACCGCGGACCTTGAACGCGCCCGTCGGCCCATGGTTCTCGTGCTTCACCCAGGCTTCGGCGCCGACCGCTTCGGACAGCAGCGGCCAGAGGTAGGTCGGCGTGGCCGCGAACGTGCGTCGCACGAGCGCGGCCGCCTCGTCGAGGTCGGCCCGGGTGACGTCGGTGCGGCCGGTCCCCGCGCTCAGCGGCGCGGTGCGGCGGTCAGCAGACATGCGTGATCATCCGATCCAGTGCTCGGGTGGACTCGCCCAGCTATCACTGACCACTCGACGTCTGCTGGCCGTCCACGCGACAGGGCCAATGACCGATGGACGGCATGCTCGTGCGCGCGGGCGGGTGTAGAACGTGTGCACGGCGACGAAGGAGGGACGAATGGATAGCACCAGCGTTCCGGGGCGCGTCACCGACGCCGAGTTCGCCCGGGCTTTCTTCCGCCGCGCCGTTACGCGCGACCGTGTCGTCGCCGCCCTCGAATCGCTGGCCAGCAAGGAATTGCGCTTCGGGCCGTACTCGGCAGCGGGCCTCGCCAGCGTCGCGTCCAGCGGAACCTTTGACACCGCGAGCGTCGAGCTGACGGACGCCGACCGGCCGGCGTTCGCGGTCACGGTGCCGGCCATCCTCGACATCACTGTCCGGCTGGGGGCCGAGTCGAAACTGCGCGCTGATGTGCAGATTGACCTCGCGCTGTCCGTACGCGCCGCTGCCCCCCTGTTGCTCGTGATCGACATCGCGCCTGTGCGCGCGCAGGACATCCGGATCTCCGTACAGGGCAGGGGTCTCGGCGGCGCCCTCAGCAGCGTGCTGGCGTCGCTGGGCGGCGAGCTGCGCGCTCAGGTGGCCCGTCAGGTCACGGCCGTGCTCGACACCGACGGGCTGCGGCGGTCCCGGACGTTCGACATCGCGGCGCGTATCGAGGGCACGCCCGACGAGTCGACCCCCGAGACGTGGGACTGGCTCGATGACGGCGAGTTCGGCCGGCGGTTCGTGCGCCGTGCCGTCAGCGAGCGGCGCCTGCGCAAGGCGCTCGACGGCCTGGCCGGCCAGACCGTCGAGATCGGGCCCCTCAAGGCCGGCCCACGCGAGGTCGCGACCGTCCGGGTCACCGGCGAGGTCGCCGTGCCGACGGTCGCGGCCGGGACGGAAACGTTTGAGATCACCATCCCGTTGAAGTTGGACCTCGTCGTCGGTCTGGCGCGCGACAACCGGTTCCACGCCGACGTCGAGGTGCCGCTCGTCGCCGCCGCGCGTCCGGCGTCCGAGCTGCACGTCGTGCTCGACATCGCCGAGGTGACGCCCGACTCGGTGCGCGTCTCGCTCACGAGCGACGGCAAGCTGGCCGGGCTCCTCGGCCGGGTCGGCCGCCTCGACCACCAGATCCAGGAGCAGGTCGCGGATACCGTGAACTCGCGCGTGGCCGACGCTTCGGGCCGAATCGTCGACATCGGCGGACGTATCGACCGGGCACGGGGCGCGGGCGCCGAGGACGAGACCGTCCATCCGGACCACACGGGCCGCCGAGCCGGCCGAGCCATGACGCGCCCCCGCCCGACGCCTCGTCCGAACCCCCGCCCGTCGCCGGCGCCGAAGCATTGATCGACCCGTCGCCATCGCGGGGCAGCCGCACGATGCTCCACGTCACTCGCCGGGTTCCCGGCCCGCCGAGGCGGGTAAGGAACCCGGCGTACGCCGTTTTCCGAACGAAGGAGTTCCCATGGGCGAGACCCACCAGGCCGGCGAGGGCGTCAGCGACGAGGAGATGAGCAAACAGGTTGCCGATCAGACCTCGAGCGACGTCGAGTGGGCGGACGTGTCCAAGCGTGAGCAGGACGGCACGACCACCGACACCGAACTCGCGAAGGCCGACGCCGACGAACTCGAGGGCTGATCCCGCGTCTCGCTGACACGATCAGCGGATGAATCGCTACAGATGGCGCCGCCGAGCAGAGGCCGTAGCAGGCGGCGCCGTCGGCACCGCCATGATGACGCTCTCGCTGGCGGTTCAGAGCAAGCTCCGTCCCGATGTGGACGGCCCGATCGACTACGACGCGAGCGACCACGTCGTCGTCGCCGCGTCGAAGGTCGTGCACTGGAATCCGCGCTCGCCGGCTGGCCGGCGGGTGCTGTTCAACGTCGTCCATTGGGGTTACGGCTCGGTCGTCGCCCTTGAGTACGAACGGTTCCGGCGCCTGCTGGACAATGAACCGGCCGCCGCCGCGGCGTTTTTCGTTGCCTGCCAGGGCATGGCCTGCACGCTCTTTCCCGTACTGGGCGGTACCCCGCCACCGTGGCGCTGGCGCCGCGATGTGCTGCTCACCTCGATGGGCCAGCACGCGCTCTACGCGGCAGCCGTCGCGGTCACTTCGCACGAATTCCGTAAGCGACGCGGATGACGGCCGCAGCGCGATGTGGCGCTAGATTGCGCCAATGACGTTGCTCGGCACGCCACTGAACAGCCCACTGCTTCGGCGCGTGCACGTCCCACATGACCTGGACGCGGTGACGTGCGTCGGCCCCGAGGACGACCCGGAATCGGCCGGACTGGACGCCCGGACGGTCGAGAGGATCTGGGCCGCGGCCGTCGACCTCTACCGCACCGGCGGCCACCCGGCTGTCCAGCTGTGCCTGCGCCACCGGGGCCGCGTCGTGGTCAACCGGTCGATCGGCCACGCCAAGGGCAACGGCCCAGGTGAGCGTGATCCGGACGCGCAGGTGTTGGCTACCACCGACACCCCGTTCTGCGTCTACTCGGCCTCCAAGGCGTGGACGGCGACGATCGCGCTGATGCTCGTCGAGCAGGGCGTGTTCACCCTCGACGACCTCGTCGCCGACTTCATCCCCGGTTACGGCAGGCACGGCAAGGGCCGCACCACGATCGCGCACGTGCTGACCCACCGCGCCGGCGTGCCGTACCTGCCGGCGGTGAACGCCGATCTGGACCGCCTCGACGACCGCGAGTTCATCCGCGACACGCTCTCGAACATGCGTCCGCTCGGACCGCCCGGCACCCGGCTCGCGTACCACGCGCTCACCGCCGGCCACCTGATGGGTGAGATCGTGCAGGCCGCGACCGGCCAGGGCATCCGCGACGTCCTGGAGCAGCAGCTCCTGCGCCCGCTCGGCTTCCGGTGGTCCGACTACGGGGTCGCGCCGTCGGACGTCGACGCCGTCGGGCTGTCGTCGTTCACCGGGCTGCCGATCCTGCCGCCGGTATCGACCCAGCTCGAGCGCACGCTCAGCGGATCGCTGGAGCACGCGGTCGAGTCGTCGAACGATCCGCGCTTCCTCACGGCGGTCGTGCCGTCGGCCAACGTCGTGACCACCGCGTTCGAGATGTCGCGGTTCTACGAACTGCTGCGGCGCGGCGGTGAGCTCGACGGCGTGCGGGTGCTGACGCCGGACACGCTGCGGCTCGCTCTCACCCAGACCGCACACCTGGAGCCCGATCGGGTCTTGGGCTGGTTCCCGGTCCGCTACGGCATCGGTTACATGCTCGGGGCCCGCTATCTCAGCCTCTACGGCCAGGACACCGAGGGCGCGTTCGGCCATCTCGGGCTCTCGAGCGTCGTGGGCTGGGCCGATCCCCGCCGCGTGCTCGCCGGCGGGTTGATCACCACCGGCAAGGCGCTGCTCTACCCCGGAATGGACCGCTTCCTGCGGCTCATGAACCGCATCGCCGCGCGGGTGCCGAAGGTCAATCCGGCCGAGCTGCTGTTCTGATCCGAACCACGAGTTGCGCGCGAGTTGGGGTCACGAGTGGTGGCTCATTCTTCGGGTTGCTGCCCGCAGGTTGCGGGCACGGTGATGGGTTGAGTGGCGAGCGTCTCGGCCCACACCTGTCGCCGCGGCGCCAGGTGCAGGATCGGTGTTCCGGCGTCGCGGGCGAGTCGCCGGGCACGCGGATGATCGTGTGCCGCAGGGTCGCAAGCAGGGCTCTGCCGCTGGTGCCCGCGCCGGTGCTCGTCGCGTAACGCTGCAGGGCTGCTGACAGCGTCGCAGACGACCTTCGGCGAGCTCAAACGATCGCTCATGACCGCGGCGGTGACGGGCCGTTCGACGTGCCGTCGACCCGACGGGTCGCGGGTGCTCGCGTGAACCTGCGGCCGATGCTGCATCCCTTGCGAAATAAGGGAAATCGTGGCCGGAGCCTCAGGAACCTGTGCTGGTCGGCGCCGCAGACGGGGGTGATCTTGAAATGTTCCGGGGGTCAGAACCGGGGAACGGACCGATCGCTGTACGTAGCTGGCCGGGTCGTCAGCCCATCACCGTGCCTGTGCTGGCGGCATTGTGCGGGCGCTTGCGTGAGAAGGTGCCGAGGTTGATCACGCCCGCGGTGTGCTCACCGGTGTAGTGGACCGGGGCGGCGTCGTGGTCGTGGCCCGCCTCCACCAGCTCGACCAGCGCTGCCATGAGCTGCCCTACGACGGGGGCGTTCTTGAACTGGTTTCCGCTCGTTCCGTTGGCGACGTAGAAGCCGGACGCGTCGGTGCGGTCGTAGATCGGCGTCCAGTCGTCGGCGGCGTCGTACACGCCCGCGATGCCCGATCTGCGGTTGGGGATCCGGAGCCCGGGCAGGCGCCGCGCGGCTCGGGTGACCTGCGCGTCGTAGCGCTCGGCGGTCACCCGCAGGTCGGTGTCGTCCGGATCGTCGACCCACTCGAGGTCGTCGCACGCGGGCTCGGTGCCACCGACGAACAGCGTGCCGTGCAGGCCCGGCCGCAGGTAGGTACCGAGATCGAGGTCGGCGATCGCCGGCCCCAACCGCCCGTCGTTGTACCCGGCGGGGGCCGGTACCTCGTGGACCTCCTGGCGAAGCGGCCGGACACCGATCGTGAACTCCGTGCCCACGCCAGCGAGCCGGTTCAGCGCGCCCGACCACGGGCCCGCCGCGTTCACGACCACCGCGCAGTCGACGGAGGTTCCGTCGGCGAGGCCCAGGCTCCAGCCCGAGCGGGTTTGGCGCAGCGCGGTGACCGATGTGTGGAATCCGAACTGTGCCCCATGCGACTGCGCCGCTGAGGCGAGGTTCTGCGCGGCCAGGCTGGGGTCGTCGACGAATCCGGCGTCGGGCGTGTAGAAGCCGCCGAGCGTGGCCGTGCTCTCCGCCCAGAAGGCGTTGTTGGTGACCGGCTTGTTCGGCCAGTGCCGCCCGTTGTCGAGCTGGGGGAAGCGTGCGACGAGCTCGTCGGCGTCGAACTCCTCGAAGGGCACCAACGCGGCGGCAAGCAGCCGCAGGGTGCGGGTACGCGGCAGCACCGGGACGTCCAGATGGATCATCCCGGTGCGCCGAAACGAGGCCAGCCCCGCCGGGTCCCGGACGCCGAGGTGGTCGGCCCAGTACTCCCAACAGGACTTCGACTCCCAGGCCAGCGTCACCGCGTCGAGGGTGGAGTAGGTGAAGCGGATGATCGCGCTGGACGCGCTGGTCGACCCATGCCCGGCCCCGCCCGCCTTGTCGAGGACGAGCACCTCCCGACCGGATCTCGCGAGCTCGAACGCGATCGACGACCCGATCACCCCGGCCCCGACGACGACGACATCTGCGGTGCGGGCCACGAACAGTCCTTCAGACGTCGATCACGAGGTTCTCGAGCGGCTTCGAGCAGCAGAGCAGGATCTTGTCCTGGACGATCTCACGCGCGCGGATCCCGCCGGCGGGTCGCATGTCCACCCGTCCGCTCAGCAAGCTGCTCTTGCAGGTTCCACACACGCCCTCACCGCAGGAGGAGGGCAGCGTGAGGCCCGCACCCAGGGCGGCGTCGAGAATGCTGGTGTCCGCGTCGCACTCGATCACCCGGCGGCTGCGGCGGAACTCCACGGTGAATCCCGCGGTGGTGGTCGAGGCCGCCGGTCCGGGCGGCGTGGGCTTGCCATCGGCGGCGCGGCCGAGCAGGAAGCTCTCCTCGTGACATCGCGCCGGGTCTACCCCGGCCCGTTCGAGGATGTCGCGTACGGCGTCCATGTAGGGCGGGGGGCCGCAGGTGAACACCTCGCGGTCGTGCAGGTCGGGGGCGACGGCGCGCAGCATCGGCCGCGTCAGGCGGCCGCGGGGTCCGGCCCAACGCTCGTGCGGCGAATCGGTCTCGCAGATCGCGGCTACCCGGACGCCTGCCTTCCCGGCCCCGATGACCTCCAGTTCGCTGCGGAAGACGATGTCTTCCGGCGATCGAGCACTGTGCACGAACACGACGTCGGGCTTGGGGGCGAGCTGTTCTTGCAGCGTGCGCGTCATCGACATCAGCGGCGTGATCCCGCTGCCTGCGGACAGGAACAGGTACTTCGGTGCCGGGTGGTCGAGTGTCGTGAACTCCCCGAGCGGGCCCGTCACCTGCATCCGGTCACCGGGTGCAAGGTGGTCGTGCAGCCAGTTGGACATCGGGCCACCGACCACCCGCTTGACGGTGATCGTCAGCAGCTCAGTTCGGGTCGAGGGGGAGGAGATCGTGTAGCAGCGTTCGATCCGATGCCCGTGCACGGTGGCGGCCAGCGTCACGTATTGGCCGGCCCGGAATCCGAAGTGACGGCCCCGCGGCGACTCGAGCACGAAGCTCGTGACGTCATGCGTGATCGGGACGACTCGCCTGCAGACCAGCTCCTCATCGATCTCCGGATGGACCTCCGCGCGGGCAGCGTCGTCCACCCGTACCAGCAGTTCGGTCACGAGACCTCCTTCGTCGGTCTCGTGCCGGGTGCTGGGCTCATCCGTGCCCTCGCAAGCTCGGTCACGACGCCACCTGTTCGCGCAGCCGGGTGACGTACCAGTTGCAGAACGCCTCGACCTGGTACTCGCTCCGCGTGTAGGGCCCGGGTTCGTAGGCGGGGCTACTTACCCCGAGCTGGGCGCGGGCGACGAAGGCCCCGTCCTGAAGGTTGGTCTTGCGCCACACGTTGGTGAGTGCTTCGCGGTCGTAGTCCTCCCCTTCGACGGCGTCCGGGTGGACGAGCCAGGTCGTGCGTAGCAGGGTCTTGTCCGGGGCGAGGGGCAGCACGCAGCACGTGACGGCGTGGTCGCTCAGGACGTGGATCCATGCATTGGGCTGGTGGTGCATCGACAGACGCCCGAGGCGCGGCGTCGGAAGATCGCCCAGCAGCCTGCGGGAGATGGCGCGGCCATCGGCGCTGAAGGATTCACCGGCCCCGTCCAGCGGCTCACGCTGGATGCGGAAACCCGATACCCGGCCGTCCAGCTCCTCGATCCGGGCGAAGGGCAGCCCCTGCCCCTCGCAGGTGCGCTCCAGGTCGGCGTCGGCCTGCAGATATCGGTCGAAGACCGGGCGCAGCCGAGTCGGGAGGTCGGCCTCGGAGTAGCCGTAGGTGGGGAACAGCGAGCAGGACAGCTCAGGGTGGCCGTCGCAGTGATAGCACTCACGGTTGTTCTCCATCACCAGCTTCCAGTTGCCGTCCTCGATGATCTCCTCGCGCGCGGCCACCTTGGCCCGGCGCAACTGGTGGGGCAGGAGGTAGGGCTCGATGCGCTCGACGACCTCGTCGAAGTCGACGGGGGGCTCGTCCGCCAGGCAGAGATGGATCAGGCCGGCCACGCTGCGTACGTGCACCGGCTTGAGCCCGAAGCAGCTGCGATCGAAGTCGGCGGCCTGTTGCCCGGCGTGCAGGAGCGGCCCGTCCACGCCGTAGGTCCACTTGTGATACCCACAGACGATGTTGGCGACCGACCCGTCAGGGCCGTCGAGAATACGGGCGCCGCGGTGCCGGCACACGTTGTGCCAGGCCCGCACCTGATCGTCGTCGTCGCGCACGATGATCACCGAGTAGGTGCCGATCTCGACGGTCAGGTAGTCACCCGGCTCGGGGATCTCGCCCTCGTTGGCGACAAAGAGCCAGCTCCGGGCGAAGATCGCAAACAGGTCGAGGTCGAAGATTTCGCGGCTGGTGTAGAACGGGCTTTCCAGCGGGCGCCCGGGGATCCGGTTCGCGAGCAGCCCGGCGAGGTAGGAATCGTGGCGGGTTCCGGTCGCGGCATCGGCAACTGCGGTCATCGGGGGCTTCCTCCGTACTTGTGGGCAGTGCGATCGAGCTGTGCGATCAGGTGGTCACGCACAGCCGCAGCGCGTCGTAGATCGCGGCGTGGACGTTGCGGCTGCTGACCGCGTCGCCGATCCGGAACAGCTGGTAATGCCCGTCCGGATTGCGCACGACCTGCTGCGGTGCGCCGTCGATCAGCGCCTGCTGGTCGACCTCGCCGAGGTTGGTGGACGCGTCGAGCAGGTCGAAGTACAGCTGGTCGTTGGGCAGCGTCCCGTGCTCGACGACGACCGCGTCGACCGTGCGCTCGATCTCGACGTCGGCGTAGTCGCTGACCAGATGCGCCACCAGGCGCCCGCCGTCCGTCCGCCGGACCTTCGTCAACCGGTACGCCAGCGTCACCGCGACGTCCGTCTCGGCGAACGCCTTGAGGTACGCCGGCGAGTTCATACTGCCGACACCCGGCGCGAGCGTGCGTTCGGGCGTGACGATCTCGACGCGGGCGCCGTTGCGGGCGAGCAGTTCCGCGGCGTCCAGGGCGGGCTCGGTGCCGTTGTCGTCGTAGACGAGGACGGCACCGCGGGGGCGCGCGGAGCCGGCCATGATGTCCCAGCTGTCCAGGACCAGGTCGTGGCCGTCCTGCAGGAACGTGCGGTTGGGCATGCCGCCGGTGGCGACGACGACGATGTCTGGTTCGGCCGCCAGCACGTCCGCGGCCTCGGCGTACACGCCGTAGCGGAACTCCACGCCCGAGTACTTGGCCTCAGAGACCCGCCAGTCCACGATGCCGACCAGGTCGCGGCGGCGCGGCGAAGACGCCGCGAGCAGGATCTGCCCGCCGGGGGCATGCGCCGCCTCGAGAACGACGACCCGGTGGCCGCGCTCGCCGAGGACCCGGGCCGCTTCCAAGCCGGCCGGCCCGGCGCCGACGACCACGGCCTTCTTCACCCTCACCCCTGCCCGGTCGATGACATGCGTCAGGGTCTGCTCCCGGCCGGTGGCCGGATTGTGAATGCACTTGGCGTCGCCCGCGTCGTAGATCGCGTCGAGGCAGTAGTTCGCGCCGACACACGGACGGATCCGGTCCTCGTCCCCGGACATCAGCTTGTGCACGAGATACGGGTCGGCCAACTGCGCCCGCGTCATGCCGACCAGGTCCAGCAGCCCGTCCCGAACGGCGTGCCGGGCGGTCGCCACATCGGAGATCCGCGCCGCGTGCATGACCGGAATGTCGATCGCCTGCCGGATCTCGCCGGCGAAGTCGAGGAACGGCGCCGACGGGGTCCCCATCGAAGGGATCACCTTGGCCAGCGTGGCGTCGCTCTCGATCGAGCCCTTGATCACGCTCAGGAAGTCGATGCCGTCGCAGATGTAGCGACCTAGCGCCTGCAGCGCCTCGTCCCGCCCGAGGCCGTCGACCTGGTCTTCGTCCATCGACATCCGGATGCCCACGATGAACTCGGCTCCGACGGCGGCCCGGACGGCCTGGATGACCCGCCGGGGGAACGCCATCCGGTGCTCCAGACTGCCGCCGAGCTCGTCGTCGCGGTGGTTGGTCGCCGGTGACAGGAACGCGTCGAGGAAGTGCCCGTAGGACTGAACCTCGATGCCGTCCAGACCGGCGTCGCGGCAGCGCACCGCCGCGGTGGCGTAGTCGCTCACGATCCGGTCCAGATCCCACGGCTCCGCGGCCTTGGGAAACGAACGGTGCGCCGGCTCGCGCAGCGCCGAGGGGTACACGAGCGGCAGCCAGTCGCCGGAGAAGCTACTGGTGCGCCGGCCTAGATGGGTGACCTGACACATCACGGCCGCGCCCGCCTCATGCACGTCGTCGGCCAGCTGACGCATCCACGGCACGATGTCGTCGCGGTAGAGCAGCAGGTTGCCGAACGAGGGTGGGCTGTCCCTCGAGACGACCGCGGAGCCACCAATCATCGTCAGCGCGACCCCGCCACGAGCCTTCTCCCGGTGGTAGAGCCGGTACCGGTCCTTGGGCAACCCGTCCTCGGCGTACGCCGGTTCGTGGGACGTGCTCACGATCCGGTTGCGCAGCCGGAGATGCCGGATCTCGAAGGGCTGCAGAAGCGGGTCGAACACGCGCACGCGTCGAGTGTGGACCCCGACGTCTGTGCGAAACTAGCAAACAAAATCTCAAGTTATCGTGCAATATTGCTGCATGATTGATCCGAGGCTCAAGGTACTGAGAATGCTGGCCGCGCACGGCACGGTGACCGCCGTTGCGCAGGCGTTGAACTACACCCCCTCAGCGGTCTCCCATCAGCTGCGCACGTTGGCGCGTGATCTGCAGGTGACCCTGCTGATCCACGAGGGGCGCCGGGTGCGGCTCACCCCGGCGGCGCGGACCCTGCTCACGCACGTCGACGACCTCTACGCCCAATGGGAGACGATCCGGGCCGAGCTCGCCCGCAGCGCCGGGAAGCAGGCCGGCTCCCTGCGGCTGTGCGGATTTTCCACCGCGGCCGCGGCCCTGCTGCCGTTCGTGGCGAGCCGGGTCGTCGAAACCCACCCCCTGATCACGGTGCGCATCATCGAGGCCGATCCAGAGGACTGCTTCAACCTGCTGCTCGCCGACAAGGCGGACGTCGCGGTCGTGGTCGCCACGGCGTCGCTGCCACCGAACACCGACCCCCGCTTCGACCAGCAACCGCTGCTCGACGACCCCCTCGACCTCCTGGTGCCCACGAATCATCGGCTCGCCGGCTACGCCTCGGTGCTGCTCAGCCAGACGGCCGACGAGCCGTGGCTCCTGGACCGGCCAGGGCGCCCGCACCACGAACTCGTCCGCACCGCATGCGCCGCAGCAGGCTTCACGCCCACCGTCGCGCACGAGGCCGCCGAATGGGACACCGGCGCCGCACTCGTCGCCGCAGGCCTCGGCGTTGCGCTCGTGCCGCGCCTGGCCCGCCTTCCTGCCGGTTACCCGATCGTCCGGGTCCCGCTGCGCGGTGACCCGAGCCCCATGCGGCACATCGTCACAGGTGTCCGCCGGGGCAGCCGCACCCAGCCAGTGCTCGCGGACGCCCTCGACGCCCTCGAGACCATCGCCACTCGCAGTCGCGAACTGCCACGGCCCGAACCCGGCACGGGAATCGCTGCCGAACTGCACGGGTGATCGCTCGAACAGGCACTTTCGCCATCTCACACGCCACGGACCGCACTACTCGCGGATTCCGGTCTGATCCCGCGCCCCGGTTCGTTCGGGGCGCCCAAGGGCGCCATGCCTTCTGCTCGCCGCACTCGCCCGCCGGCGGGCGACGACCGCGCCGCCCACCAGCAGGACGACCACCCCGCCGATCGCGACGAGGAACGGGGCCGAGCCGGGTCGATTGCCGTAGGCGCCGACCACGACGTAGGCCGTGCACGACGGCACGATCCCGATCGCGGTGGCGACGACATAGGTCAGCGGTCTCAGCGCGGTGGCCCCGGCGAGGTAGTTGGCCGGCGCGAACGGGACGATCGGGATCAGCCGCAGCGTGATGACGGCGAGGAAGCCGCGCCGCTCGAGCAACTCGTCAAGGGCCTCGACTCGCGCACTCGTCATCCGCTGGACAAGATCGCGCCCGAGCAAGCGGCCGAGCAAGAACGCCGTCGTCGCCCCGAGGGTCGCGCCGAGCACCGCGATCGGCAGCCCGCGCGCGACGCCGAACACCGCTCCGGCCGCGATCGTGAAGATGGTCGCAGGCAACGGGAGCAAGCTGAGCGCGGCGTACAACACAACGAAGCCGAGGCATCCCAACAGGCCGGTGTCGTCGAATCGGGCCCGCAGCTCCGAGGCGCTCGGCACGTCCAGCAGCAGGCTGACGACGATCACCGCGATGACGAAGGCGGCGACGATGCCGAGCCGGACGCGCGTCGCGAGCGAAGCGGGCTGCGTCATCAGACGACGGTAGCCGCCGCGGGTGTGGTGCGCTCAGCTCGACGGCTGCGCCATGCCGGGCGGCAGCTCGCCGCGGTACACGACGTGCAAGCGCTGCGTGGGGCGCGTCAGTGCCACGTAGAGATCGTTGAGCCCGCGCGGCGACTCGGCGACGATCGCGGCCGGTTCGACGAGCACGACGGCGTCGAACTCCAGGCCCTTGGCGCCGGCGACGGTCAGGACGGACACGGGCGAGCCGAGCGCGTCGGAATCGGCGGTCACGACGCCGGCGGGCAGGGCGGCCGTCACCGTCTTCGCCACCTGCCCGTGCCCCGCCCGCGGGGTGATGACGGCGACCGTGCCGCCCCCGGCGGACTGCCATTCCGTGCCAACGATCTCCGCCAGCGCCGGCGATCCATACGCGTCGTCGACCCGGCTGAACTCGGGGTCGTACCGGCCAACGCGGGCACTCGTGGGCGCGTGCACCGACGAGCCGCCGGCGGCCAGGACGGCTGCCGCGAGGTCCATCACCTGCTCGGGGGTGCGGTAGTTGACGGTCAGCTCGGCGTGCGTCCACCGATCGCCGACGTGCGGTTCGAGCACCGCCGCCCACGACGTCGCGCCGGCCGCGGACCCGGTCTGCGCGACATCGCCGACGACGGTGAACGAGCGGGTCGGGCAACGGCGCATCAGCAGGCGCCACGCCATTGGCGAGAGCTCCTGCGCCTCGTCCACGACCACATGCCCGTAGGCCCAGCCGCGGTCGGACTCCGCCTGGTCGGCGACGCTGCTGTACGACCCCGCGCCGGCATAGCGGCCGGCGAGCTGCTCGGCGGTGCCGAACTCCGCTCCGCCGAAGGTGTCCTGCACCTGCCGCGCGTACTCGACCTCCGCGCGCCGGTCGGCCTCGGCGCGGGCGGCGTCGACACCGGACTGCGCGGTCTCGTCGTCGCCGAGCAGTTCTGCGGCCTCGTCCAGCAACGGCACGTCGGCGACGGTCCACGGCGCCCCGCGTTCGCGACGGAGCAGCGCGCGTTCTTCGCGACTCAGCCGCGGCGCGGCCTCGGCGAGCCGCTGCGCGTCGGCGTACAGATCGCGCAGCAACCGTTCGGGCGAGATCGGCGGCCAGCACAGATTGAGTTCGCGCCGGACGTCCTTCGCGGCGTACAACTCGCTCAGCAAACCGCTGCGGGTGTCGTCGTTGACATCCATACCGCGGGCTTCGGCGAGGGTGCGCACCAGGTGCCGCGTGACGATGGTGACGAACGTGCGCCGGGCGACGTTGTGCGGCGAGCGCGAGCGGCGGGCCTGGTCGCGGGCCTCGCGGACGTGGCGCGGCTGCAGCCGAATGACGGTGCCCTCGACATCGAGCGGCTTGCCGCCGGAGATCAGCCGCTGGCGGCGCCGGACGGCCTCGGCGATCACCGCGGCCATCCGCAGCTCGCCCTTGAGCCCGACCACCTCGGAGACCTCCGTGGCGGTCGCGACCACCCCGCCGTAGAGCTCGCCGGGAGTGGACATCACCACGGCGTCGGCCTCGCCGAGTGCGGGCAGCACCTGGTCGATGTAGCGCAGGAACACCCGGTTCGGCCCGACCAGGAGCACCCCCGAACGGGCGATGCGTTCGCGGTTCGCGTAGAGCAGGAACGCCGTGCGGTGCAGCGCCACGGCGGTCTTGCCGGTGCCCGGGCCGCCTTGGACGACGAGCACGCCGGGTAGCGGTGCGCGGATCACGGCGTCCTGGTCGGCCTGGATGGTGGCGACGATGTCGCGCATCCGGGCGCCGCGGGCGCTCTCGAGGCTGGCGAACAGCGCGCCCTCGCCGACGACGACGTGCCCGCCGTCAACCCCGGCCCGCTCGAAACCGTCGAGGTCGAGCACCTCGTCCTGGACCCCGGTCACCTCGCGTCTCGTGCTCGAGATCTGCCGGCGTCGCAGGACGCCGTCCGGCCGCGCGGCGGTGGCCTGGTAGAACGGCTCGGCCGCGGGCGCGCGCCAGTCGACGAGCAGTTCGTGGCGCTGCTCGTCGGACATGCCGATGCGCCCGATGTAACGTCGGACGCCGTCGGCGAGGTCCAGGCGGCCGAAGCACAGCCGCGACTCGACGTTCTCCAGTGTGCGCACCCGCTGCCCGTACATGCGCATGAACGCGTCGCGTTCGGCGCGCGCACCGGGCGTGCCCACAGTGCCGCTGCGCGCAGTGCGATCGAGTGCGCGCCGGGCATCGTCGAGCAACTGGTCGCGTTGGCCGTAGAGCCGGGTGACGTGAACCTGCTCGACGGCGATCTCGCTCCGAACCACCGCTGCGGGAGTTGCCGCCGACTCTGCGCGCTCGTTGTCCACGATCCGTCCAGGCTATCGGCGGCGTGCGTCGCGAATCGGACCGGGCACGAAGACAGGAAGGACGCACCGGCGCGTGGAACACAGCTGGTCTGCACTTCTTGGTGCACTTCGATCTTGCATATTTCGCACAACCTGGAGCTAGATCGAGTTCTTGCATATCGCTTGCAACAGTAATCATCCGTAGAAAGCGCGCCGGTTGCGAGTCATTTCGGCGATTCGCTGGCTTTTGGCGACGATCTTCCGATAGAAAGAACCCCGTGATTCCGGACTCGCGAACCACGCCGCCCTGCGGCGTGCATGCGCGGTGAGAAATCTGCGACAGCTGCGGGCAATCCGCGGTGAGTTCGTGGAACCGGACCGTCCAGTCCTGACGAACGGTCGAACAGGTAGTTCTTTCGCACCTGCTGCGCAATCTGTTCCGTACCGTCGTCTCGTCCGCCAGGAGAGGTAGGCATGTCGTCTCATAAGGAAGCCCCCGGAATCTCGAACGATCCGGCGGCGGACAACACGGACGTCTACGCGTTCGTCAGCCCGGACAAGCCAGAC
>JBPCOE010000140.1:0-39730 GCA_051000605.1 Jatrophihabitans sp.
GCCGACTGCTCGCCAGCCTTCTTCTTCGCCACGCCGTTCAGTGTCGTCGTCATCAGACGCCAACCCTTCTCGCCGAGCTCCCGCTCAGCGTGTCAGGCCGGAAACACCGTTTTCAGGACAGTCCCGGACCCGACCGACCCGCACAACCCCAAAACGAGACACGACAACCCCAGACACTGCGGCAGCACACCGCGAAAAAGGAGAAAGCACCCGACATCGACTGCCGGGGCAAATCAGTCGAACCCCAAAGCGAGGTATGAACTCCGCGTGAAGGTTGAAAGTGGCGAACTATACCATACCGCTCCTACAAGTGCAAGACCCAGTTTTCCGGGTGCAATCGTTTGTCGACGCCGGCCTGACCCTGCAGCAATTGTTCGAGCTGCGGATGCTCGACGCCGTCAATCCACGCGCGACGATGGGCCGACGTCGCAAACACTCCCAAGACGCGGAGCTGCCTCCCGGCGGGTGCGGGCGTGGTGAGTCACGCGACCATTGGCGTTCGGAGTCGTTGTCCGTCGCGTGTGGAGGACCTGCAAGCCGTGGTCGGCTTCTACGAACAGCTCACCGCGCCTCGGCACCAAGCGATTCTCCTTCAACCGTGCCGACGTCGCGGCCATCTGACCGTTCCTGCTCTCCTCCGCACCAGACGAGAGGTCTTACTTACTCGGCGGCATCACCTAAGGGCGGCGAGCACATCGCTTCAGGCCGACACGACCCCGTGACCGGAAGCCGACAGCGGAAGAACAGTGATCACGAAACGTATCGGACCCAATCACCCGACGCCTAACCCCGATGAGAACGATGGGCCGAAACGCCTCGGGCAAGGACGGCCTTGACGTTCGCCGCTACCTTTGCGGATATGTGCCTGTTGAACCGCTGGCTGCTAATGACGCCCAGAACGGGCGCCCCCTGATGCGGGCATCGGGACCAATCGAGGGGAAATGACGTCGGAACTCGATGCGCAGGGCGTCGATGCGGTGGTGGTCGAGGATCTGGTCAAGCGCTACCGGAAGAATCCGGTAGCTGCGGTCGACGGGGTTTCTTTCGCCGTGCGTTCTGGCGAGGTTTTCGGGTTGCTCGGGCCGAACGGTGCGGGCAAGACGACGACGATCGGTGTACTGACGACGAGGGTGCTGCCGACCTCGGGCCGCGCTTACGTGAGCGGTATCGACGTCCTCGCCGACCCGGTCGGCGTGAAGCGTCATCTGGCGGTCGTTCCGCAACGCAACAACTTGGACCGGTCGCTGTCGATCCGGCAGAATCTGCTCTTTCATGCCGCCTACCACGGTGTCGGCAAGCAGGAGCGTGTCGTTCGGGCGGAGGAGTTGCTCGATCGGTTCGGGTTGGCCGAGCGGGCCGGTGAACGGGTCGAGATGTTTTCCGGTGGGCAGATGCAACGGGTCATGATCGCTCGTGCCCTCATGCACTCGCCGGAGGTGTTGTTCCTCGACGAGCCGACAACGGGTCTTGATCCGGCGGCGAGACTCTTTCTGTGGGACCAGATACGTGAGCTGCGGGCGGGCGGGCGCACGGTGGTGCTGACCACACACGACATGGAGGAGGCGGCGTCGCTGTGCGACCGGGTCGGCATCGTGGACAAGGGTCATCTGCTGGTGCTGGACACCCCGCAGGCACTGAGCAGGTCGCTGCCGGGCCAATCCGCGCTCGAGATCGGTGTCGAGGCACCCGATGAGGGCACGAAAGACACGCTCCTGGCCCGCATCGCTGAGCTGGACGCGGTCGTCCGCGTCGAACAACTGGAACCCGACCGGGTCTTGTCGCCCGCGTTCCGCGCCCGCCTGTACCTGGGCAAGGACGCCGGCGAGCTGATCAAGACGATCACCGACGTCATCACCTCGCCCGCGAAGCTCACCGACCTGCGGACGGTCACCCCGAGCCTGGAGGATGTCTTCTTGCACCTGACCGGAAGGCTGTTGCGATGAGCACTACCGACCCGGCGACTGCCCGGGTCGGCTCAGCGGCCTTCTCGGCGATCTCGCCCGCACGCGTGTTCTGGGCGGTGCTCAAACGCGATCTGTTCGTGACCGGCCGTGAGGCCCCGGTGTTCCTCGCCCAGGTCATTCTGCAGCCGCTGTTCCTGCTGTTCGTGTTCGGGCGCGTCCTCGCCGATCTCGGCTTCACCCGGCCCGGGTACTCCGAGCTGCTCTTCCCGGGAATCGTCGCCTTCACCGCGACTCTGACCGCCCTGCAGAGCACGTCTTTCCCGCTGGTGATCGACTTCTCCTGGACCAAGGAGATCGAGGACCGCTTGCTGGCGCCGATGCCGATCGCCTGGGTCGCGATCGAAAAGGTCGTGTACGCAGCGCTACGCGCACTGGTGGCCGCCGCGGTGATGTTCCCGGTCGGTGTCCTCGTGCTCGGCTCCATTCCGTGGCAGGCCGACGGGGTCGGCCTGCTCGTCGGCATCCTCGTCCTCGGCTCGCTCGGCGGCGCCGCGCTCGGCCTGGTGCTCGGCACGTTCGTCCCACCCACCAAGATCAACGTCGTGTTCGCCCTCGTGTTGACACCATTGCTGTTCACCGGATGCAGTCAGTACCCCTGGCCCTCGCTGAGCCGCCTGGAGTGGTTCAAGTGGCTGACCACGCTCAACCCCTTGACCTACATCAGCGAAGGAACCCGGGCCGCCCTAGCCCCGTCCGTCCCGCACATGCCGAGCTGGGTGTGCCTGCTCATGTCCACACTGTTCCTCCTCGCGCTCACCGCGATCGGCATCCTCGGCTTCCGCCGCCGAGCCATCGACTGACCCTCGGTCCCCGTTCCTGCATCCGTGGCCTTGGCCACCTGAGCGGCAACGTGCTCGATCCGTCGAGTCGCGAGTGCCTTACCTGCGTGTACCCGCACGGGCGCGCTTCGCCGCCGCCAGCTTCGCCGCCTTGGCGGCCAGCCGGCGATCGCGCACGGCCGCCTCGCGCACCGACGCCTCGCCGACAGTCGGGGCGCAACCGCCGTGCGAGGGCGGCAGCCACCAGCGGTCGGCGTCGTCGCGTGGACGATCCGGGTAGTCGCGCATCGCGCCGTCCAACAACAGCTGCATGCGCCGGCGCAGTTCGCTATCGACCTCGTGAGGATCCGCGTGGCGCGGCGGCCGCCAGGCCTCGCCGACCAGGACCATGATCGTCTTCCCGCGGCGGAAATCGCGGCGGCTGTCGACGGTGAACGTTCGCTGCGGAGCCCACAGCACGACCGGGATCAGCGGCACCTGCTCCCACACGGCGAGCGTCGCCGCGCCGAGTTTGAACGACTTCAGCGTCCACGATCGGCTGATGGTGGCCTCGGGGAATACCCCGACCAGCTCACCGTCCGCCAGCCGCCGCGCAGCCATTCGGTAAGCGGCGGCGCCGCTCTCGCGATCGACCGGGATGTGACCCATCGCGCGCATCAGAGGCCCGGAAACGGCGTTGTCGAACGTCGACTGCTTCGCCATGAACCGGACGAGCCGAGGTCGGTGCGACGCGGCCAGCCCGGCGAAGGCGAAATCGAGATAGCTGAGGTGGTTGCAGGCGAGCACCCCTGGGCCGTCGATTGGGATGTGCTGCGCCCCGCGAACGACGAACCGCAGCCCGAGCAGCCGGAACACCATCCGGAAACCTCGGATGACCAGGCGGTAGGCACGATCGGTCCGCACGAAATGCATTCGTGTCATCGAGCGGATTCAGTTCGCATTGCCACCGGACATTACCGATGACATCGTGCCCGCGCAGCCGCACGCAGGCCCACTCAGCTCAGACAACCACGCTCAGCCGGGTACCGACAATGACAACGCGAAGTCGCCGGTGGGGTCCGTCCACCACTGCGTCAGCCGCAACCCAGCACTGGCAAGTTCGACGGTCACCCGTTCACGGCGGAATTTCGACGAGATCTCGGTCCGCATGGACTCACCCCGCTCGAAGTGGACCGACAGGCCGAGCCCGTCGACCCGCACGACCTGATCGGACAACGAGCGCAGCCGCATCTCGATCCACTCTTTCTGCGCGTCCCACACGGCGACGTGCTCGAACTGGTCGAGCGCGAAGTTCGCGCCGACGTCGCGGTTGAGCACAGACAGCACGTTCTGGTTGAAGGCCGCCGTGACACCCTGCGCGTCGTCGTAGGCCGCGATCAGCCGGTCGGCGGACTTGACCAGATCCGTCCCGAGCAGGAAGCAATCGCCCGTATCGAGGGTCGCGCGGACGCCACGGAGGAACGAGGCACGCTCACCCGGGTCGAGGTTGCCGATGGTCGACCCGAGAAACGCGATGAGGCGGTGCGGCTGGCGCGGCAGGGCGCCGAGATGCTTCTCGAAATCGCCGACCACCGGCTCGATCTCAAGATCGGGGAACTCGTCGGCCACCGCTGCACTTGCGTCCTTCAACACCGCCGGGTCTACGTCGAAGGGGACGAAGGACGTGAGCGTCCCGGCCGAACTCAGTGCGCGCAACAACAGGCGAGTCTTCTCCGAGGTGCCGCTGCCCAGCTCGACCAACGACTGCGCACCGGTGACCGCGGCGATCGAGGACGCGTGCAGTTCGAGGATCGACCGCTCGGCCCGAAACGGGTAGTACTCGGGCAGTCGGGTGATCTCGTCGAACAGCTCGCTGCCGCGGGCGTCGTAGAAGTACTTTGGCGGCAGCGTCTTCGGCGTGGACGTCAGCCCGGCCCGGACGTCGACGGACATCTGCTCGGGGAGGGTACCGGGGTCGAGATGGACCGCGGTGTCGAGTACCGGCAACTTCAGGTCTCCAAGTCGGTGACGGTGACGCCCGATGACGTCACCTCGATGAGGTGGTGGTCGGGGACGTCGACCCAGCGCGGGTCGTCATCCCACGGCTCGCTGGCCACGACGACACCGTCGGGCTCGACGAGGTAACTGAGCTCGTCGCCCCACGTGACGCCGACGATGGTTTGACAGTCCGTCATCAGAACGTTCAGGAACGCGTCCGGATCCTTTTGCGCGACACCACGCAAAGTGTCGACGACGTGCTGTGCCCCCGACGCGAAGACGTGTGCGGCGAGCAGCGCGGAGTCACACACCGATTCGGCGTCGTGCGTCATCGGAAGTACGTTGCGCGACACCTTGCCGTTGTGCGACAGCAGCCGGCGGCCGTCGGTGAAGGGTGCGGATGCAGTCTCGTCGACCGGCATGCCGACCGTGGCCGAGCGGACGGCAGCGAGCACCGCGCCCGACGACAGTACCGGCGCCACCGACGCGAACGACGCGTCGTTCCACAGCGGACGCGACGACCGCCACCGGCGCACCTCGCCCGCCGCGTCGTAGAAGCCCACGCCCCAGCCGTCGGCGTTGAGCAGGCCGCGCTTCTGACGCCGCGGCAGGTAGGCCTGGGCCTTCAGCCCGTGCAACGGCTCGAGGATCAGCGACGATAGCGTGCGCGGCGCACCGAGCCAGGCGAGGTGTCTACACATCGGCGGTAGCCGAGAATGTGGAGTCGGCCGTGACGTCCCAGGCCAACCGGAAGCCGGTGAAGATCTGGCGACGGATCGGGAGATCCCAGTTGCGAAACGACGGCCGGATCGCTGCGCCGGCGACGGCCCACGAACCGCCGCGCAAGACGCGAAAGTCGCCGCCGAAGAACGGCGCGCTGTACTGCCGGTAGAGCATCGGGGTGAAGCCCGGCCACGCTTCGAAGCGTGACGACGTCCATTCCCAGACGTCGCCCATCAGCTGCTCGACCCCGTAGGCCGACGCACCGGCCGGGTAGGCGCCGACAGGCGCGGGGTGCAGCGAGTCGCCGCCGAGGTTCGCGAGCGCGGGCGTCCAGTCTGCCGATCCCCACGGCCAGCGCCGCCGCCGCCCGAGGGCCGGGTCCCAGACGCAGGCCTTCTCCCACTCCTGCTCGGTGGGTAGCCGCGCGCCGGCCCACGCCGCATAGGCCTCGGCCTCGTAGAAGCAGACGTGCTGGACCGGCTCGTCGGGCGGGAGCTGCTCGGTCCGCCCGAATCGGCGGCGGGATCCGTCGGCGTTCCAGAACAGAGGGCGTTCGAGCGCGGCGGCCAGGCGATGCGGCCAGCCGCGGGCCGACCAGAAACGGGGCTCGTCGTACCCGCCGGCGTCGATGAAATCCTGGTACTCGGCGTTCGTGACCGGCACCCGCGCGATTCGAAAAGCGGGCAGGTCGAGGGTGTGGGCCGGCCGCTCGTTGTCGAGCGACCAGGGTTCGTCCTCGGCGTCGACGCCGAGCACGAACTCGCCACCGGGCACGTGCACGGACCCGGTCACCGGGCGCCCCGGCGGTAGCGCAGTGCCCGGTCCGAGCAGCGGCACGCCGTCGCGCAGCTGGTGCGTCGCCGTCATCGTCTCGTTGTGCAGCTGCTCGTGCTGCTCGGTCATGACGTATGCGAACAGGTCGGCGTCCTCGGAGAGTCGGTCGAGGTCGTCGAAGACCCGGCCGCGGACGTCGCCGATGTACGAGCGCGCCTCGTCCGGCGTCAGCAGCGGCAAGGACACCCTGGTGGCGCGGGGATGCTCGAAGGCGTCGTACAGCTTCTCGACCCGGCCCGCGAGGACGCCCTGGCGAGCCGGGTCACCGGCCCGCAGCAGCCAGAGGTCTTCCTGCTGGCCGATGTGCGCGAGGTCCCAGACGAGCGGGCTCATCAGCGGATGGTGCTGCTTGGTGAGCTCGGCATCGTCGAATCCGGTCAGCCGCATCGTCCGTAGCCGTGACGCCTCGAGGCTACGGGCGGCAAGTCCGCGCTCACTCACCGGCGGCCTCCGCCAGCAGGCCGAGAGGACCGATCGCCTCGGCTCGGGCGCGCAACGCGTCGCTCGGGGTGCGGCCGGCGTCGATCAACGCGGCGTACGCCTCGAGCTCGGGACGTAATGCGGTGGGGCACCGCTCCAGCGCGACCGTGACGCACCCGGTGACCGCCGCGCGGATCGCGGGATCGGCGAGTCCGTGCTGTGCGGCGGCGGACCACGCGCCCGCGATCGGCTCGACCAGCTCGGCGGCGCGGTCTGCGGCGATCGGGTCGTCGATCAGGATCGCGGTGAAGGCCGCGACGGCCGGCCACCAACGATCGGGCAGCGCGTCGATGCACCGGATCTCGACGTAGCCACGCGGGCGCACAGGCGGGAACAGCGTGGTGAGGTGGTAGTCGAGATCACGGATGCTCGGCGGCCGCTCGACCGGCCCCGCGCCGCGCAGCCATGCCCGGAAGGGCACGCGCTCGGTCACCGGGGTCACCGACGACCCGTCGCGGACCAGCATCACCGGCGTGTTCAGGGCGTAGGACGCCCACGCCTGCGCCGGATCGGCGGCGGCCAGCGGATCGGCGGCCGCCAGCGCGCCGGCCAGCGGCTCGCTGCGGCTGCGGTCGATGCCGTCCCACACCTGCTGGCGCATCGAATGCCAGCCGGACGCGTGGCCGCCGAGCAGCGGGGAGGCGGCCGACGCGGCGATCAGCACCGGGCCGAGCGAGTGGATCAGGCGGAGCCGGTCGGCCCATCCCGTCGCCGGTCCGGCGTCCAGGTTGACCTGCAGCGCGGCCGTTGCCGTCATCATCGCCCGCCCCGCCGCCGCGCAGCCGAGCGCACCGAAGTGCCGTTCCATGGCCACGTACCGCGCGGCCGGGTTTATGCGCCGCACGCTGCGGGCCGGGTCGGTGCCCAGCGGTGCCGCGCCGAAGCCGAGCGGGGCGAGCCCGTCGCGCAGAACGGCGCGGTCGGCCCGCAGCGCGGCGATGGCCGAGACGATGTCGGCAGCAGGCGGCGTGGACAGCTCGATCTGGCCGCCGGGTTCGAGAGTGACGGCGCTACCTGACGGCATCGCCGGCAGCGCGGAGGCGGCGGCCTGCACCACGTCCCAGTCGGGGCGACGTGCCGGATCGGCGAGATCGACGAGATGAAGTTCGAGTTCGAGGCCCACGCGGCCGCCGGCGGATTCGGTGAGCGCGGCGTCCGCAATGTGTGCTCGAGCGGCTTCGACGGGATCGGCGGCGTCGACGAGGGGATCATGCTGCGTCGTCGAACAGGCCATCTGAGCGGTCATCCGCCCCCTCCAGGTCCGGACCGGTCGCAACTGGCGACCGCGGGTCGGTGCGGGGGCGGCCGTGGTTGGACCGTCCTCGTTTCCTTACTGCGACAAGTCTTGCCCAGACCGCCGACAACGCCAAACGTCAGGGCCGCCTGTTCCCCGAACCGTCATCTTGCGCAGCGCGCCGGTGCCCCTCCACCCGCACTTGGAGCGAGCGACCAAATCGACGGTCGTGGGTCGGTGCTATCGGTCCGCCAGCGGTGATTGTGGGCAGTATCTACGCGTGCGTCCCACCCGGCCCTCGGCCACAGCTGCGCAGCAGGTCTCCGTGCCGCCCGCCGAGGGTTGCTGATGCCCACCGCCGCCCAGATCGCCGCCGCTGTCCGCTCCGGCGACCTCACTGCGCGTAAAGCCGTCGAGGACGCGCTTGTGCGGGCCGAGGCAACGCAGAACGACATCGGCGCGTACCAGGAGCTTCGCGTCTTCGCGGCGCTGCGGGAGGCCGACGCGGTGGACGCACGGCCGGACCGCGGTCGGCTCCCGTTGGCCGGTGTCCCGGTCGCGATCAAGGACAACGTGGCCGTGCAGGGCGAGCCCATGCGCGTCGGCTCGGCGGCGACCGATCCCGCGCCGCAGCCCGCCGACCACGAGATCGTCCGGCGTCTGCGCGCGGCGGGCGCGGTCGTCATCGGCATCACCCGATGCCCCGAGCTGTGCGTGTTCGGGACGACCGATTCGACGTTCGGCATTACCCGAAACCCCTGGGACCTCACGCGGACGCCCGGCGGTTCGTCCGGCGGCTCGGCGGCAGCGGTGGCCGCGGGCACTGTCCCGATCGCGCACGCCAACGACGGCATGGGCTCGATCCGGATTCCGGCCGCCTGCTGCGGGCTCGTCGGGCTCAAACCGGGAGCCGGCGTCGTCCCCTCCGATCTCGGCAACGGCTCGTGGTTCGGCATGGCCGAGAACGGCCCGTTGGCGACGACGGTCGAGGATGCTGCTCTGATGCTGTCCGCCCTCGCGGGTCGGGCGGAGTTCGCGACGCTCGCCGAGCCAGGACGCCTGCGGATCGCCGTCTCGACGAAGGTCCCCGCTGCAGCGACGCCGCTCGCCCCGCACTGGGCGGCCGCAGCCCGGGAGACCGGTGACCTGCTGGCCGGCGCGGGCCACGCCGTGGTGAGCGCTGATCCCCCGTACGGCCAGACGCTCATACTGTCCGAAGTCGCACGCTGGGCGGCCGGCACCGAGCTCGACGCGCAACTCGTCTCCGACCGGTCCCGTCTCGACGTGCGGGTCGCGCGGCACGCAGCCCTCGGCCGGGCGGTGCTGCGCGCGGGCCTGCCGCGGGAGAAGGGCCGGGCGCGCTGGCGCGACCGGGCCGAGCGCTTCTTCGCTGATCACGACGTGCTCGTCACCCCGGCGCTCGCTCAACCGCCGATCAGGGCCTTGGCGTGGGCGCGGCGCGGCTGGCTGGCCAACATCTGGTCGAACGCGCGCTACGCGCCGTTCGCCGCGCCGTGGAATCTCGCCGGCTGGCCGGCGATGACGGTTCCTGCCGGGCTCGATCCGGACGGTCTGCCGCTCGCCGTCCAACTGGTCGCCCGTCCCGGTTCGGAGTCGATCCTGCTCGGGGTCGCGGCCCAGCTCGAGCAATTGCGGCCCTGGCAACAGACGGCGGGGACCGCCACGGCCCGCTGAGACGGATCGATCAGTCCAGGCCCGGGTCCTGCTTCGGCCCGTCCTGCTCGATCTTGGCCAGATCGACGTGCTGCACGTCGTCGGTGTAGGCAACATCGCCGCGATCCACGCGATGAGGGTGATCGCGACGACGCTGGCGTGCGGACCGGTGACGGACAAGATCGACCGGCGTGCCGTCCCGCTCACCTGCTCCTGTCGGGCGGCTCCCGGCCGGACGCGCCGAACGCTCGACCCGCGCTGCCGGATCGCTACGTCCCGGATCGGCGTCGCGCTCCCGCCGGCCGGCTTGGCCGACCGGCTGCTGCTGGACCGGCTGCTGCTGGACCGGGCGCTGATGGACCGGGCGTTGCGGGACCGGGCGTTGCTGGACCGGACGCAGGGTGTGCAGCCGGACGTCGGCGACCACCTGCTGATCGACGAGTTGCTGCTTGAGGATCTTCAGGGTCTGGTCGTAGACGATCCGTCGGGTGAGGCCGGGCACCAGGGAGCCGGCGATCCCGGCGATGCGCCCCTTCGTCCCCGCGAGCTCGATCGGATTCAGGATCTCGATGCTGATGAGCCGCCGCGTCCCGCCTGGCACCGCCGGGGGACGCGGGGTGCGGTTCAGCGCGTCGGAGGCGGCGGTGTCCGGCCGCGGACCGTCGGCCGGGCCGAGGTAGAGGTACGCGAGCACACCGAGCGTCGCCAGGTTGGTCACCACGAGGACGATCACGAGGGTCAGCACGGTTACCGAACCTACTTCGCCGCCGACCGGTCAGCCGGCCGACGGCAAGTCGGTGTGGCCGGCCCGCGCGGCGATGACCCCGGCCTGGAAGCGGCTGGACGCGCCGACCTGCGCCATGTAATCGGCGATATGTCGCCGGCAGGTGCGCACTGAGATCGAGAGCCGGCGCGAGATCGCCTCGTCCTTTTCGCCCTCGGCCATCAACCGCAGGATCGCCGCACGGGTGTGGTCGAGTTCGGCGTCGTCGTGTTGACGATCGATAACCTCCTCCAGCGGGGATGCCTCAGCCCACAGCTGCTCGAACGTCGCCACCACCCAGGCGATGACGTTGCGCTCGCGCACGATCGCGAGCCCGTGGCGACCCGGGTCCTGGGTCGGGATCGGCAGCAACGCGACCGTCCGGTCGACGACGAGGCTGCGACCCGGTACCGAGGCGGCGAAGCGGATGTTGGCGCCGTTGCGCGCAAGCTCGTTGAGGTAGGAGCGGGTCGCGCGGTCGCGCAACGCCGTGTGTTGATAGAGCGCGCGGGTCTTGATACCGCGCCGCGCGGAGTACACGTTCGCCACCCGCGTCCGACCGTCGATGCGAGTGGACGGCAGCCGGCCGGGAGCCACGGACAACAATTCCTGCTCGCACCTGTCGGCGTAGTGCATGAGGACGTTCGCGATCGCGCTCTGATCGGAGATGACGTCGACGACGCCCTCGTGCACCGCAGTCGTGAACGCGGAGTTCCACTCCGGCACCAGCCGGCGGATGGTGTCGCGGCGTTGCTCCACCGCCGCGCGTCGTGCGCCGAGTTCTAGATCCTCGGCCCCCAGGACGGTCGCCTCGGCCAGCATCGGGCTGACGGCCGTCAGCCGCTCGCCGTCGGCCTGGCGCACGAGCCCCAGCTGCGCGAGCCGCGCCATCGACTTGTCGATCTCGTCCGAGGTCACGGCGAGGCTCTCGGCGAGTTCGGGGACCGCGCAGTTGGGCTGGCCCAGGACGGCGCGGTAGACGGCCACGTCGTTCTCGACCAATTCGCCGGAGTCGCCCATATTCGCCGTCCGTCAGTTGGTGCCAGGCAGGTAACTGCCAGTACGAGAGTGTGGAAACCTGGGGCTTGCTCTGGGAATCCTATTCTCAGGCGTCCAGCCGACGTGAGCTTCCGTCCTGAATCTGGCTCGACACAATCGGGCATTTCGGGAAAGAAAGGTCCTAATGCGCAGTCTTGCAGCCCGTGTGGTGGCGATCTTGGCCATCAGCGCGGGCATCAGCCTTGCCGCGTCCACTACCGCTTCCGCCGCGCCGGCCGCCTCGTCCGTCCCGCAGGTTTCGGTGCAGCAGGCCCACACCGTCGCGCCGCTCGCGCGCGACTGGTGGTGGTGAAGCACTCGAGTTTGACGCTGTGGCCGTAGTCCTGGCGGCCCACGGCACCATGGAACCGATCCCGCTCTCCACAGCAGCGGTCCGATGCACCGACGGTGCCGACGACCTCGGAGGGCGGGATCGGCGTTTAGTGCGACTCCTGGACGGTTGCGACTCGCCGACGCGCGGCGACCGGCCCGCCGCTCTGCGAGGATCGCCGACGTGACCGCCTCACCTCCTGCGGGCCTCGCCCACGTCCACAGCGGCAAGGTCCGCGATCTCTACCGGGCCGCGGACGGGCAGTTGGTGATGGTCGCCAGCGACCGGCTGTCAGCCTTCGACTACGTCCTGCCCACGACCATCCCGGACAAGGGACGGATCCTCACCGCGATGTCGGCGTGGTGGTTCGAGACGCTCGCCCACGTCATCCCCAACCACCTGCGCAGCGTGGACGACCCGCTCATCCCCACGCAATGGCGCGGGCGGGCGATGGTCTGCCAGCCGCTTTCGATGATTCCCGTCGAGGCGGTGGCGCGCGGGTATCTCACCGGCTCCGGCCTGCTCGACTACCGGGCCACCGGAGCGGTATGTGGCATCCCGCTACCCCCCGGCCTGGTCGACGGCGACCGCCTGCCCGAGCCGATCTTCACCCCAGCCAGCAAGGCCGAGGTGGGCGAACACGACGAGAACATCTCCTACGCGACGGTCGAGGCGACCCTCGGCCCGTCGATCGCCGCCGAACTGCGGGTCGCCACGATGCGCATCTACGAGGTCGCAGCGAGCATCGCCGGCGAGCGGGGGATAGTCCTGGCCGACACGAAGTTCGAGTTCGGCCGCGCCGGCGGTTCGGGGCCGTTGGTGCTCGGCGACGAGGTGCTGACGCCCGATTCGTCCCGGTTCTGGCCGGCGGACGAGTGGTCGCCGGGCCGAGCCCAACCCAGTTTCGACAAGCAGTACGTGCGCAACTGGCTGCTCAGCGACGCGTCGGGTTGGGACCGCACCGCCGGCCAACCGCCGCCACCGCTGCCCGACGATGTCGTCGCCGCGACCCGGGCCCGGTACGTCGAGGCGTACGAGCGCTTGACCGGCCTGCGCTTCGACGACTGGCTGACGTGATCCGCTGATCGTCGCGTCTTCGCGTCCAGAACGGTCGATTTTCGTGCCGAATTTCGACCGGCGTAGGCGGGAAGACGTCCGCCGATAGGATCGCCGGCGTCCGCCGCATTCTCGCTCGACCCCTACGGAGTTGCCGTGACCCGCGTGGTCGTCGACGTTGTGCTCAAACCCGAGATCCTGGACCCACAGGGCCAGGCGATAGTCGGCGCGCTCAGCCGGCTGGGCATCGAGGGCGTCCACGACGTGCGGCAAGGCAAGCACTTCGAGCTCGACGTCGCCGACGATCTCGACGAGGCCATCCTCACCAACCTCGCCGACACCCTGCTCGCCAACCCGGTGATCGAGAACTTCGCGATCCATCGCGAGTAGCCGACCGGTGACGTCGGACTGACTGGCAATCGCGGACGACTGGCAACCTGTGCGCCGACGGGCGAGGCCGGTGCGGAACACGCACAGTGAACGGGTCGGACAGGATCCGCCCGCGGCGGATCAAGCCAGAAACCCCAGCTCTGCGGGCACCGTGTCGAGCACCCTGTGCGGGTCGGCGCCGAGGACCTTGTGCAGCAGCTCGCCGTAGACGGCGCGGAAGTCCACCGTCGACTTCATGTTGCCGTTATCGAGGTCCTTCAGTGACGGCTGTTCGCCGTAGAACCCACCCCGAACCGGCGCACCGGCGACGAACATCGGGCCTGCGGTGCCGTGATCGGTCCCGTCAGAGGCGTTTGCAGCGACGCGGCGGCCGAACTCCGAGTACGACATCAGCACGACGTTGCGTCCGTGCTTGTCGCCGGCCATGTCCTTGAGGAACGGGGTGACCCCCTCGTCGAACGTCTTGAGCAGCGCTTCCTGGGTCTGCTTCTCGTTGGCGTGGGTGTCGAAGCCGCCGAGGCTGACGAGGTACGCGCGGGTCGGGACGCCGGCCTTCACGCACTTGCCGACGAAGGCGAGTTGCTGGGCCAGCGCGTTGGACGACTGGCCGCTGTGCCCGGCCGACCGATCGCCCTTGCCGTTGGTGCCGGACCCGCTGCTGCCAGGCTGCGGCGTGGCCGGGCCGAGGACGGACGCGAAGGTCTTGTCGACGGTACGTTCGTTGCGGTAGGACGTGCGCACTTCCGCGTGCGCCGCCGAGTCGCCCGGCACCGCCGCCCCCAGACCGCTGACCGCCGAACTGAAGTTCGGGCGCAGGCGCCCCTTGCCGGTCGCGTCCAGCGCCGCTGCGGTGCACTTGGTCCCGACGGCGGCCGGCGCGAGCACCGAGCCGATGTTGAGCGCGCGCACCGGATCGTCCCCGGTCGCGTCCAGCCAACGGCCGAGCCACCCCGAGGGCACCGGGGTCGCCGGCGAGGCGGTCTGCCAGATGTCCATCGAGCGGAAATGGCTGAAGTCGGGCTTCGGGTAGCCCGCGCCCCGGACGACGGCGAGCTGCTTGTCCTGCCACAGCCCGGCGAGACCCTTGAGCGCCGGGTTGAGCCCGAGCCCGTCGGCCAGTTTCAGCACGTCGCCCTCGGCGTAGGCGAGATCGGGACGCGCGTCGTGATAGGCCGAATCGGCGTACGGGATCACGGTGTTCAACCCGTCGTTGCCGCCGTACAGCGTGACGAGCACGAGCACCTGGGCATCGGAGGGCAGCGGGTTGGCCGAGGCCTGCCAGCGCAGGTCGTCCGGGCTGATCGCCGCCGCGCCGGCCGCGAGTGCACCCGCTCCCACTGCGCCGGAGGCGATGAGGAAGCGGCGGCGGGTGACGGTGTCCATATCTGGAGGCCTCTCAGTGAACGAGATATTCGGGCGTGTTCAGGGCGACGGCCACCAGCTGCTTCGGATCGTTGGCGGACCCCTTGAGGACGCTCAGGGTCCGCGGTGACCACGCCGCCACTCCGAGCAGCTGTGCCACCGTCTCGAGTCTGGCGGTGGTCGAGCCGGTGATCGTTGAGAGGTCGGCGTGCTGGGTGAGCATCGCCGCGCCGCGGAAGCGCAGGTCCGCCGCGGCGGTCGACAACCACACCGGACCGGACGGCCAACCGCCAACCGACGGGGGGTAGAGCGGCAGCTGGCCGAGCGAGTCGAGCAGGGTGCCGAACTGGGCAACCTGTTTGTCCGAATCCGTCGGCACCTTCAGCGCGCGCACTGCGCCGACGAGCCACTCGACGGGCCCGATCACGAACGTCCCGCCGGCCGCCTGGAACGACGGATCGGTGAACATCGTCCGGAACAGCGCGGCGAGGTCACGTTTCGGCCCGTACGCCGCGACCAGCCGGTCCAGGACGTCCTTGGCGGGCGCGGTGTTCGAGACGAACCGGCTCCACAGCCGGGTGACGACATACGGGGCGCACCCCGGCCGGGCGAGCACGGCGTCGCAGAACTGGGACGGTCCGAGGTCGCCGGTGCGTCCGAGAAACGTCTTCGATGCGCTGTCGCGCAACGCCGGGCGCAACTGCACGGCGCCGTCCTTCGGGTTGATCCGGTAACCGGTCAGCGCCCGGGCACCCTCGCGGACGTCGGTCTCGGTGTAGCCGTCCGAGTGGCCGAGGGTGAAGATCTCCATGAACTCCCGCGAAAGGTTCTCATTCGGGCCCTTGACGGTGTTCTTCTCGTTGTCGAGCCAGCGTTGCGTCGCCGCGTCGGTGAGCATCGTGTACGCCAGGGTGTGGAAGTCGCCGGTGCCGAGGCTGCGCTGGCGCTGGTTCTGTTGCAGCATCAGCGGCGCGTACTTGACCTTCTTCAGCGACGTCGCGAAGTGCGAGTGCCAGGCGAAGGTCAGCTTCTCGCCGAAGGGCTCGTCGACGCTCGCCATCCGCCGCAGCCACCACGCCGTCAGCTTCGTGTCCTGCTCATGCAGCGCCTTGCGGCTGGCCTTCTTGGCGTCCGTACCGGCGTTCTTGCCGGCGGGCGCGATGGCCGGGAAGGTGGGGGGCGGCGTCCTCTTCGCGCCCGGATCGGTGCTGGGGTCGGCGCCGACGACGCGGGCGACATAGGCGGCCGGGCCAAGCTTTCGTGCGGCGTCGACGTCGGTCCCGGTCGCGCCGAAGCCGGTTCGGCGGACGAGCCGAGCCGCTGCGGCCCATTCGGAATCGGTTCCGGTGCTCATGTGAACGAACTCAACGCCGGAGATGTTCGGAGCAGATCAGAACCGTGTGCGGATCGCGCTCGATTGCCGGGGTCGGGCGCCGGTAACCTGAGCGCGTGAGCCGAGCGCAGCGAGCGAACCATGGGCATGGTCGTCGGGTAGCGGCCGCAGCGAAGCGAGGCCGGTAGTGCCGACCCGTGTCGGTGTCGTGACCTTTCCGGGCAGTCTCGACGACCGGGACGCCGCGCGCGCCGTGCGGCTGGCCGGCGCGCAGGCCGTGGCGCTGTGGCACGGCGACCGATCGCTGCACGACGTGGACGCCGTGATCCTGCCCGGCGGGTTCTCCTACGGCGACTACCTGCGCTGCGGGGCCATCGCCCGCTTCGCGCCCGTGATGGACGCGATCGTCCTCGCCGCGACGGACGGGATGCCGGTCCTGGGCATCTGTAACGGCTTTCAGGTGCTGTGCGAGGCCCACCTGCTGCCGGGCGCGCTGATCCGCAATCGTCGTCAGCGCTTCGTGTGCCGCGATCAGCTGCTTCGGATCGAGAACACCGCGACCCCGTGGACGTCGGCGTACCGGGCCGGCCGGGAGATCGTGATCCCCATCAAGAACATGGAGGGCAGCTACGTCGCCGACGCACCAACGCTCGACGCGCTCGAGGCCGACGGGCGCGTGGTGGCCCGCTACGTCGGACAGAATCCGAACGGCAGTTACCGCGACATCGCCGGCGTCGCCAACGCGGCCGGCAACGTCGTCGGCCTCATGCCCCATCCCGAGCACGCGATCGAACCACTGACCGGCCCCGGCAACGACGGGCTCGGCTTTTTCCTGTCTCTGACCGGGGTGGCGTCATGAGCCTCGACACGGTCGCGCTCGCCGAACAGACGCCCGACCAGCCGCAGCCGTACCAGGAACTCGGCCTGGCCGCTGACGAATACAGCCGAGTACGCGAAATATTGGGCCGCCGACCCTCGAGTTCGGAACTGGCCATCTACTCGGTCATGTGGAGCGAGCACTGCTCGTACAAATCGTCCAGGCTGCATTTGCGCCAGTTCGCGGAAAAGGCCCCGAAGGCCGACGCCCTGCTGGTCGGCATGGGTGAGAACGCCGGCGTGGTCGACGTCGGTGACGGCTGGGCTGTGACTTTCAAGATCGAGTCCCACAACCATCCGTCCTACGTCGAGCCCTACCAGGGCGCGGCGACGGGCGTGGGCGGCATCGTTCGCGACATCCTGACCATGGGCGCCCGTCCGGTCGCCGTCCTCGACAGCCTGCGGTTCGGACCGCTGAACGCTCCCGACACCGCCCGCGTGCTGCCTGGTGTCGTGGCGGGCGTCGGCGGCTACGGCAACTGCCTCGGGCTGCCCAATATCGGCGGCGAGATCTACTTCGACGAGAGCTACGTCGGCAACCCGCTGGTCAATGCGCTCTGCGTCGGCGTGCTGCGCGCCGACGGGATCAAGCTGGCCAAGGCGGACGGCCCCGGCAACCAGGTGGTCCTGTTCGGCGCGCGCACCGGCGGCGACGGCATCGGCGGGGCGTCCGTGCTCGCGAGCGCCACCTTCGAGGACGAAGACGACAGCGAAGTGAGCATGGTAGCGAGCTCCAGCGAGCGAGGCGCGGAGTCGAGAAGTGTCAACACGAAGCCGTCCAAGCGGCCATCCGTGCAGGTCGGCGATCCGTTCGCCGAGAAGGTCTTGATCGAGTGCTGTCTGGAGATCTTCGCCGCCGACCTCGTGGTCGGCATCCAGGATCTCGGCGCGGCTGGGCTGTCCTGCGCCACCACCGAGCTCGCCGCGGCCGGCACCGGCGGCATGGACGTCGATCTCGACCTCGTCCCGTTGCGCGACCCCACGCTCACGCCCGAAGAGATCCTGATGAGCGAGTCGCAGGAACGCATGATGGCGGTGGTCAGCCCCGAGAATCTAGACGAGTTCCTCGCCGTCTGCGCGAAGTGGGATGTCCTGTCCACCGTGATCGGGACGGTGACGGCCCTCTCGGCAGCAGAAGAAGAGCGGGGCGGGCGCCTGCGGATGAGCTGGCACGGCGAGCAGATCGTCGACCTGCCGCCGCGGACGGCCGCGCACGACGGACCGCTCTACCGACGCCCCATCGAACGCCCGCTCGATCAGGACGCCCTGATCCAGCACGACGGCAGCCGGCTGCCCCGACCTCGTACCTCCGCCGAGCTCCGCGCCGCCGTCCTGTGCCTGGCCGCGTCGCCGAACCTGGCGGACAAGTCCTGGATCACCGACCAGTACGACCGCTACGTGCTCGGCAACACGGTGCTCGCTCAGCCCGAGAACGCCGGCATGATCCGCGTGGACGAATCGTCGTCGCGCGGTCTGGCCATCTCGACGGACGGCAACGGGCGCTACGCCCGGCTCGATCCGTACGCCGGCGCGCAGCTCGCGCTGGCCGAGGCCTATCGCAATGTTGCCACCACCGGTGCGCGGCCGCTGGCCGTGACGGACTGCCTGAACTTCGGTTCGCCGGAGGACCCGGGCGTCATGTGGCAGTTCAGTGAGGCAGTCCGCGGCCTGGCGGACGGCTGTCAGGCCCTCGGCGTCCCCGTCACCGGCGGCAACGTCAGCTTCTACAACCAGACCGGCACGACCCCGATCCTGCCGACGCCGGTGATCGGCGTCCTCGGGGTGATCGACGACGTCGCCCGACGCACACCGCAGTCCTTGCGCACGGACGGCGCTGCGATCTACCTGCTTGGTGACACCATGGACGAGTTCGGCGGCTCGGAGTGGGCGTACGCCACCCATGGGTTCACCGGTGGGCAGCCGCCGGCCGTCGACTTCGCCCGCGAGAAGCTGCTCGCCGACGTTCTCATCGACGCCTCGCGCGACGGCCTGATCGACTCGGCCCACGACCTGTCCGAAGGCGGCCTGGCGCAGGCCCTCGTCGAGGCGTGCGTGCGCGCTGACATCGGCGCGCGGATCGTCCTGCCCGAGGGGGACGACTTCGTGACGCTGTTCAGCGAGTCGACCGCGCGGGCAATTGTCAGCTTGCCGCGCAGTGCGGAGGTGCGGTTCACCGACATGTGCACCGCCCGCCGGCTGCCCCACCAGCGGATCGGGGTCGTCGACCTGCTCGACGCGACGCTCGACGTCCAGGATTGCTTCCGGATCCCGCTGCGCGAGCTTCGCGCCGCGTGGACGGCCACGATCCCCCGTCGCTTCGAGGTCTGATCCTCGGTGATCTTCATGACGCCGTGCAGTCATAGGGCCATGCGTGTATGAAGCTCGGGAGAGAAGTCGCCGCATGCGCCGTGCAGTGCTCGGCCTTGGCGGACTGGCTGGCCGAACTGCCGCCCGAGACGTTCGCGGCCCCGTCCGTATTAGCCGGCCTGGACATCCGCACTATGGTCGGCCACCTGGTGCTCGTGCGGGACGGCCTCGTCGACCAGCTCGGTACCCGCGAGAGCTCAGCCGCGGTGCCAGTCGCAGCCTTCGTCTTGCGCTACCGCCCAGCGGCCGCCGCGATCGCCGAACGCACCCGGGCGACCACGGCCGACCATTCGCCGGCAGAGCTGATCGGCCGCCTTCGTGATGTTCACCGATTCGCCGCGGCTGCGGAGGGCGTGGCCGACCGAACCGTGATCCGCACCGCGCGTGGCGCGATCACCGCGTTGGACTGGGTGCGTACACGGCTCGTCGAACTCGTCGTGCACTGCGACGATCTCTCCCGCTCCCTGCCCGAGCGGCCGACGCTACCTCTGCACCGTCCAGCGCTGGCCACCGCCGTACGCACCCTCGCCGAGATCCTCGCCGCGCAGGCGCCCGGTCGCTCGGTCGAGATCCGCGTCCCCCCCTTCGTCGCTGTCCAGGCGATCGCAGGCCCGCGCCACACCCGCGGCACCCCACCGAACGTCGTCGAGACCGACCCCCTGACGTGGCTAAGAATGGCCACCGGCCGCACCACATTCCACGAAGCAGAAGCATCAGGAAAGCTGCGCGCAACGGGCACCCGAGCCGACCTCACCAACCACCTCCCCGTACTCGCGTAAGCCTCCCGCCGCCACCGTGCCGCGCAAGACGGCGAACCGAGCGATACGGCAACCAGGCGGGGATCGGGGGGTGTCGATCGCGAGCGTGGATGGGTCTGACGGGTTGCGAGCGATCGACACCCCCCGATCCCCGCCCTCCCGGGCGGATCCACGACTCACGACCCGTACACTCGGTTACGTGGCGCGCGGTGACGGCAAGCTGACGCACGACCTCCTCCCCTTCGACAAAGGCCCGCAGGACGCCTGCGGCGTTTTCGGCGTCTGGGCACCAGGGGAACAGGTCGCGAAGCTGACCTACTTCGGGCTGTACGCCCTGCAGCACCGCGGCCAGGAGGCTGCCGGCATTGCGGTCAGCGACGGCAGCTCGCTCGTGGTCTACAAGGATCTCGGCCTGGTGTCGCAGGTCTTCGATGAAGCCACGCTCGCGAGCCTGCAAGGTCACATCGCCATCGGGCACACGCGCTACTCGACGACCGGGTCCAGCACCTGGGAGAACGCGCAGCCGAGCTTCCGCACGACTCCCGCCGGCACCGGCCTCGCGCTCGGACACAACGGCAATCTGGTGAACACTGCCGACCTCGCCGACGACGCCCGCGCGGCCGGCATCCGGGCGAGCGAACTCGGTGCGACCACCGACTCCGAACTGCTGACCGCGATGCTCGCGGCCCGTCCCGACGTCAGCGTCGAACAGGCGGCTATGGACGTCCTGCCCAAGTTGCGCGGCGCCTTCTCCCTGGTGTTCATGGACGAGCACACCCTCTACGCCGCCCGGGATCCGCAGGGGGTGCGTCCGCTGGTGCTGGGGCGCCTCGAACGCGGCTGGGTCGTCGCGTCGGAGACGGCGGCGCTGGACATCGTCGGCGCGAGCGTGGTGCGCGAGATCGAGCCCGGCGAGATCGTCGCCATCGACGCCGACGGGCTGCGCTCGCAGAGCTTCGCCGCCGCCAAGCCCAAGGGCTGCGCCTTCGAGTACGTGTACCTCGCCCGGCCGGACACCACCATCGCCGGGCGCAACGTCCACGCGTCGCGCGTCGAGATGGGCCGTCGCCTGGCCAGGGAGCACCCTGCTGACGCCGATCTCGTCATGCCCGTGCCCGAGTCCGGTACTCCCGCCGCGATCGGCTACGCCGAGGCGTCCGGCATTCCGTACGGCGTCGGCCTGGTCAAGAACTCCTACGTCGGGCGCACCTTCATCCAGCCGTCGCAGACGATCCGCCAGCTCGGCATCCGACTCAAACTCAACCCGCTGCGTGACGTCATCCGCGGCAAGCGGCTCGTCGTCGTCGACGACACGATCATGCGCGGCAACACCCAGCGCGCCTTGATCCGCATGCTGCGCGAGGCCGGTGCGCTGGAGGTGCACATCCGCATCTCCGCGCCGCCGGTCAAGTGGCCGTGCTTCTACGGCATCGACTTCGCCACCAGAGCCGAGCTCATCGCCAACGGGCTGGACAACGACGGCATCCGGGCCTCGATCGGCGCGGATTCGCTGGGCTACCTGTCGCTCGAGAGCATGATCGCGGCCACCGAGCAGCCGAAGACGCGCCTGTGCCGGGCCTGCTTCGACGGCGAGTACCCGATCGCGCTGCCCGACACCATGGGCGGCAAGCACGTCCTCGAGGGCATCGAACGCTCGGTACGGGCGTCGCCGCCGATGGCCGGTCGGGAGCCCGAGCGGACGTCCGGCTGGGCCGCAGACGCGCTTAGCCGCCCATGAGCTCGTATGCCGCGGCCGGCGTCGACATCGAGGCCGGCGACCGCGCGGTCGGGCTGATGAAGGCTGCGGTGCAGCGCACCGACCGTCCCGGGACGCTGGGCAGCCTCGGCGGCTTCGCCGGGCTGTTCCAGCTCGACCTCTCGAAGTATCCGCAGCCCGTGCTTGCGAGCTCCACCGACGGCGTCGGCACCAAGCTCGCGATCGCGCAGGCGCTCGACCGCCATGACACCGTCGGCATCGACCTCGTCGCCATGGTGGTCGACGACCTGGTCGTAGTCGGCGCCGAACCGTTGTTCCTGACCGACTACATCGCCACTGGGAAGGTCGTCCCGGAGAAGATCGCTGCGATCGTGGCCGGGGTGGCCCGAGGGTGCGTCCAGGCCGGGTGCGCCCTGCTCGGTGGCGAGACCGCGGAGCACCCTGGCGTGATGGGCCCCGACGACTACGACATCTCGGGCACCGGCGTCGGGGTCGTCAATGCCGATGCCGTGTTGGGCCCGCAGCGGATAGTGCCCGGCGACATGCTGATCGCGATGGGCTCCAGCGGGGTGCATTCCAACGGCTACTCGCTGGTGCGGCACGTGCTGTTCGACCGCGGCGGCCTGGCCCTCTCCGCGACACCCGACGTCCTGCACGGACGTTCACTGGGCGACGAACTGCTGACCCCGACCCGGATCTACGCCCTCGACTGCCTGGCTCTCGCCGCCGAGTGCGGCGCGCACGCCTTCGCGCACATCACCGGCGGCGGGCTCGCGGGAAACCTCGTGCGCGTCCTGCCGCCCGGGGTCCGCGCGGTCATCGACCGAGCCACCTGGGCACCCCAGCCCGTCTTCGACCTCGTCCGCACGACGGGGGAGGTCACCCGCAGCGAACTGGAGAAGGCCTTCAACCTGGGCGTGGGCATGCTCGCCGCGGTGCCGGCAGATCAGGAGGTCGCCGTTCTCGAGCTGCTGGCGGCGCGGCAGGTACCGGCCTGGACGATCGGTCGTGTCGAGACCGGCGGTGCGGGCCCAGCCATCGTCACGATGGTTTCGGACTATGCGGGCACGGCAGCGGGCTGGCGCTGATCCGCCTTTTCGTGCCACGGTAGTGCCGCAGCCGGCGGGCACGGATCAACCGCATCCGGCGGCCGAAGGATCCTCGCCTGGCGTGCTGGTCTGGTTGCCCCGTGGACCACGACTCGCTCAGCGATCGGTACCGGTCCATTCGTCGTATTCTTCGTCCGCGACATCCGGCTGTTCCACGACGTGGCCCCCGCCAGATGCAGAGGTCCCGAGCTCACGCTGCAACGCGTCGAGATCCGTGAAATGCGTGTTGTACTTCAGTTCTCGGGCCACTTTTTGCTGCTTGGCCTTCGCACGGCCGCGCCCCATGGCTCGACCCCCTCGCTCGCGCGCTCATCCGGCTGCCGACCTCAAACGAGCCGTACCGGGAAAGTTGTCATGTCGTACCGCAAGCGTACCTCGCGAAGAAGTGGCCTCGCACGCCGGTGAAGGCTGTGGTCGGCCTGTCAGCAAATACCCGGATTGGTCGCGATTTGTGGCCGGGAGAAAACGGACAGGAACTTCCTGCCTGGCACAGAGTGGACAGTAGAGCGGGCAGCTATAGGCGCGACGTTTCACAATATGCATACTTGGCGTGACATCCCGTGGAACAGGACTCCACGGGACATTAACCCCTAGAAGGGCGGCACCACGATGACTGCGGTTCGCGTTCGTCCCGAGACCGAATCCCTGCTCACCCCGTCCGAGGTCGCGACGCTCTTCCGCGTCGACCCCAAGACGGTCACGCGCTGGGCCAAGGCCGGCAAGCTCACCTCCATCCGCACGCTCGGCGGTCACCGCCGTTACCGCGAGACCGAGGTCCGTTCGTTGCTCGAGGGCAACACCGCGCCGATCGAGGCCTGAGCCTCGCCCACAGCGGCAACGGACGCCGCACCGGATCGCTGCTGCTGCGATCCCGGTGCGGCGTCGTGCTGTGTTCGCCGCCGCTTACGCTCGGTCTGTGACAAGCGAACTCTCCTACGCCGGCGGGATCTCCGATAAGCCACTGCTCGGCCAGACCATCGACGCCAATCTGCGGGCCGCGATCGATCGGTTCGCCGACCGGGAGGCGCTCGTCGATGTCGCCGGCGGTCAGCGTTTCACCTACGCGCAGCTCGATACCGCGATAGAGGACGTCGCGCGGGGATTGCTCGCCCGCGGCATAGCCCGTGGAGATCGTGTGGGTATCTGGGCGCCCAACTGCGCCGAATGGTTCTTGGTCCAGTACGCGACCGCGAGGATCGGCGCGATCCTGGTCAACATCAACCCCGCCTACCGGACTCACGAACTCGAATACGTCCTTCGGCAGGCCTCGGTCGGGGCGCTCATCTCGGCGCAGTCGTTCAAGACGAGCGACTACAAGTCGATGATCGAGCAGATCGTGCCGGTGCTAGACACGCCGACCGAGGTCGTCTACGTCGCCCACGACAGCTGGGACGCCCTGCTCGCTGACGGGGCCGGGGTGTCCGCCGACGCGGTGCACGATCGGGCCGCAACCCTGTCCTTCGACGATCCCATCAACATCCAGTACACGTCCGGCACGACCGGCTTTCCCAAGGGTGCGACCCTCAGCCACCACAACATCCTGAACAACGGGTATTTCGTGGGCGACGGGATGAGTTACACCGAGCAGGACCGCATCTGCGTACCGGTGCCGTTCTATCACTGCTTCGGCATGGTCATGGGCAATCTCGCGTCCACGTCCCATGGGGCCTGCGTGGTCATTCCGGCGCCCGGCTTCGACCCCGCAGCCACGCTCGCCGCAGTCCAGGACGAGAGGTGCACGTCTCTCTACGGCGTTCCGACGATGTTCATCGCCGAGCTGGGCCTGCCCGACTTCGCCGACTACGACCTGTCCAGTCTGCGTACGGGCTGCATGGCGGGCTCGCCGTGCCCGGTCGAGGTGATGAAGCGCGTGATCGCCGAGATGAACATGCCCGAGGTCACGATCTGCTACGGCATGACGGAGACGTCGCCGGTCTCTACGCAGACCGGCAAGCACGACTCTCTCGAGCGCCGCACCGGCACGGTCGGGCGCGTGCACCCGCACGTCGAGGTCATGGTCGTCGACGCCGAAACCGACCTGCCCGTCCCGCGCGGCGAACCCGGTGAGCTCTGCACTCGCGCCTACTCGGTGATGATCGGGTACTGGGACGAGCCGGAGCAGACGGCCGAGGTACTTCGCAACGGCTGGATGCACACCGGTGACCTCGCCACGATGGACGCCGACGGCTACCTGAACATCGTCGGACGCATCAAGGACATGGTGATCCGCGGCGGCGAGAACGTGTACCCGCGCGAGATCGAGGAGTTCCTATACACCCATCCCGACGTCCTGGACGCCCAGGTGATCGGCGTTCCCGACGAGCGGTACGGCGAGGAACTGATGGCCTGGGTGCGGTTGCGCGACGGCGCGGACACCCTCACAGCCGAGTCGCTGCGCGAATTCTGCGCAGGCTCGCTCGCCCACTACAAGATCCCGCGCTACGTCCACGTCGTCGACGACTTTCCCATGACGGTGACCGGCAAGGTGCGCAAGGTCCAGATGCGTGACGAGGCGATCCACCTCCTCGGGCCGACCTGACCGCCTGGCGCGCACGCCGGCGACCGGCATCCCAGTGCGGTGCTGAGAAACACCCGGAACGGCGTTGCGTCGACAGGACGCAGGGTAGATGCTTGTACCCAGCAACTAATTGTCCGCAACGCATCAGGAGTTCCCCATGATCGATGTCGCCGAGGCGCCGGCAGTCCGGCGCGACGACGTCGCCGATCTGGCCGACAATTTCGTCGGGCTCGTCCGCACCTTCACCAAGGCTCGCAGCCGCTGGTTGGCCGCCGCCGCCCACGATGTCGAGTGGTCGGCGCACGTTCTGCTCAAGTGCGTGCGTCACGAAGGTCCCATGCGCGCCGGTGCACTCGCCGACTGCGTGCACTCCGATCCGTCCACGGTCAGCAGGCAGGTTGCTGCCCTCGTCAAGGACGGCCTGCTCGAGCGTCGCGCTGATCCTGACGACGGTCGGGCGAGCCTGCTGGTCTGTACACCCCAGGCCGACGCCGTGCTCTGCGACCACGACGAACTCAGGATCAACCACTTCGCACAGATGCTGGTCGGCTGGAGCCGGGACGACGTAACGCAGCTGTCCGCACTCCTGCGGCGCTTCACGGACGCCTACGACGCCGCGAACAGCGAATTGATCAACGAACGGGTGGCGACCAAGCCCGCCCGAGCTGGGAGTACCGACTGATGTCCGCCGACACGGCAACACCGATAACCGCACCGTCCGAACCGGGCGGGTTGTCGCACAAACAGATCATGACGATCCTGTCCGGACTCATGCTCGGCATGTTCCTGGCCGCGCTCGATCAGACCATCGTCTCCACCGCTATCCGCACGATCGGCGACGACCTGCACGGGCTGTCAGTCCAGGCGTGGGTGACGACCGCCTTTCTGATCACGTCCACGATCTCGACTCTGCTGTTCGGCAAACTGTCCGACATCTATGGGCGCAAGCCGATGTTCATGATCGCGATCACGATCTTCATCGCGGGTTCCGCCCTGTGCGGGCTCGCGCAGTCTATGTACATGCTCGCGGGGTTCCGGGCTTTCCAGGGCATCGGCGCCGGCGGGATCATGCCGCTCGCCCTGGCGATCATCGGCGACATCATCCCGCCGCGCGAACGCGCCCGCTACCAGGGTTACTTCATGGCCGTCTTCGCGACGTCCTCGGTGCTCGGCCCGGTCATCGGTGGCTTCCTGGCCGGCCAGGCGCACCTGCTCGGCTTCCCCGGCTGGCGCTGGATCTTCTACATCAACGTCCCGATCGGCATCCTCGCGCTTCTGGTCGTCGAGTCGGTGCTCAAGCTCGATCACGTTCGCCGGGAGCACCGCATCGACTTCACCGGCGCAGCCATGATGGTGGTGGGCCTCGTGCCGCTGCTGATCATCGCGGAGCAAGGCCGGACGTGGGGTTGGACCTCCACCAGCGCCTTCATCTGTTACGTGCTCGGCGTGGCCGGTCTCGTGGCGTTCGTCCGGGTCGAGAGCCGGATGGGCGACGATGCGCTGCTCCCGCTGCGGTTGTTCCGCATCCACAACTTCGCGGTCGGTTCGGCGCAGGCAACCATCATCGGGCTCGGTATGTTCGGCGGAATCGCGGCGATTCCCCTCTACCTGCAGATCGTCAAGGGTGCCTCGCCCACGAAGGCCGGACTGCTGCTGCTGCCCCTGATCGGCGGCATGATGTTCGCGTCGTTGATGTCCGGGCAGATCACGTCGCGGACGGGTCGGTACAAGATCCTCCCGGTGATCGGGTCGATGTTCATGGTCGTCGGACTGCTGTTGATGACGCAGATCGGGGCGGACACCCCGCTGTGGCAGGCCGACATCTACATGGCGATCTTCGGTCTCGGGCTCGGCATGAACATGCAGAGCATCGTGCTGGCGATGCAGAACGCGGTGGAGCCCAGAGACATGGGCGTCGCGACGTCGGCGGTGACGTTCTTCCGTCAGGTCGGCGGCTCGCTCGGCACCGCGATCTTCCTGTCCATCCTCTTCACGAGTGCCGGATCGAAGATCACGGGTGAGTTGGCGAAGGCGAATCCGAAGCCGCCGCCGGTGCCGCCGACGGCCTTCCAACGCGCCGCCGCAGCGCACCCCAAGGATCTCGCGCTGCTGCAGCACAAGGGTGGCTCCGCGCTCAACGACACGTCCTTCCTGCAGCACATCGACCGTGCGCTCGCCCATCCGTTCCTGGCCGGGTTCTCCGGCGCCATGGACATCGTCTTCCTCGTCGGCGGCTGCGTCCTGGTGGTGAGCATCGTGTTGTCACTCATGCTCAAGGAGGTCCCGCTGCGGACGGTGTCGGGCCAGCAGGCCCGGGCCGCCGCCGACAGTGCAGCAGCGGCAGGGACGGGCGGTGTTGCGGCCAGCGAGCGGGCGGACGCAGAGGCGACGGACCTGTCGATGAACGGCGTGCACGACGACGACTCGACCGACACCGCCGTCGCAGGACGGGTCGGGCGTGGCGACGCCTAGCCGGACGGCTGCGGCGCTCTTGTGATGGAACCGTTATCTGGTGGCATCACGAACAGTGGATGCGGCTGCACTCGGCGACGTGGAACAGTCACGTTCGCCGGCTGAGTGAAGTCGTCGGTCAGCCGCCTCACTCACGCACTACGTCCCCGCGTGAGTGGGGCGGTGGCGTTCAGGTGGCCAGGGGCGGGGTCGAACCGCCGACCTACCGCTTTTCAGGCGGTCGCTCGTACCAACTGAGCTACCTGGCCGTGCTGCGCCGACAAGCCGCGCAGCTATGGAGACTACCGGACCGACGCGACCGCTTCGTCGTAACGCGTGCACACCAACTCGACGATCGCCGGGTGTGCGCCGAGAGGCCCGCTGACCGTCGCGCCGACGTCCCTGGCTGCCGTCCGCAACGTCGTCACGAAACGGCCCTCGGCGAGCAGGTAGGTCGCCACCCGCACCGGGGCCGGCGGCCCGCCGAGGACTCGGGTCAGGTCGGCGGCCATAGTCGCGATAGCGACCGGACGGTCGAGTTGCTCGCCGAGCAGCTCGGCCGTGCGCGCCAGCTCGTCGGTCCCCTGCGAGCGGCTGGAGCCGGCACCGACGAGCACGACAGAGTCGTCGGCGCCGACAGCGCCGAGCCGTTCGAGCAGGGCGTCGACGATCAGCGGGTGCGGCCCGAGATGCCGCGCCACCGACGTCCTCGGGTAGAGCGCGACGGCCGCTGGTATGTCGGACTGCACGTGATAGCCGGTCGAGAGCAGCAACGGGACGACGACGGTCGGGGTGGTGTCATCGAGCGCACCGGGCAGGCGTGGGTCGAGGACGTCGAGGAAGCACAGCTCGACGTGGACGGACGGCCGGGCAGCGGCCACCGCGGCGAGCAGCTGATCGATGGTGGTGCGCCCGGGCACTGATGCGGTGCCGTGCGCCACGGCGAGCAGGCGCGGTGCAGTGTCGTGCATGGCGACCCCGACGGGACTTGAACCCGCGACCTCCGCCGTGACAGGGCGGCACGCTAACCAGCTGCGCTACGGGGCCTGGAGACCGCGAGAAAAAGCGGCCTTTCGGCGTACTGCGTGCCCCCAACGGGATTCGAACCCGTGCTACCGCCTTGAAAGGGCGGCGTCCTGGGCCTCTAGACGATGAGGGCGACAATCGCTCGCTTTCGCAAGCGAGCCGCATTCATGCTAACCCCGCTGGTCGACTTGCTAAGCATAGGGGACGCCGCGCGACGGTTCCAAAAACAGTGGGCTCGCCGACCGGTGCTGACAGCCCGCTGGGAGCGACGTGGCATCCGGGAGGGGACTCCCTAACATCACGGGGAGGTAACGAGGGCTGGAGTGACGGCATGACGGTGGAGCTGCGCGCGACCCGTTCGGCGCGCCACAAACGGCGCAGGCCGATGCTGCGCCGCAGCCTGCTGTCGGCGGCCACCTTCACCGCGCTGCTCGGGGTGTGCTCGGCCGGCGTCGTCGGGTACACGTACGCGAAGTACAACGGCCAGATCACGCGTCAGAACGTCCTGCAGACCAAGGACCACAACATCGCCGAGCCGACGGCGCAGCTGCACGCCGCGAACTACCTGATCATCGGCTCGGACAGCCGGGCCGGAGCCGGCGCGGGTTACGGCCACGTCGACGGGGCCCGATCGGACACCACGATCCTCGTCCACATCTCGAAGAATCATCAGAACGTCTCGGTCGTGAGCATCCCGCGGGACTCGTGGGTCGACATACCCGACTGCACGGATTCGAGCGGTCACCAAGTCCCCGCGCACCAAGAGATGTTCAATTCCGCCTTCTCGATCGGCGGCGCGCGCTGCACCATCTCGACCGTGCAGAAGCTCACCGGCATCGCGGTCACCCACTTCGTCCAGCTCGACTTCGCCGGCTTCCGCTCGATGGTCGATGCGCTGGGCACGGTGCCGATCTGCAGCCAGAAGGCCGTCTACGACCCGAAGAGCAAGCTCAGACTGTACCCGGGCGTCAACCACCTTGCCGGACCGCAGGCGTTGGCGTTCGTGCGCACCCGCGAGTCGCTCGGGGACGGTTCGGACCTCGGGCGCATCAAGCGTCAGCAATTGTTCATGGGCGTGGTGCTGCGGCAGGCGATGAGCGGGACGCTGCTGAGCAACCCCATTCGGCTCACCGACTTCCTCGACGCCGCCACGAAGGCGATCACCGTCGACAGCGACACCACCTTCGGTGACCTGCGAGAACTCGCCTCGGCGATGCACGGGTTGAATCCGAAACACGTCACCTTCTATACCGCGCCGATCGCGAACCGCGACTACAGCCCACCGGGTACCGGCGTGGCGCACAAGGTAAAGCTGGACGACGCGGCCGGCAACGTGCTCTTCACCCAGATCATCCACGACCGGACGTCGCCGCCGCCGAGCAAGCCGAGCACCAGCCACGCCGCGTCGTCGTCCGCGACGAAGACGCCGCCTTCTGCCGCGCCGAAGCCCGACACCAACGCCGCACAGCAGTCCTGCAAGTTGTAAGACACGCGTAGTACAGGTTGCGGCGGCGGTATCGCGAGTCGCACGACCCGCGTATCACAACGGACGCATGCCGAGCAGCCGGATTCCGTCCTCGTCGCGCAGGACGGCGGTGACCCAGCCGCCCGCCCGCCCATGTGCGGCGAGGGCGTCGGCATCGGCGCGGAGTTCGACTGGCGTGAACTGCCGGTGTTCCCAGTTGATCCGAGCGTCGTGGCCGGCCGTCGCGAGCGGGTAGACCGACCGATGAGCGGCCAGTGCGTCCCGAGCCGAGCTCAGGTGAGTGATCGCGTCGTCGAGCGCAACGACCAGGGCCGGGTTCCCGTCGCACCACGTCGCGACGAGTTCCGGCCGGGTGCGCGCGACGCGGGAGCCCGACTTGTACGAACCGGCCGCGAGCGACAGCCCGAGCGGCCCGCCGGCGAGGCCGGTGAGCGCCAGTGCCTCTGCTAGCACGTGCGGCAGTCCGATGACCCGGGCGACCGCGATGTCCTGTTCCGCCGCGGTCGTGGGCACCGGCCGAGCGCCGAGATCGCACACGAGCCCGGCCATGCGCACCCACGCATCGATGGACGTCTCCGGCTCGATCGTCAGGGCCCACGGGCAATCACGGAACAGCATCGGGTCCGACGCCGGCCAACCCGTCTCCTCCACGCCCGCCAGTGGGTGACCGCCCACGAAGCGGACTTGGGGCACGTATTCGCGCACCGCAGCGAGGACGGGACGCTTGAGCGTGCCCACATCGCTCAGGACTGTGCCCGGCCGCAAGTTCGGGGCGAGCGATTGCAGCGCGTCCGGCACGGACGGCAGGGGCATCGCCAGTAGGACGAGGTCGGCACCGTGCACGGCGACGGCGTCGGTGGGGGCGATCGGGAAACCAGACGTGCTCGCAGCGGCGGCCGTGTCGGGGTCGACGTCGAAGCCGACCGCCTCCAGACCCGCCTGGCGCAGGGCCTGCAGCAGCGAACCGCCGATCAGACCGAGCCCGAGCACCGCGACGCGGTGGAATAGCGCCATGCCGTCCGCCCGGTACCCGGACTGCGCGCCGGGACCGGTCGACTCGAACACTCCCTCACTCCGTTCGGGCCGCCGAAGGCGCCATGCCTCTGGTTCGCGCCGCTTGCGTCGCTCACTGCAGCGACCGTATCGCCATCCGGGCCACGACTTCCGGCGGCACCGTTTTCCGTGCCAGGATCGATACCGACAACTACCGAGTGAGGAGGTGGGGCAGATGGCACAGCGCGGCTTCGCAATCGCGGCTTTCCGGGAGGGCCCGCAGTGGCGGGTCGAGCCGCTGCCCCCGACCGTCCTCGACGATCTCGGGATCCTGTTGTCCGCCCTGCGTTCGCAGCCGCCCGAGGGCGGTCCGTTCGTCGTCGCGTTCGTCGAGGACGAGTTCTTTGTGATCGCCCGCCAGGAGGGCAGGCGTATTTCGCTGCTGCTCTCCGACCTCACCGCGGCCGTCGAGTTCCCGCTCGCCGAGCAGGCGATGACCCGACTCGGCGAAGATCCGCCCGCCGACGACGAGCTGGACGAGGTTTGGCCCGTCGGCGACCTCGACCTGTTCACCGACGTCGACGTCGGTGAGGACGAGATCGAAGACATCCTCGACGACCTCGACCTGCTGCCCGAAGAAATGCTCGAAACGATCATGGAGCGGTTGGAGATGAGCGAGCAGTACGGTCAGGCGATCGATGCCGCGTGGGTGCGCTGATGTCGTACTTCGCCGCCATGTTGGTCAAACTCCATGACACGTGGACGGGCCGCGAGGCCGACCTGGACCGCTGCGAATCCTTGGACGATCTCGGGGACGTGCTGCGTGACGAGGACGCAGACGTGCGCCTGCTGGTCATCGAGCAGGACGACGAGTACGCCGCACTCGTCCGCCTCGACGGCAGCGACGACGACCCGCGGGCGTTTCTGACCGACGGGCATTCGGCCGACGCCTACCCCATGGCCGCGGTCGTGGCCGAGGACCTCGTAGAGATCGGCGGTGACATGCTCGAGGACGACGACGACGCCCCGCCGGCGCACGACAGCGCCCCGTTCGGTGACGCCGACATCGCCGAGGATCTGGGGACGTCCTCGGGCGCGCTATTGGCGATGTGTGAGCACGAGGGCACCTTGCCCGTCGACGTCCTGCTCTCGGTGTGCGAGAAGGCCGGCTGCGGCGAGGTCTTCGAAGAACTGCGCGGGTGATCCACCCCGACGTCCTGACCGACGCCATGCGTTCGGCGCTGGAGTTGTCGCGGCGCTCGGCCGCGGCCGGGGAGATCCCCGTCGGTGCCGTTGTCCTCGACGCCGCCGGTGCGGTTATCGCCACCGGGCACAACGAACGCCAGGCCGCCCACGACCCGACCGCGCACGCAGAGGTCGTCGCGTTGCGCCGCGCCGGGGCGGCGCTGGGCTCGTGGCAACTGCCGGGCGCAACGCTGGTCGTCACCCTCGAGCCGTGCACCATGTGTGCGGGCGCGCTCGTCGCGGCCCGAGTGTCGCGGCTCGTGTTCGGTGCGTGGGACCAGAAGGGGGGCGCTGTCGGCTCGCTGTGGGACGTTGTGCGCGACCGGCGGCTCAACCACCGTCCCGAAGTCGTCGCCGGAGTGCTCTCCGACGAGTGCGGAGCGGTGCTGCGGGCGTTCTTCGCCTCCCGGCGTTGAGCGGCGGTCCTGTACTGTTTTCCGCGGTGGCGTGTCCGAGCGGCCAAAGGAGCACGCCTCGAAAGCGTGTGTGGGTGAAACCACCGTGGGTTCGAATCCCACCGCCACCGCCAAGTGCAACGCCCGTGATTGCTGGCTCGTAGCCGTCAGCGAGAACAGGAGCGTTGATCATGACCTCATCCGTGGTAGCCAGCGTGGTAGATCGGCGGCGCACGCCGGGTGCTGCGCCGTGACCTCGAGGCCTACCTCTCCGCACTGCCCTCGGGCGGCGCGGCATGAGCCGCGCGGCGAACAGAGCGGCTGGTGGACGCTCGTCCATCCACCGGCGCGGCGACGGCGAAGGCTGGGAAGGCTGGATCTCCTTCGGCGTCGACCACCGCACCGGCAAACGCCGCCGCAAGCATGTGCGCGGACGGACCAAAGCCGAGGTCGACGACAAAATCAAGACGCTGGAGGGTGCCCGTGCCCGCGGGATCGCCCTGGCCGGACCGGACCTCACCGTGTCCGCGTATTTGGAACGGTGGGCGCGGCCCGAACGACCGTCGTCAGGCCCAACACGGTGTCCGGCTATCGCACTGACCTTCTGCATGTCGCACCCTCCGGGGTCGGTCGCGTCAAGCTGCGCGCGCTCACCCCCGAAGACGTCGAACGCCTTTACGGCGCCGTTCTCGCCAGCGGCTGCTCAGCCGGCAGTGTCGCCCAGGTGCGACGCACGCTGTCGGCGGCCCTCAACACAGCAGCGCGACGGGGACACATTCTGCGCAACCCCGTCCCGCTCGCCGACATGCCACGCGCTGACGAGGAGCCCGAAGTTGAGCCCTATGACGCGGCCGAGATCGCCCAGTTGTTGACGACTGCACGGTCCAGGCGCAACGGGGTGCGCTGGTCGTTGGCGTTCCTCGGGCTGCGGCAGGGTGAGGCGCTCGCCGTGCGCTGGGACAACATCGACTTCGACACTGCCGAGCTGCGCGTCCGGGAGACCTTGACCTGGTTGCCGTGGCTGCACGGCTGTGTCGGCGAGGACGCCGAACCGGTGTGCGGCCGGCGTGCGTCTGCCTGCCCGCGTCGGCACGGCGGTGGCGCGCATCTCGGCCCGCCGAAGTCCAAGGCGGCCGCCGCAGCATCACTGTCCCTCATCCGGTGCTGGCGCTGCTCCAGGAGCAACACCGACGCCAAGCCGCCGAACGGTTGGCCGCCGGCTCGCTGTGGACCGACCGCGGCTTCGTCCTCACCAATCACACCGGTGGACCGCTCGATCGCAGCACCGACACCGAGGATTGGCTCGACCTCGTCGATCAAGCCGGCGTGCGGCGACTTCGGCTGCCGCCACTCCGCCGCGACCGCCCTGCTGGCAGCGCCGACAATCGACACTGCCGCCGGACGCGCGAGCGAGTACACGAGGTCGCCTGCTCAGCTTAGGTCGTTGACGATGGCGAGTGCGTAGATCAGCTGTAACCGGACGGGGCCGGCGATGAGCGAGTGCACGCTGGTCAGTCGGGCGGCTACGAGGATTCTGGCCTCTCCCATGTGTTCGACGGGCCTGTCGATGGTGGTCGTGTAACGCCATTTTCAGTGCCGCCACTGATTGCGGCGTCGTCTATGGTCCCGCAGCAGCCCGGCGACCAGACCAGCAGCGAGCAGCCACAACACGAGGTGGTACTCGAACTGGTAATTCGTGGCGGTGGTCATGAGGACCAGGATGGCTGCCACGACCCAGCCGCCGGCGCGTGCACCGCCGCCCCACTCGCCGTGCCATCCCCATTGTTTGGGATCTTCGTCGGGGTGGTCCTCGGCGTAATCGGGCGGCTCCCCGGTGCCGGTGGGTCACTGTCTGGTGTCAGTGCCATGACGTCACTTCCTTCCGGTGTCGAACGGACCGTGTCGAAACGGCGCGTTGTAGTACTGCGGCGTTGGTCAGGGGCGCTGCCGGTCTCGCGGTCGCGGTTCATCAGCCGCGAAGTCGTCGCGCATCAGCGACCCTGAAGGTGATCCAGCGCGGTGCAGGAAAGTGCCGCCGTGCGTTTCGTAGAGCATCAGGCAGACCTCGCTGAGGTTGCCGGTGCGTTGCTGGTGGAGCAGGGCATACCAGTCGCCGGGGCGAGCCCGACACGGGCCCGACCGCCGGGCTGGAGTTTGCTGTGCAGGAACCGACTCTTTTCCGTTGACGAGGGGGTTAGAGGTGGGACGTGGTGGGCGAGCCACGCCAGGTGGTGCGATTTGGAAGGCCCGCGCGACGGGGCGCGCAAGGTGGGGTTGTCCACGATCGTCGGTGCGGTGGGCATGGGCCACGGCGGGGCAGCCCTGCGTTTGGCCGTCGTAGCGAGTGGCCTCGGAGCGGGACACAGCCCAGTGTTGGGCGAAGGTGAGCGAGGCCGGAGGGCGTGCCGCCGGGGAATCGTGGCAGGTTACTCGTCGTCGATGACTTGAACGACGACGGTGCGGATCTGGGGGTCGGCGCCGTAGTCCATTTCGGTGACATCTATGACGATTGACTCAGGCGCTCGCGCGGATTCGGTGTCGGCTTTTGTGAGCGCGACCACGACTTGGAACGGGTCTCCGGGATGCCCGGACCCCCGCACGTGTACGGAACCCATCGATTTGTCCTTCGGTGTCGGCGGTGTTGATCGGCTGTCGGTAGTCGTTGCACGATTTGGTCGTTGCTTCTGGGGACTTGAATGGGCGCACTGAAGTGTCATTCACGCCGTACGTCTTCGCGCTCGGCCGGAACTCGCGGCGCTGTCGGCGCTGGTGATGTGCCGTGGTTCCTCCCGCCGGCTGGCTTGGCGTTGAGCGGTATCCGCGAGTGCCAGGCCGCGGCGTAGCCCGGCGTGACGGTCATGTAGATCCGGTGTGGCGCCGACGCCTGAGACGCTTCCTCGATCGGACGTGCTTGCAGCTGTCGACGCGCGTGGGGAGGTTCGCGGTGCGAGCGGACAGCAAGGGTCGACAATGTCTATCGGGATGGTCGAGCCATGGATGCCGGCGCGTTGCCAGGAGTCGATGAGGCGTGCCGCGCAGCCATCGATATCGGTCACGTCGGTCAGGGTGAGGGTGATGCGTGGCGGGTTGTGCAGCGCGAGGTTCGCGATGGCGCCGCGCAAGAGCTCGATGGTGAAGATCTCGAGCGTGCCGCGCGCGTGGACGGTGGCGGTCTTGATGTCGATGACTGCGGTGAACCCAGCGTGCCAGGGGGGAGATCAGCGGCCATCAGCGGCTTCCTCCATCGTCCTGGGGCGAGTCGACGGACGCGCGTGCGCTGGCTCGGTGCGACGCGGCCCCTTGCCGGCCTGTTGGGGATGCGTCGCGCGGTTCGCCGCGACTAGAGTCGCTGCCGCCGGTGGTGTCGGTGAAGTCGTCCTGGATTTCTTCCAGGGTTCGGTCCTTCGTTTCTGGCACGTTGCTCCAGAAGAACAGCAGAGCCAGCACGCCGATGCCGCCGTAGAGGAAGAACGTGCCTTGCCGGGTGATGAGGCTGCCGAGGCTGAGGAAGGTGGCGGCGACGAGGAAGTTTGCGCCCCAGTTGGCGATGGTCGACACGGACATGGCGGGGCTGCGCACGCCGATGGGGTAGATCTCGGAGATCATCAGCCAGAACACGGGTCCGAGGCCGATGGCGAACGAGGCGATGTAGAGCAGCAGCGCGATCAACGCCAGGTAGCCCGCGTGCTGTTGCAGGGTGGGGGAGGAGAAGTAGACCCCGAGTAGTGCGAGCGCGACGATGAGGCCGCACGTACCGGTGAGCAGGAGTTTGCGTCGGCCCACTCGATCCAGCAGCAGGACGGCGATGGCGGTGAACACGACGTTGGTGACCCCGACGAACACGGTCTGGGTGATGGAACTGCTGTTCGTGAGGCCGGTGTCGGCCAGGATGGTCGGGGCGTAGTAGATGACGGTGTTGATGCCGACGAATTGCTGGAACAGGGCCAGGCCGAGTCCGATGATCAGCAATGGCCGGATACGGGCAGTGACGAGGTCTCTGACGCTGCTGTCCTTCTCCTTGGCGCTGGCCTCGGCGATGTCGCGCAGTTCTTGGTCGACGTCGTAGGCGGTGAGGATGCCGGTGGTGACAGCCAGCTGGTTGAACGACACCAACCCGCCGCGGACCTTGGGCGGGGAGACCTCGGAAATGTAGAGCGGGGCCACGAAGGACGCGGCGCCGACCGAGATCCCGAGCAGGAACCGGAAGCCGATCAACATCGGCGCGTTCACTGCGAATGCACACCCGAGCGCGCCCACGACGGAGACCGATCCGGACAGGACCTTGGTCCATTTGCGGCTGATCGCGTCGGCGAGGTAGCCGGACAGCCCGGCGCCGAGCATCGCACCGAGCAGCAGAGCGGACACGATCGCCTGTTGATCGAACTGTCCGGCGTGCTGGTCGCTCTTGATGTAGAGCAGGGCACCGGAGATGACGCCGTGTCGTAGCCGAACAGCAGCCCGCCGATTGCTGCGATGACCGACACTCGCACGAGCAGACCGTTTCCGCTGCGCCGCATTTCTCCGATGAAGCCGGCCATGAACCGTGCTCCCTTCCTCCACGAGCGGCGCGGTCGCGCGCTGGCTCGCGAGCGATGCGCTCGAGGCCCTTGCGTCGCGCCAGATGCTGCGCGAGTATCATTGTCGTACGGCAACTATCATGCGACGACAAACGTTGTTTGGTAACCACGACCGCTCCGAGGATTCATCGGGCTCGGCGCTGGCGGCGTGGCAATCGTGTTGTCCACGTACAGAATCGGAGAACGCAGAAGATGAGCAGCAGAACCGTCAGCGATTTCGTTATCGATCGATTGATCGAGTGGGACCTGCACCGCTTCTACGGTTTCCCCGGTGACGGGATCGGGGGGTTCGACGGCGCGCTGGAGCGCGCGGAGTCCGACGGTAAGGCCTTCCGCTACATCCGCCCTACCCACGAGGAGATCGCGGCGTTCATGGCGTGCGCGCACGCCAAGTTCACCGGCGAGGTCGGGGTGTGCATGTCGACGTCGGATCCAGGCGCGGTGCACATGATGAACGGTTTGTACGACGCGAAGTGCGACAACCAGCCCGTCGTGGCCGTCGTCGGACAGCAGGCCAGGGTGGCGATGGGCAGCGACTTCCAGCAGGAGCTGAACATGAAGCGCCTGTTCGGCGACGTCGCCGAGTACGTGAAGAGGGTATTGACGCCGATGCAGGCCCAGTTGGTGGTCGACCGCGCGGCGCATAGCCAGGAAAGTGGCATCGACTGCTGGATCTGCCCGGCGGCCGGCAGCGTGGCACCGCCCCACGGCGACGACGGCGACAGTTGGATTACGTGCTTCTGGTCGCTCGCTGGATGGCCGGCCGTCAGCGTACCCATCTTCGACGGTGAGCGCGGTCTGCCTCACGGGCTGCAGGTGATTGCCCCGCACGGCCGCGACGAGCAGCTCCTCCAATGGGCTGTCGACATTCAGACGGGGCTCGGCTCCGACGTCGGCTAGGACTTCGGGACGGGTGGGGACATCGAGCAAGTCGTTCTCCAACTCACGATTCGATGATCGTCGTTGGCATCTCGGCGAAAACTCGAGGGGCGGCGACCACAGGGTGCGGTTGGTTCATTACGATGCCGGAACGCGCGCCGTTTGAATCCTGGGCAGCCGGGTCGATCGGCTCCTCAACTCGAGGCGACCGCGCAGGCCGTCGAGGGCGCACGCGACAACGGTTAGCCGGCCGTCGCCTGGGCTGGCTTGGGGCATGACCGGCACCGAGCCTCGCACCGCACCCTCGCAAGACGCGCGACATATCGGTCCTGCAATATCCCGTCGCGTCGAGATCACTGGCGCGCGACTAACGGCGCTTATTCGATCGGCAAGGCGGCGCCTAACGCGCGTCCCCGAGTGTCGCCTCCTACTGCCCCTTTCGCAGGTCGGGTGAACGCGCGATGCGCTCGCTCAGCTTGCCTGCAAATAGCGACGAAGGGCTTCCCGAATCACGTCGGAGTTGGTGCGCCCGTCGCGTTCGGCGCGTTCTCGCAACGCGTCGCGCAACTCGGGTTCCAATCGAACCGACTCGACCGTTGCAGGTGCCTCGCCAATGAGCGGTCTGCCGCCCCGGCGCCGAATGAGTTCATCGACGTCGAGGCCGTCTTCTGCTTGCTTGACGTACTCGTCGATGAGTTCATCGGTGATCACCTTGCCGGACCGCGCGCGCCCGTAGTTCTTCTTCGCCGTCATCGTTCACCGCCTGGGAGCAGACGCTGGTACTTCGCGCGCATCGACATGGCGTGGATTGCCAAGTTGTCTCGGTCCGCGCTCACGATGGCGACGACCTCGAGCAGCGAGCCGTCGCGCGCAGGTCCGATGTAGAGACGGAGGTCTTCATCCCAGTCGTCCATGGCCAACGCGTTGCGCACGGCGTGTTCGATGTCTTCGATCGTGACGCCGTGCTTGAACGCTGACGGGCTCGCATCCACACGGGACAATCGTACTACGAAACCTGAGTCCGGACGGCGGCAATCCGGTGGGGGAGTGGCGTCAGACGTATGCCCCGTCGACGAAACTGTGGCCGGCTTGGCGGACTTCGTCGACGCGGCCCTCAGCCAGGAGGTCGATCGGCCGTTCGCCGGCGAGGAGCCGGTTGCGGTTCGAGCGCGGACCCTGGCGCGCCGACGGGGGGAGCAGCCGCGGCCGGCGGGCCCGACCCCGCTACCGCCGGGCGCGGACGGTACCCTATGGCGACCCGGGGGGGACCAGAGAAGCGATGAGGCGTCTAGCGGCGGGAGTGTTGGTGGCCCTGGCATGGGGGGCTGCGGTGTTTGGCGCCGGTGGAGCGCGGGCCCAGATCGAGAACCCGCTCGACCAGATGACCACCACCTC